>JABFSA010000051.1 GCA_013140775.1 Acidobacteriota bacterium | reverse complement strand
ACCGGCAGCAGAAGATCGCGACGCCTGGACTTGGCGACCGCGATGTCTTCGGTCTCAAGGTCGGACCGAGCGGTGGGGCCATCCAGGTGTTCACGATGCGAGGTGGACGGGTGGTCGAGCGCATCGAGCTGGCAACTGAGCCCGGCGACCTCGCCACGCGCGAGGCGGAAGTGCTGCAGGCCGCGTTGCAGCAGTTCTACGAGGAGCACGTCGCGGCGTCCGAGATCACGCTTCCTCTCGAGATCGAGGATGCCGAAGCGATCGAATCCTGGTTGTCGGCGCGTGCGGGTCGTAAGGTTCGGATCACGGTGCCCAGCCGCGGTGACAAGCGGGCTCTCGTGGAACTTGCCACTCGAAACGCCGAACTGTCATACCGCACGAAGTTCAATGAGGTGACTGCGGCGAACTTCGACGCGCTCGAGACGCTGCGTGTCAGCCTTGGGTTGCCGACGCTCCCTCGCCGCATCGAGTGCTTCGACAACTCGACGATTCAGGGCAGCGAAACCGTGTCCGCGATGGTCGTGTGCGAAGACGGACGGATGAAGAGGAGCGAGTATCGGAAGTTCAGAGTCCGGGGCTCGAATGTCGTGAGCAATCGAATCCCGAACTCCGAATCCCGAAGCCCTGACGACGTGTCTGTCCCCGATGACTTCGCCGCGATGCGAGAGGTCGTTCAGCGCCGCTACCGAAAGATCGTCGAGGACGGCGGACCATTTCCGGACTTGATTCTGATCGACGGCGGCAAGGGGCAGGTCAGCGCTGCCTACGAAGCGCTGGAATCGGTTGGTCTCGGAAACCTGGTCGCCGTGGGGATCGCCAAACGCGAAGAACTGCTGTTCGTGCGCGACCGTTCAGAGCCCATCATTCTGTCTGAATCGGATCCCGCGCTGCTCCTGTTGCAGCGCATCAGGGACGAAGCGCACCGGTTTGCGGTGACATTTCATCGCAAGGCGCGCACCATGCGCGATCTCCGCTCGGAGCTCGATAACGTACCTGGTATTGGTCCGCGCCGGCGTCGTGCGCTGCTCACTGCCTTCGGCAGTCTGGCCGGTGTGCGCCGCGCCACGCGTGAAGAGCTCAGCGCGGTCGTCGGGTCCAAGGCTGCCTCTGCGGTGATCGACTACTTCAGCGCGCAGTAGGCGCGTGCTCCATTTCGAGACTGATTCTGAGACTTAGTATCTGATTAGGGACCGCGTCGATCGTCGTGCTACGGTGCCGCCACACCCGCATGACGATGAATCGCACGGCGCTGTTCTTGATACTCAGTCTGCTGTGGCTCGGCGGCGTGCTGCGCGCGCAGTCAACCGTTGCCGCGAGCGGTACCAACGTACCAACCCTGACGCTCGAGACCGGACGGGACATCTTCGAAGCGGCCTGTATCGGCTGCCACGGTCCCGGCGGACGAGGCCAGCCGCAGACGACGCTCGGCTTCGAACTACCCGCGACGTTTCCGGATTTCTCCGATTGCAACGGTAGTACTCGCGAGAAGACCTACGACTGGCGCGCGGTGATTCATGAAGGCGGCGTGGGTCGCGGGTTTTCCGAGATCATGCCGTCGTTTGCCGAGGCGCTGACAGCGGATCAGATCGCCAAGGTAATGGCCTACATGCGCGAGCAGTGCCCGGAACCTGAGTGGCCGCTCGGTGAGCTGAACTTCCCACGCGCGCTCATCACCGAAAAGGCATTTCCCGAGGACGAGTGGCTCCTCCTGACGGCGGTCAATGCGTCCGGTGACGGCCGTGTGTCGAACAGACTCTTCTACGAGAAACGGTTCGGTGCGAGAAATCAGCTTGAGTTTGCCGCTCCCGTCGGCTTCCAGGCAGGACCCGACGGATGGGTGGGCGGAGTCGGCGATCTCGTCGCAGGCTACAAACGTGTCCTCCACAGCAGCCTGGCCTCGGGGACCATTCTGAGCGCTCAGGCGGAGGTGGCCATCCCCACGGGTGACGACGCCAGGCAGTTGGGCTCCGGAACCACGCTGTTCGAGACGTTTGCGACCGCTGGAAAGATCCTTCCTGGCCTCGCCTTCGTGCAGACGCAGTCCGGCGTCGAGCTTCCGGTTGATACCGAGAAGGCTCCGCGAGCGGCGTTCGTGCGGATGGCCATCGGCAAGACGTTCCCCGCCAACCAGGGTTTCGGCCGCAGCTGGACGCCGATGTTCGAAGTGCTCGCGGATCGCGAGTTCGAAACCGGCGCCCGTACGAACTGGGACATCGTCCCGGAGGTGCAGGTCACGTTGAACAAGCGACAGCACGTGCGTGTGAACCTGGGTATCCGGCAACCCGTCAACAATCGGGCGGGTCGATCGACACAGCTCGTGTTCTACACCTTATGGGACTTTTTTGACGGGGGCCTGCGCGATGGTTGGTAAGCGTCTGTTGCTGGCTGCGCTGTTCACGTTCCTCGGGGTCTCGACCTCCAGGCACATCGATGCCCGTCAGAACGAGCCTTCCCACGAGCTCTTTCAGACCTCCGACAGGTGCATGGCGTGCCACAACACGCTCTCGACCTCCGCGGGTGAAGACGTGTCATTCGGCATCGCCTGGCGAGCGAGCATGATGGCCAACTCCGCCAGGGATCCGTACTGGCAGGCCGGCGTTCGACGGGAATCCATCGATCACCCGGAATCGCGTGCTGCGATCGAGGAAGAGTGCTCGAAGTGCCATATGCCGATGGCGAACGTTCAATCCCGATTCGAGCGCCGCGAGCCGGAGGTGTTTTCTCACCTGGATTTCAGTTCAGGCGCCAGGATCGACCGGCTCGCGCAGGACGGAGTCTCCTGTTCGTTGTGCCACCAGATCCGCGCTGAAAACCTGGGCACGCGTGAAAGCTTCGTGGGTGGATTTGTCATCGACACGACACGTCCTGCCGGGGAGCGGCAGGAGTTTGGGCCTTACGCAGTCGATAACGGGGAGAACCGGATCATGCGGACCTCCTCCGGGGGGTATCGTCCCACCGAGAGTGAGCACATACGGAAGTCCGAGGTCTGCGCGACGTGCCATACGCTCATCACGACAGCACTCGGCCCTGGCGGGCAGAAGCTCGGTGAATTGCCTGAGCAGATGCCGTACCAGGAGTGGCTCGCCAGTGATTTTCGCGACAGCCAGAGCTGCCAGCACTGCCACATGCCCGTCATCACCGAGCCTGTCCGCATGACGAGCGTGCTTGGCCGTTTCCGCGAAGGCGTGTCACGGCATGTGTTCCTCGGCGGCAATTTCTTCATGCAGCGTCTCCTGGGCCGGTATCGTGGTGAGCTTGGAGTGGAAGCATTACCGCAGGAGCTGGAGGCGGCGGCGTCTCGAACGATCGAGCACCTTCAATCGAAGACAGCGGCGATCTCGATCGATCGCCTCGACGTGACGAACGGACGTGTGTCTGCAGAGATTGCCGTCCGGAATCTTGGCGGCCACAAGTTTCCCACGGCGTACCCCTCGCGCCGGGCATGGCTGCACGTCACCGTCCGTGATCGCAGCGGTCAGGTGGTGTTCGAGTCTGGCGCCCTGAACGCCGGCGGCTCCATTGCGGGCAACGACAACGACGCCGATGGGCGACGTTTCGAGCCGCACTACGCAGCACTCACAAGTGCCGATCAGGTGCAAATCTACGAGGACATCATGGTGGGCGTAGACGATGTGCCGACCACGGGGCTGCTCACGGCGGTTCGCTACATCAAGGACAATCGTCTGCTGCCAGCGGGATTCGACAAGCAGGGCGTCAGTCCGGACATCGTGCCTCGAGGGGACGCGATGAACGATGACGACTTTCGCGGTGGTGGCGATCGCGTGCGTATCGACGTCCCAGCCACGGGGGCTCAGGGCCCGTTTCGTATGGAGGTGGAGCTGTGGTTCCAGCCGATTTCCTTTCGCTGGGCCCAGAATCTCAAGCCGTACAACGCCGCCGAGCCACAGCGATTCGTCCGCTACTACGACGCGATGTCGTCGGGTTCAGCGACCGTGGTGGCACGCACGCTTCGAGAGACGGCGAGTCCCTCGCCGGGCGTGAATCAATAGATCACCGGTGGCGGGTAACTGTGGTTGCTCCATGACGGCATGCCGTACAGAGCTCCCCAGTAGTAGATCCCGGCCATCGCGACAATCACCAGCGTAATCACGATCACGGCGACACCGATGCCGAGCACGACCGGGTCGTGGAAGGGATCGTTGTCGGTGTCTCGAGCGATGAGCTCGTGTGCGGGTCCGTATACCGTGGTGCCGTTCATGGTTCCTCCTCGGGTGCCTCAATGGCCCCAGGTCTGGAGCGTGTGAATGTAGTCCGCTCGCTCACTTGCCGACGGGTCATGTGTTCGTTGCAGGCTTGCTCTGCCACGTACGTCGTCCAGGGTCTCGATCTGATGCCATTCCATCCAGCGTTCGAGCCCGTCACGCATGGCGCTCACATACGTCGGCCCGTGGCGAAGCAGGGCGGAGGTCATCTGCACGACGTCGGCGCCGGCAAGAATGGCCTTGATGCCGTCGTTGGGCACCGAGACGCCCCCGGTGACCGCAAGAGCAGGGCGAATGCGCCCATGCAGAATGGCGAGCCACCGCAGCCGCAGCAGCAGCTCGCTGCTCGTTGACAGGACGACCTGCGGCGTCACCTTCATCGTCTTGATGTCGATGTCGGCCTGGTAGAACCGATTGAACAAGACCAGGGCGTCCGCTCCCGCTTTGTCGAGCTGTCGCGCCATGTCGCCGAACGACGTGAAGTACGGCAACACCTTGACGGCCAGCGGAATGGTGATGATGCGCTTCACCTCGGCGACGATTCCGGCGAGCGTCGCCTCGATCGCTGCGGCGGGTGTCACGAGGTTGGCGACGACTTCGTAGAGATTGAGCTCGAGCGCATCGGCTCCCGCCTGCTGGATGACACGTGCGAACTTCAGCCACGACTCAGGCGACGTCCCGTTGAGGGAGCCGATCACGGGAATCTTGACGGCCTGCTTTATCCGGCTGATGTGCTCGGCGTAGGCATCTGGTCCGAGCGCGTACTCGTGGTGTGCTGGAAAGTGCGCCAGCATCCCGGCGAATGACGGGTTCAGTGGATCCATGTGGCGGATCCGGCCGCCACTCGCCTCCGTGATCTGTTCTTCGAACAGCGAGTGCAGGACCACCGCCGCCCAGCCGGCATCCTCGAGCCGCTTCACTGAATCGACGTGGTGCCCGAATGGTGAGGCGCCAGCGATAAACGGATGCGGGAGCCTGAGCCCGAGATATGACGCTTCCGTGCGCATGTTGTCCTCCGTGACTCGCAGCCTACTCCATGTAGCGGTCGTGACATGCCTTGCATGTCACGTACATGTCGTCGGCGGCTTGCGCGAGCGCGTCGAGATCCTTCGCGTCGATCGCCTTGAGCGTCACGTTGGCCTGCGCGATCATCGCGCGTGCCATCTCCATCCAGGTGGCGTTGTCCTTCGCGAGGCGTCCGGTCAGCAGCAGTTCTCCAGACTCAGTGAGAACGAGCGTGCTCTTCCTGACGTCCTGCCACCCGTGTTCGTCCTTCGGCGGCTCGGACGCAGCCGTGAAGATGACGTCGGATGCGGGAATCGTCATCGTGAGCATCACCTGTTTGACGCTGGTCTTGTCTTGCGCAGGACCCTGCCTGGCGGCCAGGGTCGCGACGAAGGTCAGGAGAGCGAGAACGATGAGCGCAGGAGCTGTCTTGTGCATGGCTGTCCATGCACAGCGTGCAGATCAGGGGCCAACAAATTTCGCAGCGAACGAGGCCGATTGGCGGGCGCGGCGAAGCGTTCCAGCTGAAATAGTCCACTGGCGCTGCGAGATATTCCCCACAGCTCGGTGGGGGGGAAGGCTCCTGGAAACGCGGGCCGGCGAAGTGATTCTGTCGCCCGAGTCAGTTCACGAACGATCAGTGAGCCGACGTAACGTGTTGAGTACCCAGGTCAGGCCCCGCCGCACGCCAGAGTCCGCCGCATCGGTTGCTCCCTTGACCGTCGCCGACACGCCCTTCACGTCGTCGAGGATCGCGTTGACGCGGGCGGCGACGGGTGCGATCTGTCGCTCCTCAATGCCTGCAAGGAGCCTGAACAGGCGCCGATACAGCATCACCGCGCCTCCAATGACGACGATGAGCGCGAGGGCCTCCAGGAGACTGACAACGGCCATGATGCCGAGCAGTATGTTCGTCGTGCCGAGATCCACCATCTGTCGCTGCCTCCCTGTTGAGTCGTGGATAGTCGAGGCTCAGCTTACCGCACCCCTCCAGTTGAAGGACCACGTCCCGTGCCCTAAGCTGTAGCTCCCTGATGACCGAGTCCCGCTCAGATCGCCGCGACGCGCAGCTGTTTGCCGCAATCATCCAGTCGGCCGTGGACGGCATCGTCGTCATCGACGCCCGCGGCCTTATCGAAACCTTCAACCCCGCCGCAGAGCGCTTGTTCGGGTACGCCGAGTCCGACGTCATTGGACGGAACGTCTCAATGCTGATGCCGTCACCGTATCGTGACGAACACGATGGCTACCTGCACAGATATCTCGCGACCGGTGAGGCGCGAATCATCGGCCGTGGCAGGGATGTGAAGGGACAGCGTCGTGACGGAACGGTGTTCCCCCTGCACTTGTCCGTGGGTCAGATGTCGATTGGCGGGGAGCGCAAGTTCGTCGGGACGCTGCACGATCTCACCGCACGCGAGGCGCTCCAGGAGCAGTTGCGTGCGAGCGAGGAACGCTGGCGTTCAGTGATTGAATCCGCCGTGGACGGCATCGTCGTGATCGACGCCCGAGGGCGGATCGAGGCGTTCAACCCGGCCGCAGAGCGTCTGTTTGGATACGGTGCGCAGGAACTGATCGGCCGTAACGTGAACGTCCTGATGCCCTCGCCCGATCGAGAGCAGCACGACGGCTATCTTGCGCGGTACCTTCGAGAAGGTCATGCGCGAATCATTGGCGCCGGCCGGGAAGTCACGGGCCGGCGGGCAGACGGCACCACGTTTCCGCTGCACCTGGCCGTGGGCGAAATGGTGCTTGGCGGACAGCGGAAGTTCACAGGCATCCTCAGGGATCTCACCGCGCGCGTGGCGCTCGAGAAGAAGCTCAGCGATCAGGCAGCGTTGGCGCAGCTCGGAGAAATGGCCGCGGTGATCGCCCATGAAGTGAAGAACCCCCTCGCCGGGATTCGAGGCGCGGTGCAGGTGATCGGCGGCCGGCTCCAGGACGCGAGCAAAGACGGGAGCGTCATCCGCGAAGTGATCGCCCGAATCGACGCGCTCAATGGGCTCGTACAGGACCTCTTGATGTTCGCCAGGCCCCCCAAGCCACGGCCTTCACCTCTCGATGTCTCGCTGCTGATTGCCGTGACGGCAGATCTGCTGACGAACGATCCCCTCCTGCGCGACATTCGTGTCGATGTTCAGGGCGCGGCCCCGCTGGTTCTGGGCGATGCCGAGATGCTCAAGATCGTGTTCATGAATCTTCTGCTCAACGGTGCGCAGGCCATGGGAGGCCGCGGCACCCTTCACGTCAGCTTCACCAGGCAGGATCACGCGTGTCGAATCGATTTCGCGGATTCGGGTCCGGGCATTCCGTCTGAGATTCGGGAAAAGATCTTCACGCCCTTCCTGACGACCAAGGTTCGCGGCAGCGGCCTCGGACTCGTCACGTCGCGACGGTTCATCGAAGCGCACCGGGGCTCATTGGTCGTCGATTGCCCGGAGGGGGGAGGAACGGTTGCGACGGTGATGCTGCCGCTCGCTGAACTCGCTGGTCCGGCTGAAGCCGGACTCTACGATTGAACCGAGTCCTGGTGTTTTTCAGTCAGTCGTGGTTGGCGTGTGTCAGAGCGGGGTGCCTGTGATCTCGAGGCGATTGTCCACGTGACTGATGCCCGGTGCATCTGCGGCGGCACGTTCCACGGCCATCCGTTCACTCCACGATGAAACGTGTCCCGTCAAGGTTGCAATCGAACCCTCTATCCCCACGTTCACGTATCTGGCATTGAGGTCCGCTCGGCGATCGAGTGACTCGCTGATGCGTCGGCAGACGTCACCGGCGGACGTCGTGGGAATGACCTGAACGTGATTCAGCACTGCCATAACCTTGGTATGCGAGCACACCTTGTGCCAGACCCGTGCTGAGCTAGGCGCGTGGTCGAGTCACCACTTGCTGCTCCGCCAGGCAGATTCGGGCACGTTCAAGGATGGAATCGGGTGTTTCCGACGCGTCAAGTTGGTGCCAGTGAACAGTCCCCGCGCCCTTGGCGAGTTGCAGACGGACGACATCCGTCGTGGCGTCGGACGCGTCTGCCTGCCTGCGTTCAACCCGGTTGATCAGCGTTGCCGGACCGGCCTCCAGCCAGAATCCAACGAAGGGAACCGATGTGTCGGCCGCGACCTGTTCGAGTGCGGTTCGCTCCCTGGCATCCGTGAACGTCGCATCCACGATGACAGAGTGCCCCGCGCGGGCCGTGATGCAGGCGCGGCGACGGACGGTCGCATAAACCGCCTCCGATGCGTGCGGGGTGTAGTCGTCCTGCTCCAGGCGATCAAGCGAAGATAGGCCCTGCAGTTGTTTGCGGATCTCGTCGGTGCGGAGGACCACTGCGCCGGGAATCCTGCCGAGGAGCGGCGCGAGACCCCGAGCCAGCGTCGATTTTCCGGAACCAGAGAAGCCCCCGATGGCCACCACGCATGGTTGCTCCCGACGAAGAAGCAGGTCCGCCATGTCCAGGTACTCCCGGGCGGCCTGTTGCAACTCACGCGCGGCCTCTGGTTCGCGTTGCAGACTCGCAGCCGTCGCGCTGGTTTTTGCCCGCACAGCGGCGCGGCAGGACAGGAACAACGGCAGCAGGGAAAGTCCCTCCCAGTCGCGGCTTTCGATGAGGTAACTGTTCAAGACCGCGTTGGCGTGCGACGGTAGACGCCGATGCCAGAGGTCCATCAAGAGGAACGCAAGGTCGTAGAGCACATCAATGCAGGCGATTTCGTCGTTGAACTCGACGGCATCGAAGAGCGTGGGTTGCCCATCGAGCAAGACCACGTTCCGCAAGTGAAGGTCACCGTGGCATTGCCGCACGAATCCCGCGCGGCGCCGCGCGTCGAGTTCATCTGCCCGGCGAGTCAATTCAGACGTGGCGGCCTGGTGACCCGGTTGCGGGTCTCGGGATCGAAAACGCTCGTGCCGAACTCTTTGAAACCAGCTTCGTTGCCGTCAATCACCCATTGCATGCCGACGTGGCCGCCATGGTCGAATCGATGGTCGGTGGTAGCGTGAAAGCGCGCGATCGCGGACGCCAGAGGTGCCATCACCGCACGCTCGAGCTGGCGACGCTCTGCCAGACGATCGAAGAGGTACTCCTCGTTGAAACGATTCATACGCACGAGCCATTCGACAGGAACCCCGTTGCCGTTCACTGCCAGAGAACCGTCCATCTCACGTGTCACAGCCGTGACGTCTCGATAGATGGATGGCGCGGCCGGGCGATTCAGACGAACTTCTGCCTCACACATCTCCTTCCGCCGAGCCACCGTCGAAAAATCGAGATAGTCGAATCGCACAGCACGCTTGAGCTTCAGAGCACAGGAGCCCGAGAGGAATACGACGGCGGTGTGCGTGTCGATCTTCTCCACGCTGGCGCCTCCGTAGGCGGATGGCGACGACAGGAAGTCGATGACGGCTGTCTGGTCTTCCGTGATCACTGTCGGCAGCCCTCCGTCAGCGACCGGTGCAAATGACGGAGCCCGGAGCACGTCGCCGCGCATGTCACAGGGCAGTGATGGAGCCAAAGACCAAAACGGGAAAAAATGGCGGTTCGAACCTGCAACTGTTACCTTCAGTCATCCCGTATTCCATTTCCGGGCCAACTCCGGCCGCATGTCGGTGGCCGTTCCTTTGCAGCGACTGAATAGCCCTTGAGTCAGCCTGGATGAAGCTCTCGGTGATTGCTCTCGACTACGACGGCACGATCGCCAGGGGCGACGAGCTCGACCCTTCGGTGCGCGAGGCGATTGCTGAGGCCAGAACGTGCGGCATCACTGTGCTGCTCGTGACGGGGCGAATTCTGAGCGAGCTGCGCCGAGTGGCCGGCGACCTGCACTTTGTTGACGGTGTCGTCGCCGAGAACGGCGCCGTCCTGCACTTTCCCCACAGCGGCCACACCTCATTGCTGGCTCCGCCTGTTTCGAAGGCGTTCCTGTCTGAAATGCGGGCACGCGGTATCCACGTCATGCCTGGTGACTGTCTCGTGGACGGCTCGGCAGACGATGCGCTCCGGATGCTGGAAGCGATCCGCTCACTGGAACTGCCGCTGGTGCTGCTGTTCAACCGGGGCCGGGTGATGACGCTTCCTCAGGGGGTCAGCAAGGCGACGGGACTGCACACGGCGCTCGATACGCTGCGTCTGTCGGCAAGAAATACTGTCGCGGTCGGGGATGCGGAGAACGACCACGCACTCCTGCAACTGGCCGAGGTGGGCGCTGCCGTGGAGTGGGGGAGCGACGCATTGAAGAACGCCGCGGACGTTACGATTCCGGGTGTGGGCCCGGAGGCCGTTGCTGGATATATCCGGCGTCTCGCGGCGACCGGCCACCTTCCGGTTCCTCCGAAGGCCCGGCGTCAGCTGCGTCTCGGGTACACGGAGGACGGACACGAGTTCTCGCTGGCGGTGCGCGACCGGAATGTCCTTATTGCGGGCGATGCCAAGTCAGGGAAGTCATGGCTCGCCGGACTCCTGTGCGAGCAGCTCATCCTGCATGGCTACTCGATGTGCGTCATCGACCCTGAGGGGGACTACCGTTCGCTCGAAGCGCTCCCTGGCGTCACGGTATTGGGAGGGGAAAAGCCCCCGCCAATGCCGAGGGAACTGCTGGAGTCGCTGCGCTATCCGGATCGCAGCGTCGTGATCGATCTGTCACACGTCGAGCAGGATGAGAAAATCGACTACATCCGCTCCGTGCTGCCCGCATTGAACGCGATGCGACGCCGAACGGGTCTGCCACACCGTATCCTGCTGGACGAAGCGCATTACTTCCTGCACGGCGCCGGCACGTCGCGTCTGCTCGATCTCGACACCAACGGCAATACCGTCGTCACCTACTTTGCGTCGCGGCTGCCCAGGGAGCTGCTCGATGCCACGAACGTCATCCTGGTAACCTGCGAATCGAACCCGGCCGAGATCGATGAGCTCTTCAAGCGCTGCACCTCATGTGAGACGGCGCCCGCGTCTCGAGCGCGATGGTCGGCATTGGGACATCTGTCTCTCGGTCAGGCCGTCGTGCTCCCTGTCACGGAGGAATCCGGGGGAGAACTGAAGCTCTTCACCATCGGTCAGCGTCTGACACCGCACGTGAGGCATCGGCAGAAGTATGCGGATGTGCCGGTGACCGAGAGCCGTGCCTTCCAGTTCGCTCCGAATGGCGTGGCCTCGCATCGCGCGAGAACGCTGCGGCAGTTTGTGCAGGCGCTCGAGGCTGCGGCTGAAGGCAGCTGCGACGGTTATCTCCGGCGCGGCGATTTCTCGCGCTGGATGGCTGACGTGTTTGGGGACTACGCGCTCGCCGAGGAGCTGCGGGAGCAGGAGCGCCGATACCGGGTTGGTGTGGAGAGCGACGCAGTGCCAGAAATCGTGAGCGCCATTCGGGCGAGATACGACCTTACCGATGACGAATCAGTGTGAGCAACTGCTCACCAACGGTCGGGGCTCACGTGCCCTCGACCGCTCGAAGAAACCAGCGATCCAGCACGACGTGACGGGTGAACATCGGCGAGCGCAGTAGCACTCGACCCGCAGCAGCGAGTGCTGCTTGAACCGGTCGTGAGTGACGTGCGATCGGGGGGTGCAGGCGACGCAGCGCATCCGCATACGGTTGCAACGCCTCGACATCGACGCGGCCGTCTGCCGCGATGAGTGTTTCCGCAGCCCGCCGTCCAGACTCGATCGCCGGTTTGATCCCTTCGCCGCTTTCCGGGTAGGCCAGTCCTGCCGCATCGCCAATGACCAGCACCCCGTTGGAGAGCAGCGGACGCGCACCTGCGCCCCATGCCATATAGGCATGGCCGTGCCACCTGGCGAGTGAGCCGGGTGTCAGCGTCTGTCGCCGCTCGAGAAACGCCATGAAATCGGCGACGTGACGAGCGAATCCCGCGTTGCCTCGTCGTCCGATCCCGACGTTGAGATAGTCGCCCTTCCGGACGCTCCACGCGTAGCCCTCCATGTCGCGACAAAAGAAGAGCTCGGGCACTCTGGACACTGTGTGCGTCTGATCCGGGTTGAGTGTGAATTCGGCTTCCTTGGCGACGACCGGAATCTCGGTATCACCGGCGCCACGGAGGTATTTCGCGACCGGGCAGAAATGGCCGCCTGCGCCGATGAGGAGAGGCGTTTCAATCTCGTCGTTGACGACCCAACCCTTTCCGGACGGGCGAATCGTGTGCACCGCCGTGTCCTCGAACAGTTGCGCTTGTGAACGATGGAGCAGGAACGCATCGAACTCGCGACGTCGTATCGCGTAGCTCACGACGTGCGAGTAATGGGTATCGATGAGCGGCGCGCCGATCAGCCCCGTGCGAAAGCCACTGATGTCCTGGAGAGTAGCGCCCGTCGCTCGATACTCCTGTGGCTCCAGTTCGAGCAGGCGGAACACGTCTGGCGTCAGCCACCCGGCGCACACCTTGTCTCGCGGAAAGCGTGCACGGTCTGCCACGATGACGTTCCAGCCGGCGCGGCGGAGCAACCATGCGCACGTCGAGCCTGACGGACCTCCGCCGACAATCAGCGCATCACAACGGGTCATCGATCGCTCGGCTGGTGTGCGGGATGACATCGCGTGTCCAGAAGGGCGGCGCCCCTTCGCGAGGTGCGAAGACCACCTGGAACAGCTGAACCCAGCCAGTGGCAAACGCCGCCTGCGAGCCTGCAAGATAGAGTTCCCACGCACGTTGGAACGCGTCGCCGTACGTCAAGCTGACCTGATCCTTCACGGCCGCGAATCGTTCACTCCAGTGAGCCAACGTCTGTGCGTAGTGCAACCGCAGGTTTTCGACGTCCACGACCGACATCTCTGCGGGTGCCAGCACCCGTGTCGAGACCTCAGCCAACGTCGGGGGGTACGCCCCTGGGAAAATGCGGCGACGAATCCACGCGTTCAACGGCCGGGGTGTGTCGCGTCCGATGAAGTGCAGGAGGCCTCGTCCGCCGTCGCGCTTCACGGTGTCGTGAAGCACCGTGGCCAGCGAATGAAAGTGGGCGAGCCCGACGTGTTCGAGCATGCCAACCGAGACGAACGCGTCGAATCGGCCGCGGACGTTGCGGTAGTCGTCGTTGATGAATGTGACCAGATCGGTCAGGTGCTCACGTTCAGCCCGAGCGCGCGCGTACTGCAGCTGTTCATTTGACACGTTGAAGGCCGTGACGCGCACTCCGTAGTGCCTCGCCATGTGCAGGGCCAGTGCCCCCCAGCCGCATCCCGCCTCCACGACGGTTTCACCCGGCTGCAACTGGAGCTTCTGGCACACGCGATCCAGCTTCGCTCGCTGCGCAGCCTCGAGTCCCACATCGGGACGATCGAAGAACGCGCAGGTGTAGACGAGCTCGCGGTCCAGCCAGAGAGCGTAGAAGTCGTTGCCGAGGTCGTAGTGATGATGCACGTTCCGTCGGGCGCCGTTCAGTGTGTTCGGCACCGCCATCGCTGACGCGAGTCGCTCACGCCAGGAGCCGGATGGCAGTGACAAGCGAGAGAGGGCTTCGAGCACAGGCTCGAACGGACCTCGAATCTGCAGTCGCCCTGCCATGTAGGCTTCGCCGAACGCGATATCCGGATTCACGATGAGACCGAGGATCGTTCGGCGGTCACCGACGACCATGGAGCCGAGCGGGTTCTGAGGGGCAGAGAGGGGGGCGTGGCCGTCCCAGAGTTCTACCCGTACTCCGGCCGGGGCGACGATGCGCTGCAGGATATTCGCGAGCCGCCGGTCGATGCCACCGGACTTCGCGCCGGCTCGGCCACCCCAGGGCTCCACGGTCCGAACCGCCCGCGTGACTCGCGTTGTGGCGGGTGACCCCATCGTCGGTTGAAAGGACACCCGCATTCCTCACCTCGCCGAAGAATGTCTCGTGGTCGGAGTCATCTCCGTGCCACAGTGCCAATGACGCCCGAGTCAGAACGCTCGCAAGTGTGGATCTAATTGTGACCCCGTCCCGCCTCATTTGGCGAGCGGGGAGAAATCACCGCACGTCTTCCACGGGAGTATACAGATGGTCCGTTGGATCGTTGCCTGTGTCCTGGCCGGACACGGCCTTATCCATCTGATGGGATTTGCCAAGTCGTGTGGCTACGCCGAACTGCCGCAGCTCACGCTCTCCGTTTCGCGCCCGGTCGGGTTGTTGTGGCTGTGCGCTTCCTTCCTCGTGTTGGGGAGCGCCGTTGGGGTTGCGAGTGCCTGGCGGCACACCTGGATGATTGGCGCTGTCGCGTTGACGCTCTCGCAGGTCCTGATCGTCCTGGCATGGCGCGACGCGTGGGCGGGAACCATCGCCAACGGACTGCTACTGACCGTAGTCCTGCTGGGATGGTTCATCGATGGCCCGAGAAGCTTCCAATCCGCGTTTGAGCGGGACGTGGTGGATGGACTTCGGCGCCCGATTGAAGACGTGGTCGTCACGGAAGCAGACCTGGATCCGTTGCCACCGCCCGTGCGCCGCTATCTGCGAGTCACAAATACAGTAGGCCGCCCCAGAGTGCGGAACTATCGTCTGCACTTCACCGGCCGTATTCGTAGCGCTCCGGACGCAGCGTGGATGCCGTTCGAAGCGACGCAACAGAGCTTCGTCGATCAGCCCACGCGGCTCTTTCTCATGCGCGCCAGGATGTCCGGCGTGCCAGTCATGGTGTTCCACCGGCTGTTCGGTGGCCACGCCACGATGCAGGTCAAAGTGCTCGGCGCTGTGTCAATGGCCAATGCCAGCGGCGAGGAAATGGATCGATCCGAAACCGTGACGCTCTTCAACGACATGTGTGTGCTGGCGCCTGCGACGCTCGTCGAGCCGGGGATCGCGTGGCAGCCTGTGGACGAACGAACGGCACGCGCACGGTTTACACATGGTGCGCATACCATCGGCGCGACGCTCTTCTTCGACGATGACGGCGTGCTGGTCAACTTCATTTCAGAAGACCGCTCGAGGGCGTCTCCCGACGGCAAGGCCTTTACGCAGCTACGATTCTCGACGCCCCTCCAGAACTATCGTGACTTTGGCCCGGTCCGGCTCGCCGCCCATGGCGAGGCACGGTGGTCTCTGCCGGAAGGCGAGTTCACTTACGGGGAGTTCGACTTGCAAGACATTGCCTACAACGTGCGGCGCTGAACGCAGAGCATTCACTCCTCAGGTCACGCGCGGATGAGGATCTGGCTCGGGAGGTGTCAGTTCATGCCCGTTCCGTCGATGCTGTTCGAACGCTGAGATATTGTCGAGCGTCGTTTCGCTGATCGCTCGAAGCGCCTCCTGCGTGAAGAACGCCTGATGTGCCGTCACCAGAACATTGGGAAACGTCAGCAGACGCGCGAACACATCGTCTTGCATGATGTGGGACGAGTGATCTTCGAAGAAGAGGTTCTCTTCCTCTTCGTAGACGTCCAGACCAACGGCGCCGAGATGGCCGGATTTCAGGCCATCTATCAGGGCGCGGGTATCGACCAGGGCTCCGCGCCCCGTGTTGATGATCATGACCCCGGGCTTCATCGCTGAGATGGCACGTGCGTTGACCAGGTGTCGCGTGTCCTGAGTCAACGGCGTGTGCAGTGTTACTACATCCGATTGAGCCCACAGCTGGTCGAGCGAGACATACTCGACGCCGAGAGCACCGCACTCCGCACTCGGGGCGATGTCGTACGCCACGACCCGGCAGCCGAAGCCGCGGGCGATGTGTGCGACGACCGTCCCAATGCGCCCTGTGCCGACGATACCGATGGTGCGACCGAACAGATCGATGCCCAGCAGTCCATCGAGCGAGAAATTGCCCTCGCGCACCCGTGCGTAGGCTCGATGCGTCTTTCGATTCAACGAGAGCATCAAGGCGATGGTGTGCTCGGCTACGGCATGGGGCGAATACGCCGGGACGCGTGACACCGTGATGCCCAAGGCACGAGCGCACGTGAGGTCCACGTGGTTGAAACCTGCTGAGCGGAGCGCCACGATCCTGGTACCGCCGGCGGCGAGAATGGTCAGCGCTGGCGCATCGAGCCGATCGTTGACGAAGACGCATACCGCCGGATGCCCATTCGCGAGCGTTGCGGTTGCGGCCGTCAGCCGTGCGTCGAGGTAATGAAGGTCATGACGATGCACACGGTTGGCCTCGTCGAAGTACTGCCGGTCGAACGGGTGGGCGCTGAAGAAGGCGACGCGCATAAACCTCCGTCGTGGTGCAAGGGCCGGGCCGCCGGAAAAGAGAGGGAGACAGTCGCTTTGTGAAGTCTATATGCGACGCGAGCGGTGTCATGTGTGGTCGTCCACGCGACCGTCGTGATCCTCTTCGGGAGCGACATGCGCCACCTTGGGGCTGCTCATCTGAAACATCAGCTCCCGAATCTGTTCCGGGCGCATTGGTACGCCTGAAAGCACCCCCACCTGCAGGACCATGCACGCGAAGAGCGTCCGTAGTGTCTTTCTGATCGACACGAATCCTCCCATCTCGCAGCCGTTGGAACGGCAGCGCAGTTCGTCGCGTTACATCTCAACGAGATGGCGTCAGACGGGAGGGGCGCGAGGAGCGAGAAGCGGAGAGACGTCTGAGGATGACGGGAGCGGCTGCTGCTCGTAGCGAAGACTGGTGCCTTCGTGAACGAAGGAGAAGAGTCCTTCCAGCGGAACAAGGATCGCCGCGGTAGACAGGTAGGGCGCCGGCACCAGCGCGACGCACACCACGACGACCACGCACAGAACGATCGCCGACCGCCGGGTTCTCAGCACAGCACGTGCATTGTACAGGCCCCGTCTACCATCCGGGCGAGTCGCGACTACGGCCGGTCTTCAGCGCTGAGGCGTGTTCGAGGCCCTCTGCGGTGGGTTGTTGGTTGCGCCGAACACCTTCATGGCCGCGGCAATCATTCCCGAGACATCCGACAGGTTTGCCGGGACGACCACGGTGTTGGTCTTCTGCGCGATATGCCCGAACTGCAGCACGTACTGTTCGGCCACCCGGAGCTGCACGGCTTCCATGCCGCCGTCTGTGCGAATCGCACCGGCGACCTCCCGCAACCCTTCGGCAGTGGCGGCCGCGACGGCGCGAATCGCCGAGGCCTGGCCTTCGGCTTCGTTGATGCGCTGCTGCCGGTTCGCCTCAGACGCCTTGATCACTTGCTGTTTCTCACCTTCGGCTGTGTTGATGGCCGCGTCACGCTGGCCTTCAGACGTCAGAATGACCGCGCGCTTCTCGCGTTCTGCGCGCATCTGCTTTTCCATCGCCGCGAGGACATCCTGGGGCGGCTCGATATTTCGAATCTCGTACCGGAGCACCTTCACTCCCCAGGGCTCCGAGGCCTTGTCGAGCTCGCCGACGACTTGAAGGTTGATGGTCGTGCGCTCCTCGAACGTGCGGTCGAGATCGATCTTGCCGACCTCGCTGCGGAGCGTCGTTTGCGCCAGCTGTGTGATCGCGAACGTGTAGTTCTGGATTCCGTACGAGGCGCGCTCCGGGTTGAGCACCTTCAGATAGAGGATGCCGTCCACGCCGACCTGCACGTTGTCGCGCGTGATGCAGACCTGTGCCGGGATGTCGATCGCCTGCTCCTTCAGCGAATGCTGATAGCGGATCACATCGACGAACGGGACGAGGAGATGGAATCCGGCGTTCAGTGTCCCGTGGTAGCGGCCGAGGCGTTCGACGACGTATGCGCTCTGCTGCGGAACGACCAGAGCTGTCTTGAACACGACGAAGAGCGCCAGCAGGGCCATGAGCGCAAAGACAATGACGGCTTCATTCACGGGTTACTCCTGTCGAAGGTCGAGCATGAGACCTTGCACCGCGACCACGCGGCAGCGCTGACCGGCGGCCAGCGTCGTGGTATCGACGTTCCGCACACTCCAGCCGGCGCCCCGTAGTTCGGCGCGGCCGTGTTCGCCGGGCGGAATTGCAGACGCCGGAACGGCGATCTCGCCGACGAGCGTGTCCATTTCCGCGGATCCCCTGGGGCCCAGGCGTTCGACGAGTGGCTTCCGGAAGAGTGCGAGTCCGGCCAGCGCGATCACGGTGAACAGCAACCATTGCAGCCACGCCAGCTCGAGGACACCCAGAAGCTCGAGCGATCCGACGACGATCGCCGCGATCGCGAAGAAGATGACGAAGAAACCACCCGGCGTCGCAAGCTCGACCGCCACGAGCACGAGACCAAAGACGACCCAGTACCACCAGAGCATGTGAATGACTCTCGATCCCGCTACCAGGTCACCGTCGGGAAGACCTGGTGCGTCAAACTGCGCCCCCGGAGTAGAACACTCGCTCCACGAACCAGAACGTCCCAGCGAGGATCACGATGATCGAGCCGACGAACGCCAGACGCGTGCCCACCACCGGATTTCGCAGCCGCACCCACGCAAGGGCGGACGCAACGATCGCCACGACGCCCAGTTGACCGATTTCGACGCCGAGATTGAAACCGAAGAGCGTCCAGCCCAACGCGCGGGCGGGGAGGTCCATGTCGCGCAACACATTGGCAAACCCGAATCCGTGGATCAGGCCAAACGCAAAGGCAATCCACGCGCGTGTATCGCGGCCTTCGCGGACGAGCAGATTATCAGCACCGACGTACACCACGCTCAGCGCGATTGCTGGCTCTATGGCGCTGGCAGGCGGCATGAGCATGCCAAGTGCCGCCAATGATAGCGTGATGCTGTGAGCGGCGGTGAAGGCCGTGACCACCAGCAGCAGCTGCCTGATTGACCCGCCAAGCAGCAGCAGTCCCACGAGGAAAAGCAGGTGGTCCGGCCCGATCAGGATGTGATGCACACCTGACGGAATGAACCTTCTGAGCACTTCGAGGACGCCTTGACGGGTTCCGGTGAAGTACTCGAAACGGTTTCGATCCTTGTCCACGATCGCCTGCGTCAGCGCGTCACCTTCGTAGAAGTTCAGAAACGTTCGGTGCTGCGGGTCATACGGAAACATGACCCCTGCAAGCTCGACGCGCCCGGGTGATGGAGGCAGCGCGAACCGTGCACGCAGGCGGATCGACTGACGCTCCGGGATGGGCTCTGGTGCGGACCACTCGCCGCGGCCCAGGGGCTGGTCGTCAGCCGTGAAGTGCAGGCGGTCTCGAAACAATTGGATAACGTCATTCCCCCTCGCGGCGAGCGGGCCAGGCTGGAGCAGCTGTTCCTGCGGCTGGATGCCCAGGTCGTGCGCGACGTCGAAGATGTGCGCCACGAGCGTCAGGTCGATAGCGCCAGGTTGCAGGCGAACGTCGATGAACGTGAACGGCACCGGGTGCGCCGTGACCGGCACGGCCAGGGACAGGCAGAGCACCGTCAGCGCACCAATCACATTCCGCTGAATCACCATGGGTTCGTCAGCGGCCATTCTATGCTCTCAGGAGGTTGACGCTAGGGGCCGACGTGCATCAGCACCGGCGCGTCGGCAATCGAGAGCACGCGGTACGCAATCGTCCCTGGTGCGCCACCGGGAGAGTGGCGCGCTTTCTTGCCCAGGACGATGAGCGGTGCGCGCCCATCGCGTGTTGACCCGGTCTCAGCGAGGCGTTCCGGCACGGCGCCAACTTCCACCCGCAGCTCAACGGGAACCGAACACCCGAGCTCCTGCACCAGCGAGTCCATCTGCTGACGCGCGAGGCCCACGCGTTCTCGAACAACGGCCTCGGCGTGGGCTCGCCACCGCTCCAGCACCGGCAGGTGGGGTACGACGTGGACAACCTCCAACGAGGTTGACAGCAGGGTCGCGAGGGCGCAGCCGGCCTTCATGCTCGCCATCGGGAAGTCCGCCGGATCGACTCCGGCGATCACCGGGCCAACCCCGGAGAGATCGCTGGTGTCCTGGCGGGGAGCAGTCCATGCCGTCGGCACGACGAGCACAGAGACCTCCGATCGACGCAGCAGACCCTCCGTCGTCGAGCCAAAGGCGAGTCGTTCGGCGCCCGACATGCCGCGTCCGCCAACGACGATGAGATCGGCGCGGAGCTGCCGCGCCAGTTCGAGGACCACGTCCACAGCCGCGCCGTTCGCGGTGTGGAGCTGCGGTGCGCACGCTGCCGTCGGCGGTGCGCCTGCCACGAACGTGTTGAGCTCATCCCGAGTCTCGCGTGCCAGGTCAATCCCGGCGTGCAGCGCTGCTGCGCCGAGGAGCGGGTGCTCGGCGTGCACCACGTGGAGTTGCGCGGAGCAGAGCCGTGTGAGACGGGCCGCGAAGATCAGTGCCGCCCGGGAAGTCTCCGAAAAGTCCACGGCCGAGAGGATGGTTCGTGGAGGAATCATGCAGGTGTTCCGCTCATCTGTTGATTGTGGAGCAAAACCTTGCCAGGTGACGCGAGGGATTTCTGGTCCGGCGTGGATGTTGCTCTGAGGCGGTAAACCGCGCGTGAGGGAGGCCCGAAGCGGGTGAAGTTCCCCAGGAGGCGCGAAATTTTCCCCGGAGGGATATGACATGAGTTCGGCCAACATCCTCATCGTTGACGACGAGGACCTGGTTCGCTGGTCACTGCGCGAACGCCTGACG
This sequence comes from Acidobacteriota bacterium, assembly GCA_013140775.1. Classification (GTDB taxonomy): domain Bacteria; phylum Acidobacteriota; class Vicinamibacteria; order Vicinamibacterales; family UBA2999; genus JABFSA01. The sequence continues at coordinate 4,102 of JABFSA010000051.1, read as the reverse complement.
CAGGACGGCTATGCAGTTCGGGAAGCCACAACCGTGGCCGAGGCTGTGGAGCAGATATCAGCGGACATAGACCTTGCACTGCTGGACTTCCGCCTGCCCGATGGCGACGGACTGTCGGTGCTGCGCCGCATCAAGGAGTCGTCGCCGGAGACCCCGGTGATTCTGATGACGGCCTACTCGACTGTCGAGAACGCGGTCGAAGCGATGCGGCTGGGTGCGTATCACTACGTCAACAAGCCGTTCAATCTCGACGAAGTGTCGATGGTGGTCGAGAAGGCGCTCGAGACCAGCCGTCTGCGCCGAGAAGTCCGGAGCCTGCGGTCCAGTCAGGGTCGCGAGTATGCGCTGGACGCGATCATTGGCGAGTCGCCGGCGATGGTGCAGGTGAAGGCGCTGCTCAAACGCGTAGCGGCGAGCCATGCGTCCACGGTGCTGCTGACCGGTGAGACAGGCACTGGTAAGGATTTGGCTGCGAAAGCCATTCACTACAACAGCGATCGTGCCGCCAGGCCCTTCGTCAACATCACGGCATCCGCGCTGCCAGAACAGCTGCTCGAGAGCGAGCTGTTCGGTCACGAGCGCGGGGCGTTCACGGATGCGCGCCAGCAGAAGCGCGGGCTGATCGAGACAGCGGACGGTGGAACGGTCTTCCTGGACGAGATCGGGGAGATGACACCGGGCCTCCAGGCCAAGCTGCTCAGGTTCCTGGAGGAGAAGACGTTCAAGCGTGTCGGCGGCCTGACGGACATCCGCGTGGACGTTCGCGTGATTGCGGCGACGAATCGCAACCTCGAGATTGAAGTGCAGCAGGGCAAATTCCGCGAGGATCTCTTCTACCGCCTTCAGGTCATGCCGGTCACCCTTCCGCCTCTACGGGAGCGTAAGGGAGACGTTCCGTTGCTCGTCCGTCACTACATCGATCGGTACAACCGGGAGTTCAAGAAGCGGGTTCGGGGCGCGTCACCCGACGCGCTAGCGACGCTCGAGCAGTATCGATGGCCCGGGAACATCAGGGAACTCCGCAACGCGATCGAGCGGGCAATGCTCCTGATGGATCGGGAGTGGCTGCAGGCCGACGACTTCGGCACGCTCGTTCGCTCGCCCGTGGCGTCGCAGTTCACGCTGCCTCCCAACGGTCTGGTCCTCGAGGAGGTGGAACGCCAGCTCGTCGTGCAGGCGCTGGAGCGCGCCCACGGCAACCAGACACAGGCGGGCCACCTCCTGGGGATCAATCGTGACCAGGTGAGGTACCGCATCGAGAAATTCGGGCTTGAACGCATGCGGGAGCGGTCGAGCGAGCCGAGAGCCATCGGCGCGCCCTCGTCGCTCACCGCCTGATTCAAGGAGAGGCGAACCCGGTTCCGACCATCGACATGGTGGAAAGGCGTACACGCGGATGAACGATTTCTTGACAGTGCTTCACGACAGCGGGCTAGCGACCTGGGTACGAGAGTTCCTCGATATGGGCGTACCCAATGATCATCACGATGCACACCTTCGGTCTCGCCGTGCTGGTCGGTGCGAGTACGGCGGTCGATCTTCGCGTGCTCGGCGTGGGCCGGCAGCTTCCCATCTCATCGCTGAGTGGATTCTTCATGGTGATGTGGGCCGGATTCTGGCTGAACGCGTTTACCGGAGTGTTGCTGTTCGCGGCGGATCCCCGGACGACTGTCCTTTTCACGATCAAGTTGCTTTCCGTGGCCGTTGCGGTCGGCCTGATTCTGGTGATCAGGCGAGCCCTTGCCAACGGCCCCACGACAGTGACGCCCGCAGCACGGACCTATGCGGTGATCTCGCTGCTGATGTGGGTGATCGCCACGACCACCGGCCGCCTCATGGCCTATCTGTAGGGAGATGTGATGGACGTCCTCGGCGAGATGATGACCTCAGTGTTGGCGGCGACATCAATCGACGAATCCGTTGTCAGCTACCTGAAGTCCACGGCGTTCTCGCACTTCGTCGTCAACACGCCATGGGTCTGGCCGCTGGCGGAGACGCTGCACTTCCTCGGACTGGCGCTTCTGTTCGGCGCCATCGGTCCGCTGGATCTCAGGCTGCTCGGTTTCATGAAGCACCTGCCTGTGTCGGCCTTTCGAGCCCTTGTGCCATGGGCGGTTGCAGGATTTTCGCTCAACCTCGTGACCGGCCTTGTGTTTCTGATCGCGACGCCCGATCAGTACATGAGCAATATCTCCTGGTGGCTGAAGGCGCTGTTCCTCGTGATCGCCGGACTCAACGTCCTGCTGTTCGAACTGACGCAGAGGGATAAAGCGGATGCTCTTCCGTTGGGCAGCGGCACACCGGCTGTGCTGAAGGTGATCGGGAGCGTGTCCCTCGTGTCATGGTTCATGGTTCTCGTGTGGGGACGGATGCTTGCGTTCCTCGGGAACGCGTTCTGAGGTGCGTCAGTGCGCACTCTTGTCGGGAACGGGACGTAGCGGCAGCGTCAGAGTGAATCGTGCCCCACCGGACTCCGGGCACGTCAGGCTCAGATCTCCACCGTGCAGCTCCGCGGTACGTTGAGCAATCGCGAGTCCAAGTCCGCCGCCTCGTGCTTTTGTGGTGAAGAACGGCTCGAACACCTGCTCACGCAGGGCAGGCGCGATGCCTGGGCCGGTGTCGAGCACCTCCAGGGCGCACTGGTCGTCGTGGCGCGACACGGTGATCGTGATCCTTCCGGTTCCGTTCATCGCCTGACCTGCGTTCAGCAACAGGTTGAGTACCGTCGCGCGAATCAGTTCTGCGTCGGCGGTCAGCGTGATGTCCGGTCCCTCAACACTGACCTCGATGCCCGCACCCGCAGGGTCACGACGCAGCATCAGCACGGCTTCTGTCAGCAGACGGTTCAGCGAAAATATCGTGGGGCGCGGGGGCTTCGGCCTCGCGTAGACCATCAGATCGTTGATGAGGTCCCCGAGCGCATCGATCCTCGATACGACATCCCGCATCACGGGGAGTTCGAGGTCACCCGCGGGCCGACGTGACATCAAGATCTGAATCGCCCCCTTGATACCGGCCAACGGGTTTCGGACCTCGTGGGCGACGACAGCTGCCATCTGACCGACGCGGGCCAGCGCCGCCTGTTCGGCGAGGCGATGCTCGGCGGCCTTGCGTGCGGTGATGTCGGCACGAATCGCAATGTATTGATACGGCTTTCCGCGGGCATCGAGAAACGGCACGATGGTCGTGTCCACCCAGTAGTAGCTGCCGTCTTTGGTCTGATTGCGAAGCTCCCCGTGCCAGACGCGCCCGGCGGCAATCGTGCGCCACAGGTCGCGTATGAACGTGCGCGGATGGTGGCCGGAATTGATGATGCGGTGGTCTTGCCCGATGAGTTCCTCGCGGCTGTACTGAGAGATTTCACAGAACTTGTCGTTGACGTAGGTGATCCGGCCGGAGACGTCGGTCGTGGCCACGATGGCGGCATGGTCGATCGCGCGTTTGACGTCTGCCAATTGCTGGACGTTCGCCGCTGTTTCACGTTGAAGCCGTTTGAAGCGAAGGACGAGCACGCCGGCGCCTGCAAGCCCGACGAAATAGAGGAGACCGCCGAAGACCGGAAAAGGAAGATTGAGGGCCGCGACGGTGATGGCGGCGACAGACGCGATGCCCGCCGCGGACACGAGAACCGTCCTTCGGTCGGCGCGTCGCCAGCTGGTACGTGCGTGCGCGTTCGTCGCCAGGCCTGGCCACCATGACAGCCACTTCTCCTCACCAGCCTTCATGGGTTCGACGACGAATTGAGGTATCGATTCGGGTAGCGCGTTGATAGGACCGGGCACGGCGCCGTCCGCACGACCTGTTCCGCGACACTGCCCATGACCAGGTGAGCGATCCCCGTTCGTCCGTGCGTGCCCATCGCGATCAGGTCGAATCCGTTCGTGTCTGCATACTCGGCAATCGTTCGAGCACTCGCGCCCACGACGACCTCCGTCGTGACCCGTGGTGGCGTGCTGTCCGCGCCGGCTCGTTGCGCGAGGCGATCGGCCGCTTCCCGCAACCGCGCTTCACGGACCTCGGGAAGGTCAGGCACGAACGTCCGGGTCGCGAAGGCAGCCGTCTCGATTGGGTCTTCGAGGACGTGCAGAAGGTGCAGCTGTGC
>JABFSA010000117.1 GCA_013140775.1 Acidobacteriota bacterium | reverse complement strand
GTGCTGCAGATCGCACTCTGCACGCGGCGCGGATCGAGCCCGTTCACGAGCTTGACGACGCCGAACTCCATCCCCCCCGGCTCGAGCGAGAAGACGACGTGCATCACGCGCACGGGAGATGTGGGTCCCATGGTGGTCACATCGACACCCCCGCAGGTTCCGGCAGCGTGGGCGCCACCGAGGGACGTGCGTCGATGAACATGCGATGCCACGATTCCAGCATCAGGAGGCTCCAGAGCTGGTCCTGCCAGGCCGCGACGCCCTGACGATGCTCCGTGATCAGCCGCTCCACCATTCCAGGTTTGAAGTACCCGCGTGCCGCCAGCCGTCCGTCGAGCAGCAGGTCGCCACTGAGCTCGCGCAGCTCGTTTCGGAACCATGAACCGAGCGGCACGCCGAAACCCTTCTTGGGGCGGTCGATGATGTCGCGCGGGACGAGATCCCGGACAGCCTGTTTCAGGATGTACTTCGTGGTCTGGCCCCGCAGCTTGAAGTCGGACGGGAGGCTCGCCGCGAACTCCATGAACTCGTGATCGAGGAGCGGCGAACGTCCTTCGAGGCCATGGGCCATCGTCGCGATGTCCACTTTCACCAGCAGGCAGTCTGCCAGGTAGTATGTGACGTCCACGTCGAGCAGGGCGTCGACCGTGCTGGTAGCATCGGATGCCGCGAAGGCCTGCAACAGCAACGCGCTCGAACCCGCCCCGTCGGTGGCCGCAAAGAATGCAGGGTCACACACCTCCGCCTTGAGATCGGGATCGAACACGGCCACGCGGCTGTTGTACCGGCCCTCAGGCGTATCTGCGAGCCGGCGCAGCCAGCGGCGGCCTCGATACATCACCGAGTCGGACCGAAGCGGCGCAGGCGCCCGTCTGGCCACGGCGCCGACGACCTGTCTGACCGCGGAAGGCAGCTGATCGAACTGCTCGGCCCTCTTCAGGGGAACGTACCGGCGGTAGCCGGCGAAATTCTCGTCGCCGGCATCGCCGTTGAGCGCGACGGTGACATGGCGCCGTGCCAGCTCGGCGAGGTAATACGTGGGAATCGCCGAGGGGTCCGCGTAAGGCTCGTTGTAGTGCCAGACGAGCTTGTCGAGAATCTCGGTCGCCTGCGGCCGCACGACGAACTCGTGATGCTGGGTCGAGTATCGTTCGGCAACGAGGCGTGCGTACGGCAGCTCATCGAACTCTTTTTCATCGAAGCCGATTGAGAACGTCCTGACTGGCGTGTCACTCAAGCCGGCCATCAGCGCCACAATCGCACTGGAGTCGATGCCGCCGCTGAGAAACGCGCCCAGAGGCACATCGCTGACGAGGCGCAGCCGGACAGCCTCCCGCAGCCGTGCCACCAGCTCCTCGCACGCCTCGGATTCACTGATCTGGCGTTTGGTGGCGTACGACAGTTTCCAGTAGCGTTCGACCTTGATGACGCCGTCCCGGACGGTCAGGAAGTGCCCTGGCGGCAGTTTCTGCACGCCCTCGAAGGCTGACATCGGACTCGGTACGTACTGGTAGGACAGATACGCCGAGATGGCCTGAGGGTTCGGCCGCGGCTCGAAGGCGCGATCGGCGAGGAACGCCTTTGGCTCGGACGCGAATGCAATGCCGTCGGTGTCGACCAGGTAGTGGAGAGGCTTCTTGCCGAGACGGTCTCGCGCAATGAACAGCGATCGCTCGTCGGTGTCCCAGATCGCAAAGGCAAACATGCCTCGAAGGCGGGCGAGGCAGCCGACACCCCACTGACGGTACGCCGCGAGGATGACCTCCGTGTCGGTCCGGGAGACGAACCGATGGCCGCGAGCTTCGAGGTCGCGGCGCAGCTCGGCGAAATTGTAGATCTCGCCGTTGAACGTGATGACGAGCTTTCCGTCGATCGACAGCATCGGCTGGCGGCCGGCTGGACTGAGATCGATGATCGCCAGCCGGCGATGGCCGAGCCCGATGGCGCCGGCGGTCCACACGCCTGCACCGTCCGGACCCCGGTGTGCGATGAGGTCGCACATGCCCTGTACGAGATCAGGGCGCACCGGTGCTCCCGAGCGGAAGTTGAGCCGTCCGGCGATGCCGCACATCTATCTGACCCCCCGCCGGTCCATATCGGAATCGCCCCGGTGACCTACCATGGCCTGTCGATATCCGAGTCGCCCATTGTGATCAGCCAGTTCTCCTGGCCAAGAGCCAGTGCGACCGCTGGAGCGGGCATATCGCCAGGCGCGATCAGGAAGAATCGCTGCGGTTCGCGGCGCAAAAATCCAAAGGACTCCACAGCGCGAGTGAGCGGCGCGCTGACCACGTGGAACACGACCAGGTCCACACTGCGCGCCAGGAACAGCTTGCGCACTTCATCCAGTACCACCCACGTGATGTCGGCGTCTCGAGCCGGGACCACGAGGTCGACGATGAACCCACGGCGGTACCCGTACGCGTGGTCCGGCTCCATGACCAGTAATGCCGCCGCAGCGATCGGCTCGCCTCCACGTCGAATGTCAACGCGGATGAAATCCTGACCAGGCTGCTCGACGTACTTCCAGTTCAGGTAGGAGGAGTCACGCACGACCGCACACGGAAACTGGGCCTTCACTGTTTCCCACAGACGATCGTGGGTCGCGTCGAATCGGTCGAGCACGCGCACTTCCGGCACCCAGTTGAGTCGACGTCGGCCCCGGAAGTACTGCCCCCGCTGCCGCGCGGCCAATACAGCAGCTGCGATCGCACGAGCCGGACGATTCGGCACCTTGCCCGCCAGCACTCGGCTCGCATTCAGAACAAACGTCCAGGTGTCCATAGGGCAGACCTGGCGCCACCCCAGGCTGAACTGCAATTCGCGCATCTGGGGTGTCTGGCCCAACGAGAGGTTGAACGGCAGATCCTGTATGGCCTTCGCCACCAGCATTGGACCGATGGCCTTTCCCCGCACGGACTCGAGTGTCATCGTTTCGACGAACCAGCCGGTCACCCGCTCGGTGTCGCCAACCCGCACTCGCACGGGAATGGCGCCTTGCTGAGCCACCACGCCCTCCGCGTTGCAGTACATCCAGACCATCGGCTCGACACCTAGACGCGCGGCGGACGACAGGAACATCCACCGCCACCGCGGCTCCACAAGGTCTTCGCGCCGCGTCGGAAAGGCCGCGCGCTGAAACGCGAAGATGTCATCCTCGAGGCTCGCGCTGTAACGTTTGATTCCGCGAGCGCGCGCGGCGGTCACGCCAGCAGCGACGGTCAAAACCTCAGCCCTCCATCGAGCTCCAGTACCTTACCGTTGAGGTAGTCGGTTTCAATGACGTACTGAAGCGTGCGCGCGAACTCGTCGAGTGTCCCGAACCTTCCCACGGGTGTTCGTGCACGAAGGCCTTCCAGGAACATCGGCGGAATCCGGCTGGTCATCGGCGTCTCGACGAAGCCCGGGGCGACGCCGACGACGCGGATGCCGTACACCGCCAACTCCTGGGACCACGTCACCGTCACCGCGTCGATGCCTCCCTTGGTCGCCGAGTACGCCGTTTGTCCCGGATTGCCGCTCCTGGAGATCGAGGAGATGTTCACAATCAACCCGCCACGCCGCTTGCCGCGAATCATGGCGGCCGCGACCTCACGCGTCATCAGGAACGTTCCAGTCAGGTTGCTCTGCAGCGTCTCGTTCCAATCGCTGAGCGAATGGGTCCGGACCTTCCCCCCGACCTTCGAGACGAGCGCCTGGTCCATGAGTACGGCGGCGTTGTTGACAAGAACCGTGATTCCGCCAGACTCCCGTTCGATTCGGGTGACGTTCTCGACAACCTGGAGCTCATCGCCCACATCGCACGCCAGAAACGCGATCTTCTTGCTCTCCAATGCAGCCGCCGCCAGCGCCTTCGGGTCCCGATCCAGCGCCCAGACCCGTGCCCCAAGTCCGGTCAGGTGGCGCGAGAATGCCAGCCCGAGCCCGGAGGCTCCTCCGGTCACGACGACGTGCTGCTCAGAAACGGTCAAACACTCGCACCTTGCAGGCGCCTGAGAATGGCCGCGAGATCGGCGATCGACTCCACCTCGATCGCATCCTCGACGGGCACGTGGCTCCCGAACTGCTTCTGAACCTCCACCATCAGCGTCACGTGACCGAGCGAGTCCCACCCCGGAATATCTCCGGGACCAGTGCTGTCGGTCAGGTCCGACACCTCGCATCTGAAGAGGTTCGCGATCAACTGTTTCAACTTCGAGTTCGTATCGTCCATATCCGGGCTGGCTCCTTATTGGCTTCTCGCATCGGTCCTGAGCGCCCACCTGGTGAGCCTGGAGATCATGGGAAGACCGTCCCAGGGCGACTCGAAGTGATTGCCCTCACCGGGGCTGGGAAATCGACAGACGCCAAGACGCGCCGCGCGGTCGGTGAACGTCTCGGTGTCTTCTGTGCCCAGCGATGTCACGATGGTCTGGACATTGAGGGGAATGTGCGGGTAGATCTCCTCGAAACTCGCGAAGGGAACGACCTCGAGAAACCGGTTCGCACACGTCAGCGTGCGGCTCGGGCTCTCCAGGAGTGCGACGGTCCACTTCGTTTCGTCGTCTCTCCTCAACGTGCCCCCGTCGAGCAGCACGCGGGATCGGTCGAGGTGGATCTGGTAGGTCTCGGAGAGATCGAGCGGGTGGCGAGGGATGGCACGGGCCTGAGCGTCGAAGGCCGCGGCGAAGCGGTCGACGAACGCGTCGAACGACGCCGCACCGGAATCGTTCTTGACGAAGAGGTAGTGTGGTGAGCTGCACGCGAGCTGGTCGAAGTAGGCGATGTCGGTGGCCAGGCGCGTAATCGTCCGGTCGGAGATGTGCGCCGGATCGACGACCGCGAGGCTGACGCGCGGACCGAGGACGATCGTTTCGGATTCCCACCGGGTGGGCAGTGCAGCGATGGCTTCGATCGCCTCTTTGCCTCCCCACGCGATCCGCACGTCGGCGGCCTCGCTCATCACGCCATGCGCTGCCGCGTCGTCGCGGTCGAAGAAGACAACCAGCGTTTCGGAGGCAAGACGCCGTCCTTCGGGCGACGCCGATTCGAGGAGCTGGAGCAGCGGCGTGACGAGGTCCTCCTGCCGGGAACTGAGGCGGATCACGTTGACGTTGCCGACGAGCGCGCTGAGGGCCCACGAGAACATGCCCAGCAGCGGAACGTTGCCGGCAACCCAGTGGCACGCGAGCCCCTTGGGTAGAATCCGGAGGCTCTTCCGGCCGACGGCCGTGAAACGCTCCAGCGATTCCGGTAGGGCGACCTCACGCGCGACCATGTGCTCCAGATTCGAGGAGCGGAGGAACGCGGCGAGAAAGGGGACGCCGGCGCCGCTGAGGCTCCCCATCGGCACATCAGGGGCGAGCAGCCGGTCAGAGAGGTCATTGAGCGCCTGCAGCCGGCCGCGGTAGGACAACGCGTCCGGTGCGTCCGCCGCGACCCGCAGCCTCGCAACCGCCTCCGCGAACGGCTGGCCGCGCAGGCCCTTCGGGAAGGCGATTTCAATGTCGCGGGACATCGCTGCAACCTCGTACTTCCGACCGCGGCGCCCTGCCCATGAACTCGAACGCCTTGCCACGCCGTCCGCAGGGACAGCCGTCCTCGACGACGATCCGCCCCATGTCCTCGGTGAGCACGCTGTGATTGGGCGCGGACAGCGGCAGACAGTTCATCAGCTGGAGGAGCCCGGTTTCACCTGCGGGGGCCGGCTCCAGACTGTCGCTGCGCCTGATCACCACATCGGCCCAGTACGGGACATGCTTGAGGCCCTGCGCGCAGTCCGGATACGGAATGCCCACCTGCTCCACTGCACCGTAGAAGTCGATGACGTTGGCCGGCGCCAACCCCCACGGTCGCGCGATGGCGGAGTTGAATGCCCCCTTGTCTACGGCGAGGGCGATCAGCTTCTTCCAGCCGCCGCTGTGAAGGAACACGGAGTCGCGATGCGCATTGAGCGCGAACGACGAATCCAGAAGCTGCTCGTGCGCCTGGTAGAGCAGATACGTAAACCCGTACGCGATGAAAGGTTCTCCGCCGATGCTCGTGAGTGCATCCGTCAACGCCTGCTGGTCTACGACGAGCTCCCCATCCTGCTCGCGCATGACGAAATGAAACGAGGAGGCCAGGTGCGCAAGCGCGAGGATCGCCGCACCTCGCGCGCTCATCGACTCGCTGCCCCGAACGGTTCTCTCCAGATCGAACACCAGATACGGTCGCTGTTTCTCCCCGATGAAGTCAGCCAGCACCTTGGTCGCGGAGAGGTTCTGACGTTTGCCGGTGGCTTTGTCCACGGCGATACGGGCACTCGTCCCGGACGTGGTCGCGGAAGATTTCACGTCCATCACGGCATCGGACGTCGAGCGAAGGTCGTATTCCTTGAACACCGTTACGGGCACGAACGGATAGTTCTCTGAGCTGAGTGGCCTGGCGTTCTCCCGCTGCCAGTCCTCGACCAGCCTCGCGTATCCAGGACAGCGCGTCCGGTGATGCTCGAGCAACATCGCGAGCTGGCCCGCCAGATACTCCGCCTTGCGGTCGGGCTCCACGCTGAAGGGGCTTGCGCCGGGAAGGAACATGGTCAGCGGATCTCTCTCGTGACGTGCGGCGACTCAGGCGACAGCTGCCGGCGTTGGAGCTTGCCGTTATCGGTCATGGGGAAGCCGGACACCTCGTAATAGCGTTGTGGAATCTTCACTGGCGGTAACTGAGTACCGAGCTCGGCCACGATCTCGGGGCGCGTGACGGGGTGCGCCAGCTTCATGAATGCGACTGGCACCATGCCTCGCTGCTCGTCCGGCTGTCCGACCACCGCCGACATTTCCACCGCGCCGAGCCCGTTCAGCACGCGTTCGATCTCTCCTGGCGCGACCTTCTCACCACCGCAGTTGAAGATGTCGTCGTAACGGCCAGAGATGAAGATGTATCCGTCCCGCATGAATGCGGCGTCTCCGGATAGCAGATAGCCGTCCGCCGTGAACGCTGCGCGCGTCAGATCGGGATCGTTCAGATATCCGGCGGTGACGTTCGGCCCCCGGACGACCAGCATTCCCTGTTCGCCCTCGGCCAGCTCGTCGTGGGTGAGGGGATCGACGATCTTCACAGCGACGCCGTCCATCGGCTTCCCGCATGTCGCCTCGTGAAAGCGTGGATCGTCTTCGCGGATGAAGGCTATCCGAGGCGCCGCCTCGGTCATGCCGTAATTGTTGAAGAACGTCGCGTTCGGAAAGATCTCCTTGATCGTGTTGAAACGGCTGCGATCCATCGGGGCGCCTGCAGAGCACAGGACACGCACGCTCGGCATGCTGAGAGGCACCATGGAATGGAACGCAGTCAAGGCATGGAAGCTGGACGGAACGCCGCACAAGGTTTCCAGCCCGGACGCGGTGATGATTCGGGCGAGCTTCGCGGGGTTCCGTAGGTCGCTGAACAGATGAACGCGCCCCCCCACGGAGAGCTGACAGAAGACCTGCGAGAGCAGCGCGTAGCTGTAATGCAGCGGCAGCACCACCGCCGCCGAGGGATACCGACGATACTCGAGGTACCCCGCAATCACGTGGCAGGAGTGCGCCAGGTTCGCGTGGCTGACGATCACTCCTTTGGGGAAGCCGGTCGTTCCCGAGGTGAACATCACGAGCGCCGGTCGGGAACAGTCCGAGCGATCCTCGGGCTGGGCGTCCTGGTACGTGTCTGCAGCGAGTGGTGTCAGGGTGACAACCGCGCCGCTTTTCTGTCGGATGAATTCAAGCGCCGGCGCCGGCAGATCCGGGCTGATGGGAACTGGCGTGTTCCCGCTGTACATGATGCCAATGAGCGTCGTCACAGAGGCGGCAGAAGAGTCGGCCCGAAGAAGCATGAAGCCGCCCGTGCCGTGGCGGCTGGTCAGCACGGCCGCCACCTGTCCGGCACGGCGGCGCAGCTCTCCGTACGACAGCTGCTCAGCTGCGTCGACGAGCGCGATGCCCGAAGGATCGTGGCCGGCCAGCGCATCGAGGAAGGACATCATGCGCGGCTGAGTCCTTCCACCACGTGGTCGATGAAGGCCAGCAGGTCAGCGTCGCTGAGGGGCAACGGATTGCTCCGCAGGCAGACATCCGATCGCATCCCGCTGACGATCTCGCCGCGGTGCTTCTCGTCGGTGAGCGTGGCAAGCAGCGGGCGATGGTCCCGTCCTTCGATCGCACGGTTCACGATCGGCTGCAGCTTCTGCTCGAGTTCCTGGGGGCTGCTCACGCCCACGCGACTCGCGAGCGACTGGAGTGCCGGCGCAGCGGCGTTCACCGTCAGCCCGGCGCGCAGACCGATCGCGTTCGCATGGCCGTGTGAAACCCCGTAGCGCGAAATCGTGTGGGCGAAGGCGTGTATCACGCCCACCGAACAGTTCGAAGCGGCCACACCTCCGAAGTACCCAGCTTCCATCAGCTTGTCGTTCCGGCATGAGCCTGCAGGGCTGGAGCCGTGCTCCAGCACCAGCCGCAACGCCGAGACGGCCGCTTCCTTCGCCAGCGTGTTCGGGACGACGGACGAGTACGACTCGATGGCGTGGCTGATGGTGTCGCCCAGAGAATCGGCGAGCTCTCCGTCCGGCATCTGATCCAGGAACCGGCCATCGAGCACAACCTGTTCGGCGACGAAGGCGTCGGAAACGGCGGCGACTTTGCGGCCACCAGAGCTGTAGACCGCGACCGCAGCTGCCTCGGCGCCAGTGCCGCAGGTCGTGGGTATCAACCAGAAGGCAGGCCGCGATCGGTCATCGGTCGGAACCTGCATGGTTCCCGCGACGCTCGATAGCAGACCCTGTTGCTGGGCCCAGGCCAACCTGCACCAGTCCATCACCGAGCCGCCGCCGATGCCGACGATGCGGCGGGGAGCCAGCTTGGCAAGGAAGTTGGCTCCGAACTCGATCGTCTCCAAAGACGGCTCGCCCGGCGGCTTTGCACAAACCTGCAGTTCGCTGAGGCTGAGTCCTCGTTTTTGGAAGGCTGCATCCACTGCGGTGCGGACTCCGTTGCTGGAGCTCAGAAAGAACACGGTGTCCTGCAGTCCGTCGGCTTCGGCCAGCGTCTTGATCGAGCCGCTGCCGAACGTCACCCGACCCGGCTGGCGAAGCGATGGATAGGTGATTCTCAGCTTTGCCACGGGGTCCCGAGCGAGATGCCTGTGTGAACTCGGCCGCGATCGACCGCAAATCGGCCTTCGAGCAGCGTGCCCGACGGGAATGCCTCGCTGAGGTCCTTCACGATCCTCACATGGAACGCCTTCGCAGCCGCATCGACTCCAAACACCCGAACGTCGTCGAACTCGAACATGCGGCCGACGAGCGGATGAAGGCACTTGAAGACGGATTCCTTGGCAGAGAACACGAACGTGAAGGCTTCGAGGGAGGACAGTCCCGCAGCGTCGCAGTGCCGGAGTTCAGCAGCAGAAGCCAGGAGGCTCCCGACGTCTTGCGCCTGCGGGGTGGACATTACCCGCTCGGTATCAATTCCTAGTGACACGGTGTGGGCCGTCCAGGCGACCGCCGCCGAAGCGTAATCATCCGTATGAGTTATCGACCCCGTGACACCTTCGGGCCAGACCGGTGCACCCGTGGTTGCGCGGTCGATCGGACTCCGCCCGAACCGGGGATCGAGCGCTGCGAGGGCCCGCATCGCGCAGTACCGCCCTGCACGAAACTGCATTTGACGACGCGGTACGGCACGCTCGAGGCCCGCAGCGAGGGGGATCGACTCGACCTCGGGAGGCACAGGCCTGGTGAGGTCCAGATCGACCTGGCATGTTCCGGCCAGCAGCGTGCGACTGGCATCAGGGCGATGGGTGTGCAGAGGGGTACCAGACATCTGGGCGACGGGTTGCATGGGGTCCAGGTGAGTTGAGCAAGGGCGCTACCAGTGCCCCTGTGTGTCGATATCGGCTAAGTTATTGAATCGACAAGCTTAGTGACAGGGGCAGCCCCCTGGGGCTCCTCAGCAATATCTGCTCCGACAAGAAAAAAGTTCCGAGGAGTATGGATTTCTCCCGATCGGCAGTCTACCTTGCCTTGGCGGCCTTGTTGAGCGCCGCCGTGCCAGCCTCGGCCACGGAGTGGTTTGTCGCCCCGGGCGGCAGCGGCAACGGCGTTCGAACCGCACCGTTCGGCCGTGTGCAGGACGGAATCAAAGCTGCGCAGGCTGGGGACATCATCAGTGTCCTGCCTGGCATGTACCCGGAGTCGCTGGCGACCGTTCGCGATGGCCTGCCAGCCATGCCGATTCTGCTGCGTGCCGCTGAGGGCGCGGGTTCCGTGGTCGTCACAGCTCGGGGCCGCGTCCTGCGGATTGACCACGCGCACATGACAGTCGAGGGCGTGGTGCTCGACGGCCAGTACGGTGCGGCGGATACCGTGGTCGTGAACTCTGGCGCTCACTTTCTGACGCTGAGGGACACGGAAGTCCGGCGATCGAGCCGGGATCTCGTCGACATCGCGGGTCCTCACGACGTCCTCATCGAGCGCTGTCTGATTCACCACGCTCTCAATGCGGCCGACGGTCGTACTGACGCGCACGGCGTCGTTGCGGGCGCTGCCCGAAACCTGACGATTCGAGATACCGAGATTCATACATTCTCAGGGGATGGATTTCAGATTGATCCCAACAGGGGAGCACCCGGATGGGATCAAGTGACGATCGAAGGCTCGACCATCTGGCTGGCGCCGCTACCCGCAGCCGAGAACGGGTTCGCAGCGGGAACGGTGCCGGGGGAAAACGCCGTGGACACCAAGGTGGGGCCGATGCTGCCACGACCGACGATCACCATTCGCGACACGGTCGCCTGGGGATTTCGAGGGGGTCTCATTACGAACATGGCGGCGTTCAACTTGAAGGAAGACGTCAACGCACTGGTCGATCGGGTCACAGTGTATGACTCGGAGATTGCATTTCGGCTGCGTGGCCGCGGCGCAGAGAAGACGGGTGCGTGGGTCACGATCACGAATGCTGTCGTGTACGACACCGCGAAGGCGTTCCGATACGAGGACAATCTTCAGAACCTCCGGATCTGGAACAGTACGCTCGGACGAGGTGTCACGAGTCCGTTTCAGGCCGCCTTGTCTGGCCGCGACGGACTCGAGGTGCGCAACCTTCTGCTGCTCGGTTCCTCACTTCCGGTTGAAGCGTCACATCCTTCCAATCGCACTGCCGCTCCGGACAATTTCGTTGACGTGAGCGCTCACAACTACGCGCTGGTCCCAGGTGCATCGGCGATCGACTCGGGAGTGGCGATTGCAGACGTCATGAGGGATCGTGCCGGCACCGAACGGCCGCAGGGTGCGGCGTTCGACGTAGGGGCATTTGAATGGGCGCCCGCACGCGCCGCGGCGAGCAGATGATCATGAAGGGACGGTCCCGGCGCTCCTGAGCCTGCTGATGATGGAATCGACCGCCTGCTCTGGAGTCACACGTGTGGTGTCGATCCGGATCTCCGATGCCTCAGGAACTTCATACGGCGAGTCCACTCCGGTGAAGTTCTTCAAGTCGCCCCGTCTGGCTTTCTTGTAGAGCCCCTTCGGGTCTCGCGCCTCTGCGACGTGGATCGGCGTATCGACGAATACCTCAATGAACTCGCCTTGTTCCATGAGACCGCGGGCCATGCGACGCTCTGCCCGGAACGGCGAGATGAACGACACCAGAACGATGAGGCCTGCGTCGGCCATCAGATGCGCAACCTCGGCGACGCGACGGATGTTTTCGACGCGATCCGCTTCGGTGAATCCCAGATCCCTGTTCAGTCCGTGGCGCACGTTGTCGCCGTCGAGCACATAGGTGTGACGCCCGGCCGCGTGCAACCGCTTGTCGAGCAGGTTGCAGATCGTTGATTTTCCCGCGCCCGAAAGCCCTGTGAACCAGACGACGCACGGCTTCTGCGACTTGAGTGCGGCGCGGGCGACC
Source organism: Acidobacteriota bacterium (assembly GCA_013140775.1). Lineage (GTDB taxonomy): Bacteria > Acidobacteriota > Vicinamibacteria > Vicinamibacterales > UBA2999 > JABFSA01. The sequence continues at coordinate 12,898 of JABFSA010000117.1, read as the reverse complement.
TTGTTCACATCAAGCGCTTGCCAGTGCACGTTTTCGGAGCGCCGCAGCGCGAAATGCAGCAGCCCGATGCCCACGGGAACATGCTCAATGCGATCGATCAGCGTGAATCTGCCACGCTCGCGACTCTGCGAGTAGGGCGCGAACGGTACCGGCTCGGAGAGGTCGAGACCGCAGACGCCGACCTCGTTCATTTCGAGTTTCTTCGTTGCCACGTGTTCGAGCGTGTTGACGTTCACGCTGTACTTCAAGGGTGCCACCGTGACGTCCCTGGTGTGGCTGCCGAGCTGGAAGAGGTACGACCGTCCCTGCAACATCGGACGTTCGTGCATCCAGATGACGGAGGCTTCGAACCGATCGGCCGCCGCGTGAGGCGAGGTCATTGCCGCGGCGCCAGGAGTCGTATCGACCTGGCCGATGTGCTCGCTCATCGTCGGTCCCGAGTACCACGACATGCGGGCGCCAGGCTCGAGCAGATTGTCGCCGTGCGTGAGCGAGATCGGGATGCAGGCCACTCGAGAGAGACCGATGCGCGCGGCGAAGTCCAGGTATTCGCGCTCGTTGCTCCTGAACATCTCCTGCGACCACTCCACACGGTCCATTCCAGCGATGGCCAGCAGCACACGACGGACACCCAACAACGAAACGATGTAGCTGTGCCTCCGGATCTCCGCCGTCACTCCCGTCGGCAGATCCACCACGACGATAGCGAGGTCCGCGTCGATGGCCGCAGTTACGAGGCCGCACACCGACCGCTCTCCTCGAGCGTCGGCCGCGAGCCAAGTGTGCTGATTGGCGGTGACGCGCTGACAAAAGACTGCCTGTTCGCGGTCTTCGTCGGTCTGGCGCGCTCCGGGGGAATCGTTCAGGCGGTCGATGAGCGTGGGCGTGCCCACGTCTTCGCTTCCGCATATGACGACACGCAGTAGCCGCTGCCGTTCATTCATCGTCGGAAGAGATGCGTCGCGTCGAGGTGCCAGCTCATGTCCAGATCACGACGTGGTAGCGGACGACATAGTACAGCGCGGCCGCCCACTCGTACGCGACGTAGGCGCGGTCGTAGGGAGACGCCCACCATCGTGCGGGTTGGGCCGGGGATGACTCGCTCGCCGGCTCGATGCCTATCTCCACTGGCATTCCTTCGAACACCGATCGAAAAACCGCGAGTGCTCGCCGCGTGTGGTACGGCGTCGTGACGATGAGCAGTCGATGGATGGCAGTTCGGCGCGCGAAAGCGACGGCGGCGAGAGCCTCGCCATGTGTTCCGGGTGCTGTGAGCGGAATGATGCGGACGCGGTCGGATGCGATACCAAGATGCTGCAGACGATCGAGACGGCCGCTGCAATCGTGGCAATTGTATATGGTCGCCGGTTGCGGGAGTGTAAGGACTACCACTGCCGCCTCGTTGGTGCGCGCCAGTCTCGCCGTGGTCGGGAGTCGCTCCCACTCATGGCTTGCGAGCGAGATGATGGCGTCGGGATTCGTGACGGGCCGGCCGACGACCAGCAGGGTCCCAGCGATTCTCAACCCGACACCGAGCGCGGCCAGGAGCGCGAGGATCGCGGCAACAGCTTGGGGGCGTAGGAACTTCGTCACTTCAGCTGATGATACCTGCCGCCGATTCCGGAAGGGCCTGCGACGAAACCGAAGGGGGGGTTACGAATTCGACACGAGAACGCCCGCGATACTCGCGTTCCGTGCGGGCAACAGTCAACCGCACGTGGGGTTCGCATCTAAACCTCGCGTGGCATAGGTGTTGCCGTTCACCAGATTGATACGGCCTCCCCATCGTGGCAGTATTCACCTTCTTCAGGATTGTTCATGAACGTCAGGCTCTTCGTTCTTGCCGTGGTCAGTGTGGTTTGCGCTGTGGCGCCCGCTTTCGGCGATATCGCTCCGCCAGCTTTGCAGTGGGATGCCAGTCCGGAAGGAAACGTTGCCGGTTACATCGTGTACGTGGGGCAAGCCCCCGGCTCGTACGACGAGACGTACGACGTGAGCCGGCAGACATCGTTCGTCTACACGAAAGCCGTTCCCGGGCGTGCGTATTTCTTTTCGGTCGCCGCTTACACGTCCGGATCGGAGGTCGGGCCGCGTTCAGAGGAAGTGCTGTTCCTGGCCGGAACGCCTGCCACGCTGCCTCTGCGATCCGCAGCACCTATGACGAGTTCACCCGCTGCGGACGACGCACCCCGGGCGGTGGCCGCCCGAGCGCTAGATTTGGGCGCTTCGAGGCGGAGTTGCACGAGCAGCGGTGAGTGCTACGAGATGGAAACGCTTGCCGCGGTTGCCGGGAGAGCGACCGGGCTGATGCATGCGACGGATGGCCGCGTGATCTTCATGGAAGACGGGCGATACGTGCGCGTCATCGAAAACGACCAGCTCGTTCCGACGCCGGCGCTCAGTGTGGAAGATGGCTCGAGGATCGTCGCGCTTGCACTCGATCCAGGCTTCGAACAGACGGGATTCGTGTATGCGGGCATTGTCGGGGAGGGCGCTGATCGCCAGCTCGACGTCGTGCGCTACCGCGCGGTGGCAAACAGACTCGGCGAGGCAGCGGTGATTGTCGCGGGGCTGCCGCTGCCGGAGATCGGGGACGCGTCGCTGGCGGTTGACGCGCTGAGGCGCGTGTACGTGGCCATGCCGCGTTCAACGGAGACCGGTGCTGACAGATATTCGGAACAGCTGCTGCGGTTCGAGCAGGATGGAACCACGGTTCGCGCCGACGGCGCCGCCGCGCCGGTGTATTCGTCGGGATATGCGCGGCCTTCGTCGCTCGTGCTGGGCAGGGCTGGCCATGAGCTCTGGCTGGGAGGCGCCGACGAGAACGGCGTCGGAGGCCTGGTGCGAGTGTCCCTGGATCGCGAGTCGACAGGTGACACTGCCATCGCGCAGCGCGTTGTCGTTCACCACGGCACCGGTGTTTCAAGTGTTGCGGTCCCGCTGCCCGTAGCTGATCGCTCCGTGAACAGCGAGGGTGACAGACCGCTGACGTTCGTTGACGAAACTGGAGCCGTTTTTCATCTTTCGGGAGTTCGTGGTGATACCGGGGCTGACCCGTGGATGACGCCGGGCCAGCTCGGCGGCATCGCGGTCTCGGTCGCCAACGGGGCCTCTGGCAGCGACTTCTACCTCGCCGTCGCGTCAGACACCGAGCCGGCCCTGTCCACGACGAGCATCGTCCGGCTCCGCCGCAAGTAGCGGTCCACTGTCGAATCGGCAGAGTGTCGACAACCGACCAGTTTTTTGTCTGCCTTGGCGATGCCTTTCGTCGATAGGAAACCGTAGGGCCACACCCCAAAAGTCCGGCTAATGCCGGACACTACTGCCTGCAGGGCGAAACCGGCCCTAGCAACAGGTCGTAGTGTCCGGTCTTGGCCGGACCTTGCCAACCGGCTGCTTCGCGTGAGATGGGTCCGGTCCTTGCGTCTGTCGGAGGGTATGATCCGACGAGGACGGAGGAACGAATGACGAATCGAGACGTCTTGTGCAGCGCGATCGGGCTCCTGGCGTTGGCAATGGTGCTGGCGGCCCCCGCCGAGACGCGAGCGCAATCGGCTGAGAACGTCGCGGTCGTCATCAACGACAACAGCCCGGATTCGGTGCGGATTGGCCAGGCATATGCCGCGGCCCGATCGATTCCGGATTCGAACATCTTCCGCATCCGCACCGCGCTGACGGAGAACATCGAGCGGGCAATCTACACCCAGACGATCGAGACGCCTCTCATGCAGGCGATTTCCCGTGCGCGTTTGCAGGACCGCATTCACTACATCGTTTTGACCAAGGGCGTTCCTCTGCGGATTGACGGCACGGCGGGCCGTGACGCGACCGTGGCCAGCGTGGATTCAGAACTGACCCTGCTGTACATCCGCCTGGTAGGAAACACCTTCAAGACCGAAGCGGCAGTGGTGAATTCCTACTTCCTTGGCGATCGAGACCCCGCCGAGGCCAAGCCGTTTTCGCACCGCGACCACGCGATGTACCTCGTCAGCCGCCTCGACGGGTTCACCGTGGAGGATGTGCTGGCCCTGATCGATCGAGGCGTCTCACCACAGAAGGCCGGCAAGGTGGTGCTGGACCAGCGGGACGCCCTCGTCGATCGCACAGGCGACACGTGGCTGGAGCTGGCCTCGAAGAGACTGGCTGCACAGAAATACGAAGGTGAAGTGGTTCTCGAACAAACGCCCAAGCCCGCCCGAGACGTCGCGGATGTGCTTGGTTATTTCTCCTGGGGATCGACCGATCCGCAGAACCGTGTGCGGTCATTCGGGATGCGCTTTGCGCCAGGCGCCATTGCGGCCACGTTCGTGGGATCGGATGCGCGAACGTTTCGCGAGCCTCCGGCGACCTGGGTTCCGACCGGGGATTCCCTGAACCGCACCGGTTGGTACGCCGGTTCGCCCGAGTCCCTCACCGGCGATCTGATCCGTGCCGGAGTGACAGGGGCAGTGGGCTACGTGGCGCAACCGTTTCTGAGCGCGAGCGTCCGCCCGCAGATCGTATTTCCCGCGTACATGAAGGGGCTCAGTGTCGTCGAGGCGTTCTATCTCGCCATGCCGACGGTGAGCTGGCAGGCGGTGGTGATTGGCGACCCGCTCTGCGCGCCGTTCCGCAGCGAGCCGTTGTCCCGCGCCGATCTCGAGGATGGGCTCGACAGCGTCACCGAGCTTCCGGCGCTCTTCAGCCGGCGTCGACTCGACATGGCCTTGGCCGTGACTACTGGAGTCCCCGAACAGGCCGTAGCGTTGGGGCTCAAGGCCGAGTCGTTCACCGCGCGGGGTGACATGGTGGCGGCGCGCAAGGCGGTTGCTGAGGCACTGCAGGTGGCACCCAAGTTCGTGAATGCCCTCGTGATGGCTGCCGCCATGGACGAGGCCGCCGGTCAGATAGATGCCGCTGCCAGTGGATACAGACAGGTTCTCGAGCTCGAGCCGGACAATGTCCTGGCGCTGAACAACCTGGCGTTCTCGCTGGCCGTTCACCGGAAGATGCCGGCCGAAGGGTTGCCCTTCGCAAGGCGTGCCGTCAACGCGGCGCCCAGCAACCCTTCTGTCATCGACACGCTCGCGTGGATCCAGCATCTGCTTGGTGACGACGCCGGCGCTGCCAAGCTCATGGAACAGGTCGTCAAGTCCAATACGCTGAATCCGGATCTCCGGCTGCATGCCGCGATCATCTTTGCCGGCGCGGGGCAGCGGACTCAGGCGCAGACTCAGCTCACGATCGCACTGAAACTCAATCCGGCCCTGGCAAAGAATCCCGAAGTCAAGCAGCTGCAGTCCCAGTTGGCGAAGTAGGGCACGGCCACAGAGACACAGAGTCACAGAGCTCTTTGTGTTGAAGCATTCTCTGTGTCTCCGTGACTCTGTGGCCAGGCGAGTCTAGGATTTGTTCCCGAGTTGTGCCAGCGCGGCGCGGGCGTCGCGGGCTTCGGGAGCTCTGGGGTCCATTTTGAGCGCCGACTCGAGCGTTTGTTTGGCCAGCGCCTGGTCTCCGTTTTTCGCATACGCCAGGCCGAGGTGATACGTGAAGGCAGCGCTCGAAGGCTGGCGGCGCACCGCCTCCTTCAGCTCCTCGATGGCGAGCGCGTGGAGACCCCAGCGGTAGTAGATCCAGCCGATCGTGTCGGTGACGTCCGCCGAGTTCGGCATTCCGAGCCGGGCGTTCCGGGCCAACTCCAACGCCTTGTCGAACGATTCGTTGTCCTCGGCCATCAGCCAAGCCAGGTTGTTGGCCGCGACGAAGGCCTTGGGTTCAGCGGCGAGCGCACGACGATAAGCTTCCTTCGCGTCGGCCCGGCGCTGCTGTCGCTCGTAGATGATGCCCGTCATCGTGTGTGCCACGACCGATTCGGGATCATGTGACGCCGCCGTCTGAAACTCCTTCAGCGCACCGTCGAGCTTGCCTTGCAGGAGGTACAACGAGCCGAGAAGTCCGTACGCTTCGAAATTCTGCGGCTCCGTCGCAAGCGCTGTGCGCAGGACGCGTTCTGCCTGACCCCATTCGTTGAGCGTGACGTAGGAGCGCGCGGCCAGGAGCAGCACGTCGGTGTTGTCCTTTCCGTTCTCCACCATTTGGTTGACCTGTTCGATCGCCGCCCTTCGCCGGCCGCGGGCGATGTCGATCTTGACCAGTCCCAGATTTGCCGCTGGTGACTGCGGGACCAGGTCGATGGCTGCGCGGTAGGCTCGCTCGGCTGCCGTGAGGTTCTTTTGCGCCACGTTCAGATCGCCCTGCAGCACGTGTCCGGTCGCCCGCTTGGGGTACTGGGCGATGAGCGCTCGCACTTCGTTCTCCGCGCGAGCGAGGTTTCCACGGGCGAGAGACGCGCGGATGATCGCTTCCCGAACGGCCGGAGCATTTGGCGCCTTGACCGAGGCATTTCCGGCGAGCTCCAGCGCGAGGTCGATGTTGCCGGTTTCCAGGTAGAGGCGTGACAGGGCCAGTTGCGCTTCGAACGCACGCGGCTCGAGACGCAGCACCTCGTTGAATGCCAGTTGCGCTTTCTCGACCTCGCGCTGCTGACTGTACGCCAGTCCCATGACGTAGTACGCCTGTGTGAGATCGGCGTCGGCTTTCGTCGCGGCCTGTGCGGCCAGGATCGACTCGTCCAGCTTGTCCTCTTCGAGCAGGAAGCTCGCTTTCAGGAGAAGCGCGCGCGCGTTGTTGTTGGCTTGCTTCAGGATTGCGTCGATTTGCTGGTAGGCCTCGGGTCTCCTCCCGTTGCCGAACAGGATGGCGGCCATCTGTACCCGGGCTTCTGCTGCGCTGACTGGATCGCCCGTCAGTCCCTTCAGCAGTTCGAGTGCGTCGTTCGGACGTCTGGTGGCCACATACAAGCGGGCCAGCGAAAACTTGATGGTGACATCTTCCGAATTCTGGGCGAGCCACTTCAGGTAGGGTTCAGCCTCGGCATTCTGTCCAAGCCGGACGTAGAAAACAGCCAGCGCGCGATTCACGACGGCTTCATCGGGTGCCAGTGAGTACGCCTCTTTGAGCTGCTCCTCGGCGTCAGCCGCTCTTCCGCTCGAGATGAGGTAGCTCGCAAGTGCCAGCCGGATCAGCGGAGACTTCGGCTCGGCTTTGACGGCGTTGTCGAACGCCTCGCCCGCCGCGATCGCATCTCCGCGCATCAACTGCACGACGCCGACGTTGGCCAGCGTCAGCGCGCGATCGGGGTCGTTCGTGAGCGCGGCCTCCATCTCTTCGAGCGCCGCTCCGAAGTCCTTGAGCCCCATCATCGCGTTGCCTCGCATGACCTGCGCGGCGGCGTTCGTGGGCTCGCGCGCCAAGACCAGTTCGGCGCGCGCTCTTGCGTCCTCGAAGCGCCCGGCCATCAACATGAAGTTGCCGACCAGGAGCTGGAGCTCGCTGTCCTGTGGCAGCAAGTCCGCGGCTCTCACGAGTTCCTGGAGGGCGGCCCTCGGGGTGTTGTTCTTCAGGTAGGCTTCACTGAGGCGTCGCCGCGCCTCGCCCCACTGAGGATCGAGCTGCACGGCCCGCCGGAACTCGAGAATCGCCTCGGTGAACTTTCCCTCGGCGTAGTAGCTGTTGCCGCGGGCAAGCGCAGACCGTTTGGCCGCTTCCGTCGAGCAGGCGGCACTGGCGAGAGCGCCAGCCAGCAGCGTGACCAGGATGATTCGTGACATGGGGGAAGACCTCTGAGCCGATTCGTGCAGATTATCGGGCGCTCGCCCGCCAAACTGGAGCAATGTGGGTGCCAAGGCGGTTCGAGGAATCTGACTCGTGCGTCGGTCGACTGGTCTGCTTCTTCAGATGGGTTCGCCGTGAGGAAGACTCCATGGGGGCTCCGTGAGACGACGAAAGTCTCCCTTTCGGGGGAATACGGAATCGACGTTCTGTGGAAAGCCAGCCAATAAGGCTTGTTTAGTGTTTTTCGAACTTGGCTGACACCTTGCTAAGAACCTGACACGAGGCCGGACCTGGGTTCGGGAGCTCAAGCGATGGCGAGGAAAACATTGGGGAATCTGGTGAACACTTATCGGCGGGCTGGACGCGTGCTCCTTGGAGTAGTCCTGGGGGTGGCGGCATTCAGCGGAAACGCCTCGGCTGGTAGCATCGGCGTCGTGCCGGACGGTGGTTGTCTCAGCTACAACTCGTCCGAAGGCACGGTTTACTTCTGCGACGCCGATGTCCGTCCCACGGGCACGGGATACATCGACCCGTTCCTGCGGGTTGTCAGGGATGGCTCGTCGGCTGATGGCACGCCCAGCACTTACAGTTCCGGCTGGAATACCGACGCCAAGAACACCGACCTCTCGTCCTCGCAGGCTGCGGCGAACGACTTCGACTTCAACAACAGCGACGCGCTGCCTGTGGCCAACCTCGGATACGACGGTGTCACCAACAGTCACGTGGTGTTCACGGTCGACATCGATCAGGACACGCCGACCTCAAGCAAGCCCCTGGCCGACGTGCTCTCTTTGAACAAGTTCCAGCTCTACAACTGCTCCTCGAAGAGTTACACGTCCTTGTCCTCGTGCAGCGGCGGCACGGCGTTCTACAACCTGTTCAACGTGGGCGACTGGGTCAATTTCGACCCGAGCGTTCACACGAAGACCGGCGCCGGCGACATCGACGTCTACATTCCAAAAGGCGTGGGCTTCGGAACCCAGTACATCGCCCTGCTCGATGGCTGGGGTTGTATCGACCCTTCGGTCAGCTACGACAATGATCCGTTCAAGAACAAGCTCGACTGCAGCACGACCAACATCGACACCGGCTTGTTCCCCGACAATGACGGCTTCCAGGAATGGATCACGGCGGGTGCTCCGATGGTGACGACGACTCACTACACGCATTCCACTAGTACGACGACGAGTACCCCGACCTCGACCGTCAGCACGTCGGGTGTTGCGCCCGAGCCAACGGTTCTGACGCTCCTGGGTGCTGGGCTCGTACTCGTCGGTCGCAGACTGCGCCGCCGCACCAATCAGTAGGACCTGCGGGTCGCCCGATAGGGACTTCAAGCGGCGGACGACAGTCCGCCGCTTGGCTTGTACGGCCGTTGCGGGAACCCCGCACGCCAGGGCCTCAACACCGAGTGACTGGCCGGATCGCCTCTGGCAGCCGAAAACACATCTAATAAGATGTGAGCGTTCCCGCTCCGCACGGCATGTCAGCCAAACGTTTCATCCTCTCGTTGTGCTTCTCGTGGCACGTCTTTGCCATCGGACTCGGCTCCCTTGGATCACCAGGTGGCGTCGGACGGATGAGTCTACCCAGATACCCTCAGCACGACGCGTTGGCGGCGGCGGTCACGCCAAGGCTCGATGCGTTCGCGGCCACGGTCTCGCCAGTTGCGAGTTTTTACGATCGGATGCCACTGACTCTGCGGCTTTTGGTTAGCGACTACCTGGTTCTGACCGGCGTCGCGCAGAGCTGGAAAATGTTTTCCAATCCTCCACAGACGGATCAATACCTGCGGGTCCGGTACTACATCGGCCCGGCAGCGGCCGCGGATTCGGGGCAAGCGCAACCGATCTGGACGGCTACCGAGCTCGTGCTTCCAGCGCACCGGGAGGACCATGTCCGGCTTGTTCGCGGCTACTGGGATGCTTTTCGCGACAAGGCTCTGACAAGCGCTCTGGCGCGCTTCCATGAGGACCGCAACTTCAGCGACATCAGGCCGGATACCAGGTCGGACGAGCTGCCTGACCACCTCGCGCCGATCGTCAAGTACTTCGCCCGGCGTTTTGCCCGCGTGGCGCTACGCCCCGATGAACGCATCCTGCGAAGCGAGATCTGGTACGGCACGGCTCCCATGCCGGCTTTCGGCAAGGGTGCTCCGACGGGTCGCAGCGAGGCTCGCGCTGCAGCACTGCAAGCCTATTTCGCTGGACCAGTCGAAAACCATTTCGGCCGACCGATATACCCGCCCTATCACGCGGGACAGCAGGAGGCTGACATCGACTGGGTTCTGGAGTACTTCGAGCCATGAACCTGCTCGAGCGCTGGGAGCGGTTCTGGTTTCAGGATGTGCGGGGAGAATCGTTTGCCGTCCTGAGGATCGCCCTCGGTGCAGCCGGCCTCTTGAGCCTGATTGGCTTCATGCCAATCGACATGTTCTGGGCGGTGGACGGTATCGCTCCGCTGCCCGGAAGCGGACTCGGCCTGAGAGGCTGGATCCTCGAATCCGGTCTCAGCCCAGTCGCGGGATGGATCATTTTCCTGGCGCTGGCGGCGTCCTTCCTGTGCATGACGGCCGGTCTCTTCACGGGCACGGCCGTCGCCGCGTGCTTCCTGGGAAGCGTCGTGCAGTCACGATGGAATTCGCTCCCGCTCACATCCGGTCACACCATCATGGTCGCGGTTCTCTTCTGCATCGTCTGGGCAGATTGCAGCGGATACCCATCGGTCGACGCCTGGCGGAAACGTGGCCTCCCCGGGAGCGATGTGGTGAAGACCCAGCCAATATGGCCATTGCGGCTGGTCCGCGCGCAGGTGGCCTTCTTGTACATGTCGTCGGGTCTCTTCAAACTCCTCGGAGAGGTGTGGAGGGATGGCTCGGCCGTGTACTACACCACGAACCAGAACGTGTACGGACGAATCTTCCAGGCGCACCCCGTCCCCGCAGGTTTCGAGTGGGTGTTCACGCTGTTGACGTATCTGACGCTGGCGTGGGAACTCGCATTCCCGATCCTGTTGTGGAACCGGACCACCCGCGCGGTTGCACTCCTCACTGGCGTCGGGCTGCACCTGGGCATCTGGGCCACGATGGAAGTGGGACCGTTCTCCTGGGTCATGCTGGCCAGCTACGTGGCCTTTCTCGATCCTCGTACTGTGTCTGATTTGATGGACCGCTGGGTCGGGGTGTCGCGTCGCGCACTCCCGGATTCACCTGGCGCGGGTGTGTCCCAACCTGCCTCATAGGCTCGTCAGAAGCTCATAGGCTCGTCAGAAGGATTTCGAAATCGTGATCGATCGCTGCTGTTTGCCGGCGATCGCCGCTCGAGACTGCCTTCCTAAACAATAGCAACATCAGGCACTTATTCCGGCTCTTCTGCTGGGAGAGAGTGCCGGCCCCCCGCTTGCTCAGCAAGGCTCGTCGAGCGATTTCGAGACCAGGACGCTCCCCGACATCCACTTGCTGACGAGGTGCCCAGTGCGAAGGTTCCTAGTTCCCTTTCTCGCGGTGATGCTGACGGTAGCACCCGCGTCTGCTGCGAGTGACCCGCAGGTTGACATGGACAAACAGGCGAAGGACGCGGAACGGGTGGTCGTGGCGACCGTCACCGACGTGACCTCTTCGTTCGGTGAGAACGAGTTCGGCGACCGACTGATCTACTCCTTCGTCACCATGCGCGTCTCCGAAACGATGAAGGGGTCGAGCGAGGAAACCGTGGTCGTCAGGATTGAGGGCGGAACGGTCGGGGAGCTCACCCTGACCGTCTCGGACATGCCGCGGATGACCCGCGGTGAGCGCGCCCTGCTCTTTCTCGACCACACGCCGAACGGTGGACATCAGCCTCATGGGCGCGGGGCCGGTGTGTTGAAGCTCGACCGCGAGGACCGCGTTGCCGGCCGATCCGTGTCGCTCGACACAGTGCGAGCAACCGTCAGGGCGGCGCAGAGCGGGAGGAGCCGATAGCATGAAATTCTCTCCCGCGTTCCGGACGGCCGCGACGGCCGTTGTCCTCGCTGCCGCGCTCGCGTCTGGCGCCAAGGCGTATACCACGTATAGCAGCTGGGGCACCCTCGACGTGCCCTTCTACGTAAACCCGGCCAACCTCGACGTTTCGTCGAGCGCCACCATCTCCGCGCTGCAGGCCGGGATGCGTGTGTGGAACGAACAATCCGGCACCGCGTTCCGGTTCAGCTACGCGGGGCAAGTGAGCACAACCACCACCGGCTTCGACAACAAGAACATGGTTGTGTTCCGGAACGAGCGTGACGGTTCCAAGATTGCCTCGACCTATTCGTGGACGACAAACGGACTGCTCAAGGATACGGACATCGTCTTCTGGGACGCCGCCCGGACCTTCTTCACAGGCACTTCGGGGTGTATCAGCGGCGGAGCCTACATCGAAGACATCGCTGCCCACGAGTTCGGGCATGCGCTCGGCCTTCAGCACTCGAGCGTACCGGAAGCGACGATGTACGGCACGTACAGTGCCTGCTCGAAGGAAATGCGGACGCTCTCGGCCGACGATGTCGCGGCGGCTCAGGCGCTCTACGCTGACGGTCCTGGCGAGGCCGACACCCCACCGTCGGTGAGCATTCTTGCGCCGAGCAACGGCGCGACGGTGAGTGAGGCGACGACCATCACCTTTTCCGGATCGGCAACCGACACCACGGATGGAGACATCTCCAGCCGTCTGACGTGGCGGTCCAATATCTCAGGATCGATCGGCACCGGGGCCTCGTTCTCACGAACGCTACCGGCGGGGTCGCACACCATCACCGCGACGGTGGTTGACAGCATCGGGTTCACCACGGCGCGCGCTCACGTCCTCACGGTCACGTCCGCTCCTGCCAACACCGCCCCGATGGTGACGATCACCAGCCCTGCGAACGGTGCCTCGGTGACGGCGGGAACTTCGCTGACGTTCGCCGGCTCGGCGAACGATTCGCAGGACGGCAACCTGACGAGTTCACTGACGTGGCGGTCGAATCTCGATGGCCAGATCGGAACAGGCGGCGGCTTCACACGCGCCCTGACGGCGGGGACGCATACCATTACCGCGTCGATCATCGATAGCGGCGGCCTGACCACTTCGCGCTCCATCACTGTCAGCTCGACGGCGCCAGCTCCACCACCGCCGCCGACACCACCACCGGCTCCGACGCCAGCGCCACCGGCCCCGACGCCAGCGCCACCATCCCCGACGCCTGGTGCGACCCTGACGGTTCGCGCGTACACGATCCAGGCACAGAG
>JABFSA010000163.1 GCA_013140775.1 Acidobacteriota bacterium | reverse complement strand
CTTCAACGCTCAGCTGATGCAGAACCAGGAACTGATGGAATACATGTGCGAGGAGAACAACCAGGACGCCGACCACATCGAAGGTCTGGCGGCGCCAGGCCTCGAAGCGCTCAAAGCGAAGCCTGGTAACTGAGAGACGGCCTGAACTTCGCCAACCACGAAGAACACGATCCCTTCGTACATTCGTGGGGTCCGGCTTTAGTCGAACCAGCTGGTGCCACGCCCGACCTTCCGTCTTTCCTGGAGCAATCTTCGGATTAGGTGAGCCATGACAACGGGTACCGATCCAAGACTCAACGTGCTGGTCTTTGCAGCGTCGCTTCGCGCTGACTCTTTGAATCGCCGGCTAGCGGCACTGGCCGCCCACATCGCGGCGCAGCACGGTGCGACTGTGGATCACGCATCGATTCGCGATTTCGACGTTCCTTCCTATGACGGCGATCTGGAACAGAGTGCTGGTATCCCACAAGGTGCCGCGGAATTCAAGCGTCGGCTCGACCAGTGCGATGCGTTCATCGTCGCGTCGCCCGAATACAACGGCTCGATGCCAGGGCTCTTCAAGAATCTCATCGACTGGACGTCTCGGTATCGGCCTCAACCTTTCGACGGCAAACATGGGTTGTTGATGAGTGCGTCGCCGTCTATGGTCGGTGGCAATCGCGGACTATGGGCACTGCGGATGCCGTTCGAGCATCTCGGCGCACGAATCTATCCCGATATGTTCTCTCTCGCACAGGCGCACAAAGCTCTCGTCGGGGACGACATGGAAGACGCCGCACTTCGCGCCCGCTTCGACAGGAACATTCAGGCGTTTCTGTCGCTCGCGGAGGCCGCCAAGCACTACCCGTGCATCAAGCGGGCGTGGGTCGAGTTCCTCGGCGAGCCACCGAACGCCGCTGCGGATCGGGTCGATCCAGTCGCGATATAGATTGGAAGATGCCGATGAACTCAGCGACTCGGGTCCGGCTGGCTGAATAGCTGAAGCAGCGCAAGGGGGTGCTCCGCGATGAGGTCGGGCGTTGCCACCGTGAGCTGGCGCTCCCCTGCCGGCACACCCCAACCGGCCAGGCAGATCCAGCAACCGGCGTTCTGGGCGAGCTGGATATCCGCAACACTGTCGCCAACCACGAGCGTCTCTTCTGGCGACACACCAAGCATCGCGAGAAGACGCTCCAGTCCCTCGGGGTGCGGCTTGTGTTGCCTGACGTCCTCGAAGCCGATGGTGTAAGGCCCGAGCCAGTCCAGGCTCAGCTCGTCCAATTCAACCAGCACTCCTCCAGCACGTCCGGCCACCACGATGTCGCGAGCCTTTGACGTCACGATGCCCATCCGCACGTCCCGCGTGCGTAAGCGCTCGAGCAGTTCGGCGACCCCATCAAAGAGGCTCAACAGCCCACGCTCTTTGGCCCAGTAGGTTGCGCGATAGACGTCCATCATGCCAAGGTCCTTCCACCTGCCACCGTCATGTGCATCGAAGGACACTTGAAAGGGGATTCCGCGCGTCGCGACCATAAACGCATCTGCGTCCACGTTCGTGATAGCAAGCTGTTCGAATGTCCGGCGTAGCGCGAGGACTCGCGCCTGAGTGGTATCCGCCAGAGTGTCGTCATAATCGAACACGACTGCGCGGAGATTGAGGGGCTCTCCTCGCCGCATCACTGTCAGCTCGTGGACCATCAGGCCATTTTACGGGTCGCGCGCGTCAGACGCGGATCCGTCACTGTTGCACAATCAGAAACAGCAACTTTCATGAGCAGCCCATCACAACACGAGCGATACATGCGCCGCTGCATCGAACTTGCGCGGCAAGCTCTCACAAGTGGCGACACTGCCGTTGGCTCACTGATTGTTGACCGAGACGGACTCGTGTCCGAAGGCGTCGAAGCGGTGGGTGCTCGCCCGGATGCGACGGCTCACGCGGAAATGGAGGCGCTGCGCGCGGCGTTTGTGCAGCGCGGTTCTCGCGATCTCACCGGCTGTACGCTCTACACCAGCGTCGAGCCGTGCATCATGTGTGCATACGCCATCAGACTGGCGCGCATCAGTGTGGTCGTGAGTGGCGCGCGTGGGAGCGACGGAGGACAGGCCGTCAGCGGTCACCTCGTGCTCACCGATGAGCGCGTGGTACCCAACCGTCCCCCACCGCTGGTGATCCGCGATGTCCTGGCGGAGGAATGCGAGAACGCGGCTACTCGACGATCGAGAAGTGGGCCAGGTGGTTTGGGAACGGATTGAACGTCGTCGTTCGCCCAAACTTGTCCGTTGCCGTCACGGTGTAGGCGAAGGTCCCCACCATCGCATCAGCAGGCACTTCCCACACGGCCGTAAACTGCTCAGTCGGCTGCCGCGGATATTCCGCCGCGGGGAACCCGCCGACTCCGCGCCATCGCATCGGGATGTCGATCTGCTGACCTCCGTAGGTGAGATGCACGACCATCTGGGCACTGAACTCCGTCTCGCCCGTCCCGCCGTCAATCGCGGTCATGCGAAAGCCGGCGCGCTGCCCCCTCTTGAAGCGATTGGTCGCAAAACACCGCGGGCTGACGCCCGGCCGGCTGAAGTCAACCAGGTCCCCCCAGATGACCAGCTTGCCGCTGCCATGCCCAGCCTGGTCTGGTGGAGGCGGCGGAGGCCCAGCTGGCGCACCTCGTCCACCTCCGCCTTGGCGGCCTTGCGCAGGCGGCGCACCTTGACCGCTGAGGGTGCTCATACTGACAGCGACCATCACGACGATCGCCGCGACGGACCGCACGAAAATCGATTGCAGAGTTTCGAAACGCATTCCTGCGACTCCTCTAACCTGGCGCCGAACGCTACTTCAACGTCGGCTTTGTGAAACGTGCGCCGTCAATCGGGGCATTCGCCACGATCTCAGTCAACTCGTAGTGCGTGCGGCCACTGAGCCATGCGGTGGTCCACTTCGACGGCACACGCACACCCCCTGCGACCTCTTTGTATTCGGTGTAGTCCACTCGCGTCACGAGGCGGCCGACCGGTGACTGCGCATATCGCACCAGGCGACGTAGCAGCCCGGTCTCCGCATCAAAGCACAGCGTTACGACGGTCCCACCAGCCGTTTGGCCTTGCACGAGATTCACCTCGGTGTCGTCCTCCAGCACCGCGGGTATGCCCACGCGCAGGTTGCGAAGCCGCTGCTTCAGACGCGTCGGGAAGAAGACGTCGATCTCCGTGGCAAGACCCTCGAGCTCCTGACCCGTGACCGCGATGATCGGCATCGGACGATCGGTCGGCGGCCCGGCAATCCAGCCGTCCGTTCCGTCGTACGTCCAATAGCTGTCGCCGGCCGGCACGTGCGCCAGCACCGTGCGTCGTCCGTTCGCCGTCGTCCACAGCTCCACCGGCGAGCGCTCTGCATCGTCGAATGCGATGTAGGTTCCCTTGGCCGAAATACCCGTCAGCGCCGCGAGGCGCTGGGTGCCTCCGACGGCCGCGACGTGCCGATCCAGAAGTGCTTCAGGCGAATCCTTCACCGGCCCCACAGCCGCTGCGACGAACGGATCACCTGGCTCGTCCGGACCTGGTGAGCCGTACAGCTGGTTCAGGCTCGGCATCACGTTCGGCTTCCGGAAGCCGCGATGGCAGGTGTTGCACGTGACGACCGGCTGGCCCCCGAAGCTCGCCTTGTTGATCATCTGCACCATCGCCATCATCCGCCGCGATGTCCGCTTCAGATCGTTGTCGTCGGCGTAGCGATCCCAGTTGCTGCCGCTCTCGTCCACGTGGCAGTCAGTGCAGTTCAGGCCAAGCGACGCGGAGAGAAACCCCATCGTTCCCATGAACTGATCCACGGGAATACCACGGAGAATCTGTACGTTCTTGAAGACCTGTTCCGCCATTGGCACGGCGTTAGGGGCTGGCGCCTGACTGCCCGAGATCGTCGCGCCGCATCCCCAGACGAGCATCAGCGCCCCGGTGGCGCCGCTGAAAAATCTGTTTCGAAATGACCGCACTATTCCCACTCTCCCCTCGCCTCCCGCGGGAGCGCATCTTTATGCTCCGACTATGAGCAATGACACCGCATCTATATTGCGTGATGGCGTTTACCGGACAATACCGGAAACTGGGTAGCACACCACGAAGGTCGCAAGGCGGTAGAATCCGCGCACGGCGATGACCAGGAACCCGGCGATTTCGGTTCTCATTGCCGATGACCATCCCATCGTCCGCGAAGGACTATCGCTGATCATCGGCCGACACTCGGACATGCGAGTCCTTGCGTCGGTCGCTACCGGTGAAGACGCGGTTGCCGCGTATCTGCGGGAGCCGGCCGACATCGTGCTGATGGACCTGCAGATGCCCTTGATGAACGGTGTCGAGGCGACCCGGGCCATCCGCCAGAAGCATCCAGACGCCAAGATCATCGTGCTGACGATGTACAGCGGGGACGAGGACATTCGCAGGGCGCTCGAGGCGGGTGCAACGACCTACCTGCTCAAAGATTCCCTCAGTGACGACCTCATCCGCGTCGCACGCGAGGTCCACGCCGGTGGACGGCCGCTGGATCCCGAGGTCCAGGCGCGCCTTGACGTGCCGTCTCAACGGTTGACGCCGAGGGAAATGCGCGTCCTGGAACTGGTGTTCGAGGGATATCGGAACAAGGAAATCGCGGCAGCACTGCTCATCAGCGAAGACACGGTGGAGGTGCACCTGAAGAACATCTTCGCCAAGCTGATGGTGCATTACTGCACGGCGGCGGTGCGCGTCGGACTGTCTCGCGGAATCATCCACATGGGTTGAGACAGCGCGCAGGCTGTCCCAACCCCATGTGAACTTGTTGGGTGTTACTTGGACGTGGCCTCTGCGCGAAACTGGGCCGCGACCGCCTGCGCTTCGGACGCCGCGTTCATCATCTCCATCAAGTCGGTCTGTGGCGGAATTTGCACCATCGGCAACTTCTCGAGCGCTACCCATGGCTTGGTATACGTCTTGGGATCGTCGATGACGACCGTCAGTTCGATCTTGTTCTTGCTCACACGTGTCCACCGCTCCTCGACCCTCAACTGATCGCTGTGCGGGTTGCCGGCATTGTCCAGCCAGGTGCGCTCGTCGGTACCATTTGAGTTGACGACGAACGTATAGTCGTCGGCCCATCGCCCAACGGAGTACCCGTACCACCTCGGATCTGGATCAGTCGGTAACGGTCGCCCGTCCGTCCAGATGATCCGCCAGCGCTTTTCCCACATGTGCAGCGCCACCATTGAATGCGGTGTCGGGAGAAAGTGAACCTGGCGCAGCTCGAAGAGCAGGTTGCGCGGAAAGCCCCCTGGATCGCCCATGGTAGACAGTGGATCGTTGATTTCGGTGACATCCACCTGCCGGAGGCCGTCGCCCGACTTGTGCGTCTTGCTCACCATCTCACCCCACGCGGTGAGAGGCGCCGGTGTCCCTCGGGCGCCACGCGCGCCAATTCCACCGCGCGCCGCGTCCCAGAGTCCGGCCAAGTCGCGTCTCGGTGCCGGCCCCTCCGGCTCGAGATTCGTCGGAAGGCGTGCAAGCCCCGGGTTGTTCCACTGCTCCCATTTGAGCTGAGCCAACGGAATGTCGGGCGGACCACCGCCCGGGGGCGCCCCCTGGGACCGTGCTTCGTTTACGCCCCAGACGATGAGCAGCGCGGCTGCGGCGCCGCATGCAAAGTGCAGTCGGTGCATAGTCACGCTCCTAAAGTTTGGTGCCGTCCGGTAGAACGACCGTCCGAATCCGTCCCACCGGCTGGCCGCTTTTCACCGGCTGCAGTGTGACGGTGACTTCGTCCCCCGGCTTGAAGGTATTGCGGCGGAAGCCCCGGACCGACATGTCCGTGGGGTTACCCATCTCGAGGTTCCAGTTCCTGACAGCACCAGACGCGTCGGCTGCGTCAATTTTCAGGAAGCAGTGCGGATTGGCCCACAGCCACTCGGAGACCTTGCCCTTCAGCGTGATCTCCTTGTCGTCGAAGCTTGCGGAGCCATGATGCGCCCCGAGGGATGCCGGCCCTAGCAGAATGCAGGCCGCAACGACGACTGCGGCGCGCAACGTCACTCTCATAAGTACCTCCAAAATAAGCGATCTGAGGCGATCAAGGCGTAATACGACACGCCTCCCTCCCGCATTCAGCCGTAAATGTTAGGTGTCCCGCAATACCGGAAATCAGGCATCCCGGCACGTCTGACCCGACATATAATCCCCGCCACTCACTGAGAACCAACGTGCGATCGCCCACTCTGCTCATTTCAGCGGCGCTCGTGCTCCTAGGGTCCGCCTTTCCGGTGGCGGCCGACGACACCGGGCCTCTCACCACTCAGTACAGCCTTCGATCGTGGTCGGGGGGCGACGGCATCACGCTCGGATCGATTCGGTCGCTGGCCCAAACCCCTGATGGTTTCCTCTGGTTAGCCAGCACCGCCGGCCTCGTACGGTTCGACGGCTTCCGGTTCGCCTCGACAGACCTGTTCGACGGCGACGTGGACCTCCCGCAGACCCAGGCACGGGCTGTGTACGTCGGGCGCGATGGGTCGCTGTGGGTCGGGTATGGCGAGGGCCACGGCGTTTTTCGCATCCACAGCGGCGCTGTCCGGGACGTGCATCTGCGGAACCAGTTTCCCGGACTCGTCAACTCCATCATCGAAGACCGCGCCGGTACCGTCTGGGTGGCCCACGACAACGGCCTGATGCGGCGCCGCGGCGGTGACTGGAGCGCCGTCGCGCTGCCCACTGGTTCGGACAAAGCGGTGTACGACGTCTACGAAGACGGAGCTGGAACGATCTGGCTTTCCACTCCCGACGGTCTCTACCGCCGGCGTAGCGACGATATCTTCGAAGTCGTCTTGGAAAATCCTGGCGTCGCCCGCGAGATCAGTGAAGACGGCTCAGGCGGGATCTGGACCACTGACCAGAACATCGCGTTCCGCCGCGCTGGGGAAAAGCCGCCAGCAACCCACTTCGAGGGCCGGGGGATGAGCGTGCTGCACGACCGCCGCGGCGACCTCTGGGTGGCCACCATCGGCCAGGGCCTGTGGCGGGTACAGCAGGCCGGCAAGCGGGCGGTGGTCGAGAAGCTCACGGTTCGCGAAGGGCTCACCAGCGACGAGGTCGGGGGCCTCTTCGAGGATCGTGACGGCAACATCTGGGCAGGATCGATTCAGGGGTTGAACCGGCTGACGCCACACAAAGTCCGCTCCATCGCCGAACTCGGGCTCGTCAATGCGGTCGCAATCGAACCCAGCGGCACGGTGCTGGCCGGGACCACAACCGGGCTGGTTAGGCTTGATGAAAACAGCGCACAGGCGACCCTTACCCGGCGGGTGGTGGCAACCGGGGCATTCCGCACCCTGCATCGCGCGCGAAACGGCACGGTCTGGGGCTCCAACACCGAGGGAATCTTTCAAGTCGTTGACGGTCGTTTCGCGTTGGTTCCTACGCTGGGCGTAGCGCTGACGCAGGTGACATCGATCGCGTCCGGCCCGAACAACACGCTCTGGCTGTCGGATTCGACAGTTGGGCTGGCACGACTCACCCAAAGCAGACACCTTGAACGGTTTCCTCAGGTGCGCGGCGAGATGGGACGGCCACCGCAACTGCTGTTCGTGGACCGCGACGCACAACTCTGGATGGCGTTTCCTTCTGGCCGGCTGCAGGTGCGGTCCCGTGACGGGCGGTTACGGTGGTACGGCGAGGAAGACGGACTAGGGCATCGCCAGTTGTTCATGATCACGCAGGACCGCGGCGGTGACATCTGGGTTGGCGGCAACGCCGGCATCAGCCGTCTGCAGCGCGGGCGCTTCCAGACGCTGAGTTTCGCCGAGGCGTCAGTCGAACGTGCGGTCGTCGCCTTTGCGGAAGACGATGCCGACGACATCTGGATTGCCGTCGCGTTTGTCGGCATCGTGCACGCCACGGCGGCGGACGTCCGGGCTGCATTCGACAATCCCGCGAACGGACTGCGCTATCGGCTCTTTACCCCGTCCGACGGGACGGCCGGTTGGCCCGACAACGCGATCGGCAGCGGCAACGGCATCCTCACGACTGCTGATGCCACGCTGTGGTTTGTCACCGGTCGTGGCCTGACGGTTCTGGATCCCCGGAACATGCGCAGCGCGTGGAACAGTCGGCCCGAGGCGCCACGAATCATGGGCGTGTACGCGAACGAACGCCGGTACACGACCCTCGCCGGCACGGCGCTGCCGCCTGAAACGACGCGCGTGCGTATCGACTACACCCAGGTCAATCTCGCGTCGTCAGACCGCGCCCGGTTTCGGTATCGTCTCGACGGGTTCGACAGCGATTGGGTGGAATCGACGAGACGCCAGGCGGTCTACACCAACCTGCCGCCCGGCGACTACCGGTTCCGCGTGCAGGCCGCACCAAACCGCGGCAGCTGGGGTGACGAGGAAGCGCAGTGGCGCTTCACCGTCGAGCCGATGTTCTATCAGACGCGCGGGTTCTATCTACTCGCCGCGCTGTTCGTGATGCTCGCCAGTGGCAGCGTCTGGCGGCTTCGAGTCGGTCGCCTGCGGCGTGAAGTCGCGGCGGTCTTTGCCGAGCGCCTGCGTCTGAGCCGGGAGATCCACGACACGCTGCTTCAAAGCCTGGTCGGCGTGTCGCTTCAGCTCGACGCGCTCGCCCACGAGATGACGGAGTCCACCGGGCAACCGGCGGCACGCGCCGTTTCGATGCGCAAACAGCTGGAAGACTACATCCGGGAGGCGCGCGAATCGATCTGGGATCTTCGCTCGTCGAAGCTGAGCGACCAGGGGCTGGTCGGCGCGCTTGGTGAGACCGGCGAACGGCTCACCACAGGCAAGTTACGGTTCACGATGCGTGTGACCGGGACGCCGCGACCGTGCCCGGCGGATCTCGAACGCCACGTGCTGCGGATCGCGCACGAAGCCATCACGAACACGGTGCGTCATTCGGGCGCCCGGCGGGTAGATCTCGAGCTGGCCTATCAGGGCAGCCAGTTGCACCTGCGTGTCGTAGACGATGGGTGCGGTCTTGTCGCCGGGGCGCCGGCTCCAGGCCACTATGGCCTGTTAGGGATGCGCGAGCGGGCCGAGGACGCCGGCGGCCAGCTTTCCATCGAGTCGCGACCGGGCAGTGGCGTGGCCGTATTCGCCGAATTTCCGCTGACCGCCTCCGCGTAGCCCCGTCCCGCCGCTACCTGTATTCCGGTATTGCCGGTCCCCTGCTTCTTCGCTGGAATGCAACCCGCCCCGCAGTGTTGCGGACGCCTGGCACGTCGTGTGCCTCAAGAAGGAGAGAAAGAGTGGCAAAGCTATTCAAAGCAGCATGTCTCGTGTTGGCCTGCCTGCTGTTCCCCATCGCTGCGTCCGCGCAGAGCAGCATCTCCGGCGTGGTCAAGGACACGTCAGGAGGCGTCCTGCCTGGTGTGACGGTTGAAGCGGTGAGTCCAGCGCTGATCGGCGGTGCACGGACCGTGGTGACGGACGACCAGGGTCTCTACCGCATGGTCGATCTCCGCCCGGGACCCTACACCGTGACGTTCTCGCTTGCCGGCTTCAACACACTGCGACGCGAGGGTATCGACCTGCCGGCCGAGTTCACGGCCACGGTCAACGCCGACATGTCGCTCGGCACGCTGGAAGAGACGGTGACGGTGTCTGGCCAGGCGCCGATCGTAGACATCCGCAGTTCCGGAGCGCAGACCCAGTTTCAGCGTGAGACCATCGAGTCGCTGCCGGGCACCGGCCGTCTCGCCCTGCTGAACGCCATCATTCCGGGCGCCAGCCTGACGTCGTCGTCGGAGCGCAGCGCCGGCGGCAATGACAGAACGCAGACCCGGTTCAGCGTTCACGGCGCGCCCGAAGCGCAGCCGGTGGTTGACGGCATCAACCAGCAGATCCCGGGTATTACCATCGGCGTGTTCGTGTTCAGCCAGCTGAACATCCAGGAAGTGGTCGCCAGCTTTGCGGGCGACGCGGAAGCGGACTTCGGCGGCACGCAGTTGAAGATGGTGCCGCGCGACGGCGGCAACCTGTTCACCGGAACCGGCATGTTCGCCATGTCCGGCTCGAATCTGGAGGCAAGTAACATCACCGACGATCTGATCGCGCGCAACCTCAATCCGTTGCGCGTCGGTTCGCTGAAGAAGTTTCGCGAATCGGGCGTGGCGCTCGGCGGCCCGATTCGCCAGGACAAAATCTGGTTCTACGTCTCAGCGCGCGAGGGTGTGAATCAGCAGTACGTGGACGGTGTGCAGTGGAACAAGCTGTCGCAGCCGGCGTCACTGCTCTATGAACCCGACTTCAGCCGCCGGGTCAACACCAACGACTACACGCGCGATCTGACCGGCCGGGTGACGTGGCAGGCCGCCGCGAAGCACAAGATCGTCATTGCCACATCCCAGCAGCCGAACTGCAACTGCCGCTTCAATCTGCTGACAACCGGGGTGCGTCTCACACCGGAGGCGGGTGGTCCCCACCGCTACGACCCGAACTACACCTTTAGCGGGAACTGGACCTATACGCTGAGTAACCGTGTCCTCATTGAGGCAGGCCACGGCACGCAGAAGAACAATCAGGTTGACGGCCGCGAGCCCGGGTGGGACGCGAGCCAGTACCGCATTACCGACCAGGGGCTGAACCTCACCTACGGCAACGTCGCGACGCGCACGATCGTCCGCGCGCAGCAGCAGGAGCGCGCGGTGATGTCCTATGTGACGGGTTCGCACCAGTTCCGCGCCGGCATCAGCACCCGCTTCACCCGCATTGGCAACATCGACGAGCTTGGCAACGACTTCTCGATGCACGGACCCGCGGTGGACTACCGCTTCAACAACGGTGTACCGAACCAGCTCACGCTGCTCGACGGACCGTGGAACTTCGAGGAGACCACGCGCGACATTGCGCTCTTCGCGCAGGACCAGTGGACGATCGATCGTGTGACACTGAACCTCGGCATGCGCTTCAACGACGCGCGTGGCGCGACGCCGCTGCAGGTGCTTGGCGCCGGACGGTTCGTGCCCGAGCGCCGATTCGAGCCGACGGACAACGTGCCGGCGTACAAGAACCTGAGCCCGCGGCTTGGCGCCGCGTTCGACGTGTTCGGTACGGGCCGCACGGCACTCAAGGCGTCGCTCGGCCACTACCCGGACATCATCCGCACCGTGACCGGCAATCCGGTGGCGGCGCTGACGCGCACGACGACGCGCACATGGAACGACGCGAACCGCAACTACGTGCCGGATTGCGAGCTGCAGACCACCGCCGCCAACGGCGAATGCGGTGCATGGTCGGACCTGACGTTCGGCCGGGCCGATCGCCGCACCAAGTTCCAGGACGGGCTGCTTGAAGGCCTCAACCGCCAGTACCACAACTGGCAGTCGTCGGTGTCGCTCCAGCACGAGCTGACGCGAAGCATCGGCGTGAACGTCGGCTACTTCCGCACGTGGTACGGTGGCGACGGCGGTGGCAGCGGTATCCCCGGTGCGGAGACGGCGCTGACCGTGATTGACAACCTGCTGGTCACGCCGGCCGACTACAACGAGTACTGCATCACGGCGCCGACCGACAGCCGCCTGCCCGGCGGCGGCGGCAACCAGTTGTGCGGCCTCTACGATCTGCGCCCGGGTCTGTTCGGGCAGGTGGACAACATGGTCAAGTCCGCCGAGGAATTCGGCCGCCGCAAGACACGCGTTTACAACGGCGTTGACATGACGGTCACCGCGCGACTTGGCGGTGGCGCCCAACTCTCCGGCGGCACGAGCATTGGCCGCACGGTGGTGGACGACTGTGTCGTTGTGGATTCGCCACAGGACGCGCGCAAGGACTTCTGCCGGCAGGAACGTCCGTGGAAAGACGCGACCGACGTGAAGTTCCTCGTCGTCTATCCGCTGCCGTGGGATATCCAGACGAGCGCGGTGTACCAGAACAGCCCGGGCATCCCGATGGCGGCGAACCTCGTGGTCAGCAACGCCGTGATCGCTCCTGCGCTCGGCCGCAATCTGTCGGCCTGCCCGGCCACCGGCGCGTGCACGGCGACGGTGACCGTGCCGCTCATCCCGAACCAGTCGATGTTCGAGGACCGGCATCAGCAGCTGGACCTGCGTTTCTCGCGCAACTTCAGCACCGGCAAGGGACGCCTGCGCGCGAACATCGACCTCTACAACGTGTTCAACGCCGCGACGATCCTCGCGACGAACACCACCTATGGCGCGTCATGGGGCAACGTCACGCAGATCGTGAATGGACGCCTGCTGCGCTTCGGCGCGCAGTGGGATTTCTAATGTCACGGGGCCCCGCAGCGATGCGGGGTCCCCTTCGTGACGCTGGAGGATAAGACGTTGAACCGCGCGCTCCCAGTCCCGCAACGATTCACCGTTGAGCTCGAGACGCTCGCGCGCGTTATTTTCGGCTTCCTGCTCGTGCGCCACGGCATGGAGCAGGTGTTCGAGTATCCGGAGGCGGCTGTCGATGCGCCGCCGCGCTCGTTCTATGGCGTGATCAAGTTCCTGTCGCTGCCGGGCGGCATCCTTCTGATGCTCGGCGTGCTCGTGCGGCCCGTGTCCCTCGTATTGGCGCCGTTCTTTCTCCTCTATTGGCTGGCCGTTCCGCTCCCGGCGTCACTGGGTGGCGATGCTCCTCTCTTCGGTGCGCGCGGCCCCTCGGATCCACTGCTGCTGAATGCGTTCTTTCTCTTTTATCTCGCAACGGCGCGTGACGAACGCCTCGGGCCGCGCGCACTCGCGGCATTGCGCGTTGTCGCGGGATTGCTTTTCTTGGCTCACGGGCTTGAAAAGGTCGTGGGAAGCCGGGTGCCGTTCGAGCTGATGTCGCTGCGTGGCCTGGCGGCAGTGCTGGAGAACGTCGGCGGCCCGATGCTGGCGCTTGGATTGTTTACGCGGCCACTGGCGTTTCTGTTGTCGGGTGAGATGGCAGTCGCCTATTTCATGACCTACGCCCCACGCGGGCTCTGGGAAAGCTTCGTTCTGCCAACCATGGAAGCGGCGATTCTGAATTGCTTCCTCTTCCTGTTCTTCTGGGCGGCTGGCCCCGGGGCATGGAGCCTCGACGGCCTGATCTTCCGTCGCCCACTGCCATCGCGTTTCTAGCTTCGCTCGCGGCTCTTCCGTAGATAGTGCGGACTTACCGACATCCCGAAGGGTGTCGTCTGCGTCTGACTCGACTTCTCCCGCTTGAACGCTTCGGCTGAGCGTTGAATCTCCGCTAGCTCTTCTTCGGTGCAGTCCCGTGCCACGACCTGTTCGCGCGGAACAAACATCGCCTGGCCAATGGGCATCGGCGACGACACCGACAGCGCCTGGCCTGGCTGCAGCACGTATCGAAACTCTGTTTCGTGCGCATACCAGTCTGTCTCGACGCGGATGACCATCATGGGGATCACGGGGTGCTCGACGAGGTTGAAGATGGGCGTGTACACCGTGTCCCAGCCCGCCGGCGTCCGAAAATTCCAGGAGCCGCGCAGGGTGACCGCCCCCGCTGGCGTACCCAGATCTTCAGGGACGATGAGCGAGCGCATGACCAGACGTGCGATCTCCGGCGTCGTGTCGGGAGTGGACGCGAAGAAGGTCACGTCTTCCGAGATCATCCCGGCGCCGCTTCCAGGAAGCCTGACCACGACCATGAAGACCTGCTCGAACTTCGTGCCCGTGGGATTGACGTAGTAGACGAAGCGATAGACGCCCTCACCGTCGTAGCCAACCCAGTACGCCTCGGTCTTCTCGAGTGGTGGATAGACGAGAAAGCCCAGGGAGCTACCCGCCTCGAGGACGGGACAGTGACGCGCGTGCTGTGGCAGGAACGGTCGCTGCGCTTCCCTGCGCGGACGCTGACCGACGCCTGGACGCCATGCATTGGGAAATAGAGTGACTTCCACCGCCGGCGATTATAGGACCTCGTCGTCCGGAGGCGCGAGGAGACCTACTGGGCGAGGGTCAGTGGCGCGCCCTTTTCGGCCACGATGATGGCGAGAAATCTGGCGGGAGCGACGGCGCTCGCATTCGAGGCTGTCGTGTGCAGAGCGCCCGGAGGCTCATAGAACATCTGCCCTGTCCGGTAGATGGCAGGCTCGCGGTTGTCGATCGCAAAGCGGATCTCGCCCTCGAGCACATATCCCAGCACAAAGCCGGAATGCCGGTGCGCTTGCGACACCGCACCGGGCGCGTAGCTGACTTCGAGAGCAGTTGCCGTCCACCCGTTGAGACTGACTGGCGGCAGGTCCTGGGTGTGTACGGTGCGGGGCTGGCCCGCAGTCTGGCCTTCGGCAGCACCCGCCGCCGCGGCCAGCATAGCCACGGCGGACATGAAATCCCTACGTTGCATTGCGGGGCTCCGCGCGCGAGTTATTGCTCGAACAGGGGCAATTCCTTGCCGCCTGGCGCCACGAGGCTCCTGATCTGAAGAATCTTGCTACCGCCTTTGTGCGGCGTGCCTGACACTTCAATCTGGTCGCCTGGCTTGAGCGTCATCTTCGTCCATCCCGCCCGCGCAAGCTTGTTGGGGGCCGTCAGCCAACCAGACCACTTTTCGACGGCGCCGTCCTTGGTGACGTCCCAGTACACGAGCACATGGGGGTTGGTGAACGACATTTCCGTGACGGTGCCTTTGAAGGTGACCGTCTGGGCCTGGTCGAATGCCGCTCCACCGTGGTGAGCCAACACACTCGGGTTCGATGCCAACACGCCGAGCGTCACGCCGACAAGCAATGCAGCCTTCATGCGAGCGTCCTCCTTGCTATGTGGTAGTTATAGGCTCGTATTTTAAGCGAGATCTGAATCGGCTCAGGAGTGACTTCCTTGAAGGACGACCATCGATGAACGTAACCAAAGGGCCTGCGCTGCGATGTGTGGTCATGGGCGTCTGCCTCATCTCGGGACTCCTGCTTGCGAGCGTGCCTGCGCCCGCTCAACAGACGCCGCAATACAAGGTGGATCCTTTCTGGCCAAAACCGCTGCCGAACAAATGGATCATGCAGCAGGTGCCCACCCTCGCCGTGGGTCCAGACGACCATGTCTGGGTGTTCAATCGGTCGCGCCAGATCAGGCCTGACGAAAACGGCGCCTCCACCAATCCCCCGAGAACCGATTGTTGCGTCGCGGGGCCATCGATTCTCGAATTCGACACAGAGGGTAACCTGCTCAGGGCCTGGGGCGGCCCGGGCTACGTGCCGAACTGGCCAGGAGAACAGACGGTCAATGTCGATCGAGAGGGAAACGTCTGGGTCTCGGGGACCGGACGCGGCGACAGCATCCTGAAATTCACACCCGACGGAAAGCTGCTACTGGATTTCGGTCATCGACCGCCGCCCACGCCAGCAGGACAGACCCCTCCTCCTCTCGTCGAGAACAATCAGCAGACCGACGTCTTCATCAGCGGCGTTGCAGGATTCGACTTTGACGAATCCGCCCGTGAGCTCTACGTCGCCGAGACTGAGTTCATCAACAAACGCATTCTCGTGTTCGATATGGATACCGGCGCCTTCAAGCGCGGCTGGGGAGGAAAAGGCGTCCCGCTGAATGAGATTCCGAACGAGCGTGTCGCGCCATATGACACGTCAGGTCCTCCCCCTGACATCAAGGAGTTCAATGTCCTCCACTGTATCCACCTGTCGAAGGACGGCCTCGTATACGTCTGCGACAGAGGCAACAACCGGGTACAGGTCTTCACGAAGGAGGGCACGTTCGTGACGCAGTTCTGGATTCACCCATCAACGCCCGCCCGTGGAACGGAGTGTGGCGGACCTGGCAGCGACAAGTTCGGGCCGTGCGGCACGGTGTTCAATCTCGCGTTCTCGGGGGATCCGCAACAGAACTTCGTCTTCGTGGCTGACGGCGCCAACAACAAAGTCTGGATCGTCAATCGGAAGTCCGGTGTCACAGCCGGCTCCATAGGCGACAACGGCCGCATGGCTGGCATGTTCCACTTCATCGACGCAATCGCCACCGATTCCAAGGGAAACATCTATACAGGCGAAGTGGAAACTGGAAAGCGGATTCAGAAGTTCGTGCCCATCACCGGCAACCAACCGTAACGACATGACTTCACGCATGCACCCACGTCTCTCCCGTCGCGACATGATTCAGCGCGGCGCACTGGCGCTGTGCGCAGCGGCATCACCCTCGATCCGGCTCCAGGCCCAGGCCATCAGCCCGGTCATGGCGACGCTCAGCAGCTACATGGCCGCCGCGAAGGATCGCGCGCTGCCCCCTACCGTCGTCGAGAAAGCCAAGCACCACATCCTCGACACCTTCGCTGCGATGATCTCGGGCTCCGAGCTTCCGCCGGGCCATGCGGCTCTTGCTCTTGCACGTGCTCAGGCGGGACGTCCGGTCGCAACGGTGATCGGATCGAACGTGCTGACAGGTCCGATCGATGCCGCACTCGCCAACGGCGTTCTGGCGCACTCGGATGAAACAGACGATTCACACGGCCCGTCACAGTCACATCCAGGCGCCTCGATCGTGCCGTCGGCACTGGCAGTAGGAGAGGACTTCGGGGCAACTGGCGAACACTTCATGCGGGCCGTGGTGCTCGGATACGACGTCGGGCCACGGCTCACGATGGCGCTCGGTGGGCCCACGTTCAGGGACGAAACCCGCCGCAGCACACATGCCCTCGCGGGCAACTTCGGGTCGGCGGCCGCGGCGGGATGCATGGCCAGCCTGACTGCGCAGCAGATGCGGTGGCTCCTGGACTACGCGTCGCAACAGGCAGCCGGCTACGCAATCTGGGGACGCGACACGGATCACATCGAGAAAGGCTTCGTCTTCGGCGGCATGCCCGCACGCAACGGCGTCACCTCCGCCCTCGTCGTCCGCTCCGGCTGGAACGGCGTGGACGATGTGTTTTCGGGTGAAGACAACTTCTTCCAGGTGAACGCACCGAAGGGGAATCCCGCGATCCTCGTGGACAAGCTCGGCGAGCGCTTTGAGATCGTCAACACCGACATCAAGAAGTGGACGGTCGGCACACCCATTCAAGCGCCGCTCGATGCGATTGAGCTGATTCGAAAGTCACGGCCGTTCAACGCCGACGATGTCACGCGCGTGGTCGTGAGGCTGGCGCCAAGCGTCGGTGCGGTCGTGGACAATCGCGATATTCCCGACATCTGCCTTCAGCACATGGTCGCGGTGATGCTCATCGACAAGACGGCGTCCTTCCATGCCGCGCACGACAAGCCGCGGATGCAGGACGCGGAAGTGCTCCGTCAGCGACGCAAGGTCACCTATACACCTGATGCCTCGCTGAATCGCCTGCTCCCGGTGCGGGTGGCGATCGTCGAGATCACGTTCACCGACGGAACGACGCGATCCGAACAGGTCGAAGCCGTGCGTGGAACGCCGCGCAATCCGATGCCGCGTGAAGAGGTCGTTGACAAAGCCCGTGACCTGGTCGCCCCAGTGCTCGGCGCCGCGACGGCGCAGAAGCTGATAGACACGCTGATGACGATCGAAGCGTTGAAGGATATTCGGTCGCTTCGTCCCCTGCTGCAGAAGGCCTGAAGGGAGCCGGACCTTTAGAACTCTTCAGTGTCGATTTCCCGCTGGGTGGGCTCGTTGTAGCGCTGCCCCACGACGGTCTGCTGGTTAATCAACGCTTCAAGGGCCGCGATAACGCCGGGGGCAAGCTGCACGCGCTGAGCCTCGATGTTCTCGATCGCATGAGCGGGATGACGGGTGCCGGGGATCGGCACGATGTGAGGCGCTTTGGCCAACAGCCAGGCGAGCGCAAGCTGCGGCCAGGTGCAGCCGGCTTCATCGGCGATCCGTCCGTACTCACCGAGCAGCTGCAAGTTCCTGGGATAGTTCTCTGCGTAGAACCGCGGCATCGCCCGGCGGATATCCTTTGGCTCGAGCTCAGTCGCCGGATCGCGCAAGGCGCCACAGAGAAACCCGCGGGCCAGAGGACTGAACGCCACGAACGCGACGTCGAGTTCTCGACAGGCGTCGAGCACCGCGATCTCCGGGTTCCGTGTCCACAGCGAGTATTCACTCTGAATGGCTGCGATCGGGTGGACTGCGTACGCCCGCCGCAGAGTCGCCGCAGAGACCTCTGACAGACCAATTGTCCGGATCTTCCCTGCCTGGACCAGGTCTGCCAGCGCGCCAACGCTCTCCTCGATCGGCACCTTCGCGTCCATGCGATGGAGGTAGTAGAGGTCGATGACATCCGTCTGCAGCCGCCGCAGGCTGTCATCGCAGGCGCGCACGAGCGTCGCGGGACGGCCGTCGATCACCCGCACGCCCTTCTCGTCTTTCCAGATTCCGCACTTGCTGGCGAGCACCACATCGGCTCGGCACTTCTTGAGCACCCGGCCCAGCAGCTCCTCATTGGCGCCAAAGCCATAGAGCGCCGCGGTATCGAAGTGCGTCACACCTCGATCGATCGCTGTCCGAATGACGGTCTCGGCAGTCTCAGCGGAGGGCGGAGCGCTGTAGGCATGGCTGAGGTTCATGCACCCCAGCCCGATCGATGACACGGTGAACGGACCGATGCGACGCGACATGGATGTGGAACTGACCCGCTGCTACAGCTGACGTGCGAGCTGATCCAGCACGCGATAGCACGGCAGCACCTGGGCAACGCTGGAGTTGGGTTCACGGCCCGCGCGAATCGCGGCGACGAACTCGCGGTCCTGCAGTTCGATGCCGTTCATCGACACGTCCACTTTGGACACGTCGATGGGTGTCTCCTTGCCATCCACTAGATCGTCATACCGTGCGATGTAGGTGCCGCTGTCGCCGATGTATCGAAAGAACGTGCCCAGCGGACCCTCGTTGTTGAACGACAACGCCAGCGTGCACAACGCGCCCGTATCCGCCTTCAACTGGATCGACATGTCCATCGCGATACCCAGCTCCGGATGGATGGGCCCCTGCACCACATTCGCTGCGACGATGGTGCCGCGTGTCTGGTAGGCGAAGAGATCGACGGTATGCGCCGCGTGGTGCCACAACAGGTGATCGGTCCAGCTCCGCGGCTGGCCGAGCGCGTTCATGTTGGTGCGGCGGAAGAAGAACGTCTGCACCACAAGATGCTGGATGTTCAACTCGCCAGCAAGAATCCGCCGCCGCACATACTGGTGGCTGGGGTTGAAACGGCGCGTGTGGCCGCACATGGCCACGAGCCCGGTCCCCTTCTGCATTTCGACGACCGACTCAGCGCCTTCAAGACTGTCGGCGAGCGGGATCTCCACCTGCACGTGCTTGCCGGCCTGCAGACACGCGAGCGCCTGCGGCGCGTGCATCTGTGTCGGCGTACACAGGATGACGGCGTCCACGTCTTTCCTTGCCAGCGTCTCGTCGAGATCCGTCGTCACATGACCGACGCCGAACTTCGCGGCCACTTCCTGTGTCTTGTTCAGGACGCGCCCGACCAGCGACACAACGCGAACCCCGTCGATCTGCTTCAGGCCTTCCAGGTGCTTGACGCCGAACGCGCCCGCACCCGCCACGGCGACGTTCAGTGCTGTCACCGCGCGTTCTCGAGGACGAGATGGCCCACGGCCGTGTTCGACGCAGGCACGTGATAGAAGCGGCGCGTGACGTGCGCCGGTGCCGGGTCCAGTGCCCCTCTCGCCACGAGCCACATCACCAGTTCGATCCCCTCGGCACCGGCCTCACGCATGTACTCGAGATGGTCCACTTTGGAGGCGCCTTCCGGATCGTTGATGAGCTTGTCCAGGAACGCGTTGTCCCATTCCTTGTTGATCAACCCGGCGCGGGGGCCGTGCAGCTGGTGGCTCATGCCTCCGGTCCCCCAGATGTGCACGTTCAAATCCTCTTCGTACGATTCCACGGCTTTTCGAATCGCCCGGCCAAGCTGATAGCAGCGGCGCCCTGACGGCGGCGGATACAGCACGACGTTCACCGCGAGCGGAATCACACGGCACGGCCACGCCTCGGGCTGACCGAACATGAGCGACATCGGGACCGTCAGCCCATGATCCACGTCCATCTTGTTGACGACGGTCAGGTCGAAGTCGTCCTGGATGACAGACTGCGCGATGTGGGTGGCCAGGAGAGGATGCCCCTGGACAACCGGGACAGGTCTGGCGCCCCAACCTTCGTCCGCCGGCTTGAACTGATCCGCGCAGCCAATGGCGAATGTCGGAATGAAGTCGAGACTGAACGCAGTGGCGTGGTCGTTGTAGACGAGGAAGACCACATCGGGTCGATGTTCCCGCTCCCGCAACCATGCCTTGGTCGGCTCGTAACCAGCAAACACCGGCTGCCAGTACGAATCCGTTGACTTGCCCAGATCGAGTGCCGCGCCGATGGCAGGCACGTGCGACGTGAAAATCCCGGCGGTAATCTTAGCCACGGGGCTTCTCCTTCCGCGAGCGGTTACCTTCTATCGATCGACCGCCTCCCTTCATCATGTTGGCGTATTCCTCCTGGGTCATCCCGGTCATGCTCGCCGCCATGTACTGGAAGCTCTTGCCGTCGGTCGCGCCGATCCGCGCGAGAAAGTAGATGTTGCCGCCGAGTTCCACGCACTTGTTCAAATCGCGGGCGAGCACCGCCAGCTTCTGCTCTTCGCTCATCTGCCATTCGTCGAGGTAGGCGCGTTCATTGGCCTTGAAGCGCTCGCGGTTCTCCGCCTTCATCAGCGAGACGCAGAACTGGTTCAACCAGTAGCCCCGGCGCATCTGGTCGGTGTCGAAGACCGTGGTGCCAGGCATGTCCGTGTAGGGCTTGTCGAGAGACATAAGGTGCTCCAAGGCTCGGCTGAAGCCGAGCACTGCGTGTTCAAGGCTCGGCTAAAGCCGAGCACTACGTACGACGATCAGTCGTAGTGCGCGGCTGAAGCCGCGCCGTTCAGTCATTCCAATACAAACGCATCGGGTTATCGACGAGCAGCTTGCCTTGCGCCTCCGGCGTCGGCGCAATCGACGGGATGTAGTCCACGAGCAACCCGTCATCGGGCATGTGGTCTTTCAAGTTCGGATGCGGCCAATCCGTACCCCAGAGCACTCGGTCCGGAAACGTCTCCACGAGGCGCTTGGCAAACGGCACCACGTCGCGATAGGGCGCGCGCTCACCGTCGAGGGCCGGCGGTCCGCCAACGCTCAAACGCTCCGGGCACGAGACCTTCGACCAGATGTTCTCGTTTTCCCGCATCAATTTCACGAAGCCCTCGAACTCAGGTCCATTCACCGGCTGACTGACATCCGGACGCCCCATGTGATCGACGACCACGGTCGTGGGAAGCGTCGTGAAGAAGTCCCACAACTCCGGGAGGTCCCTCGCTTCAAAATACACCACCACGTGCCAGCCGAGCGGAGCAACGCGCGAGGCGATATCCATCAGCACCTCACGCGGAGTGAAGTCCACGAGGCGCTTGACGAAGTTGAACCGGGTGCCCCGCACCCCTGCGACGTGCAAGGCCTGCAGTTCCTTATCCGTCACATCATGAGCGACCGTCGCCACGCCGCGCGCCCGTCCTCCTGACGATTCGAGCGCATCCACGAGCGCACGGTTGTCGGAGCCGTGGCACGTCGCCTGAACGACGACGTTCCGGGAAAAACCAAGATGGTCCCGCAAGGCAAACAACTGCTCCTTGCTCGCGTCGCACGGGGTGTATTTCCGTTCAGGTGCGTAGGGAAAGCGATCGCCTGGTCCAAAGACGTGACAATGCGCATCCACCGCGCCTGCCGGCGCGACGAAGCGAGGCTTGGAGGGACTGGGATGAAATGGGAGCCAGCCGGGCGTGACCTGGAAAGACATGACTAGGTGCCCGCCTTCAGCGCAGCGAGGATGCGGTCGGCGTCAACGCGCCACCCGGGAGACGCGGCGGCCCTGGGGCCGAACGCACCTGCCTCAGCCAGATTGCCCATCCACGCGTGCCGCTCGGCGGTGCCCGCAGAAGACCACGGCTCCAGCCCTCGCTCCCGAACCGTCGTGGCAGCCTCACGCATCTCTTCAGCCCGGCGCCGCCCGTGCTGGATGGCACGCCTGAAGAAGTAGCCGCCCTGCTTTTCCCAGTCGATACCTGGAAACGTTTCCGCCAGTGAGGCCAACACCTGATCCTCCACGCCGTACGCGCGCGCAGCCGTAAAGCTCTCGATCACCATCGCCTCGAGACCTTTGATCATGACACTCCGGCACATCTTGGTCGCCGAGGCGACGCCCAGTTGCTCCGAGGCGACTTTCGCATCGAATCCAATTGCCACAGCAAGCGGCTGAAGCACAGCGGCCGAGGATCCGCCAAGCAGCAACGGCACGCGGATCCTGTACTGCGTGATGGCGGTCATGACCGCGCCTTCGACATAACGGCCGCCCCGCGCGTCGATATGTGCGGCAGCCTTGATCTTGGCGCCTGGAGACGCGGAGTTGAAATCCAGGAAGAACGCTTCTTGCCTGATCGCGGGTGCGCACGCCTCGGCAACAGCCACCGCCTGGCTCGCGGTCACTGCCGACACGATGAAGTCTGCTTCCGACGTGAGCGCGGCGTGGTTTGCCGTCAACGGCACGCCGAACCTTCCTGCGTGCTCCCGAATCGGCGTGTCGTCGGCCGAGCCGAGCTTCACGTCATAGGCCGAGACAGACAGCCCCTGGGCGCGCAGGTCCTCAGCGAGGATGCGCCCGACTTCGCCGTAGCCCACCAGGCCGACACGCCACTGTCGCGGATCGCTCGGAATACCCATGGGCTCAGTCGATGTACTTCAAGCCCGCCTTCTCGAGCGCCTCGCGCATCTTGTACATGTCGAGACCCAACACTCCAGCTGCGAGCTTGGTCCGCTTGTCGGCCTCGTTGGCCTCGCGCGCTTCTGACGCATGCGCTGTCGCCGCCGCCAGTGCCGCAGGCACGACCACGACACCGTCATCATCCGCAACGATCACGTCTCCGGGGTTCACCGACGCACCGGCACACACGACAGGAATATTCACTGACCCGACAGTGCTCTTCACCGTGCCCTTTGCGCTGATCGCCCGGGCGAACACGGGAAACTGCATGGCCGTCAGTTCCTTGATGTCGCGCACACCGCCGTCGATGACAAGACCCAGCCCGCCGCGCGCCCGAAAGGATGTCGCCAGCAGCTCACCGCAGAAGCCGTCGTCTGAATCGGCCGTGCACGCGGCCACGATCACATCGCCCTGCTGCAGTTGCTCGGCGACCACGTGGAGCATCCAGTTGTCGCCCGGGTGCATAAGCACGGTCACTGCCGTGCCACACACGTGTGCGCCGGTGTAGATAGGCCGCATGAACGGCTTCATGAGGCCCACGCGTCCCATGGACTCGTGAATCGTGGCGACGCCGAGCTTGGACAGCCTGGCCACAGCGGCGGAATCGGCCCGCACGATATTGCGTTTGACGATGCCCAGTTGATTCAAGCTCATGAGACCTGACCCTTTGCGCGAAGGATGGCATCGAGCCGCGGATAGACACGCCGGGCGTTGCCCTCGTACACGCTGCTCCGCTTGGCGTCATCCAGGTTCGGCGTCGCTTCGATGTACCGCTTGGTGTCGTCGTAGAAGTGGCCGCTCTCGGGATCGATGCCTCGCACCGCCCCGATCATCTCGGACCCGAACAGGATGTTGTCCACCGGCATGATTCGCGTCAGCAGATCGATACCCGGCTGATGGTAGACGCAGGTGTCAAAGAAGATGTTCTTGAGCAGGTGTTCCGTGAGTGGCGGCTTCTTCATGTCCTGCGCGATGCCTCTGAAGCGCCCCCAGTGATACGGGACGGCGCCGCCGCCGTGGGGAATGACAAACCGCAGGGTCGGAAACTGCGTGAAGAGGTCCGACGTCAGGCACTGCATGAACGCCGTCGTGTCGGCGTTGAGGTAGTGAGCGCCTGTGGTGTGAAAGCACGGATTGCAACTGGTGCTCACGTGGATCATCGCGGGAATGTCGTACTCGACGAGCGCTTCGTAGATCGGAAACCAGTGTTTGTCAGAGAGCGATGGCGACGTCCAATGCCCTCCCGACGGATCCGGATTCAGGTTCATTGCCACGAACCCGTACTCCTTCACGCAGCGCTCGAGCTCCGGCAGACAGCTCTTGGGATCCACGCCAGGTGACTGGGGCAGCATTCCGCAGCCCGCGAAGCTCTCTGGAAAGAGTCGTACGACGCGATGGATCAACTCGTTACAGATCGACGACCACGTCGCGCTCGTCTCGAACCCACCGATGTGATGCGCCATGAAGCTCGCGCGCGGCGAAAAGATCGTGAGGTCGGCGCCGCGCTCCCGCATGAGCTTCAGCTGGTTCTTCTCAATGCTCTCCCTCAGCTCATCGTCACTGATCTGCAACTCCGCTACTTTCGGAGTCGCCGAGGGATTGGTCAGGCCCTCGACCTGGCGATTGCGCCAGTCCTCGAGCGCCTTGGGCGCGGTGGTGTAGTGGCCGTGGCAGTCGATGATCACGCGGACATCCGTTCGAAAAAGAGTGGAAGGCCAGCAGTATACGGCATGGGCGTCTTCACGTTCCCTTCATCACCGTTCCGCTACAAGTCGTGTGGCACGTGCGGAACCCGACGTGTGCTGAAAGGACTTGAATGCGGACCCGTACGTTGCCTGTCTGTCTACTGATTCTAGGTCTCGGACACGGCCAGAGTGAGGCCCAGTCGGTGAATCCTCCAGACCGGAAGCAGATCGTCGCCTCTCGAGTATCAGCCGGCGCAGTCCGTATCGATGGACGACTCGACGAAGAGATCTGGTTGACCGCGATCCCCGCGACTGACTTCACGCAGTCCGAGCCCGACGAAGGCGTCGCACCCACTGACCCGCTGGAAGTACGGTTCGTGTTCGATGACGACGCGCTCATCGTCGGTGCCCGGATGTCCAGCGCCGATCCCGCCAGTATTCAGGCGCCGATGAGCCGCCGCGACGAAGGTATCGACCAGGCCGAACATATCCTGGTGTCGCTCGACACCTATCTGGATCGCAGAACTGCTTACACATTTGGCGTCACTGCCGCTGGTGTCCGCTTTGACCACTTTCATGCGAGCGACAACCGCTCGTCGCGGGACCGCAGTTTCGATCCGGTATGGGAAGCGCGTGTCGCCACTGACGCTGGAGGATGGACGGCTGAGCTGCGCATTCCGTTCCAGCAGTTGCGTTTCAACGCGAATGGCGAGCAGGTCTTCGGCCTGAACATCTACAGGGCAATCCCATCGAGGAACGAACAGGTCTACTGGTCGCTCGTCAGACGCACCGACCGGGTCTGGGCCTCGCGGTTCGGCGAGTTGAGAGGCATCGGTGGACTGACACCCTCGCGCCGGATCGAGCTGCTGCCCTACACCGCGGGTTCATCGAGACTGGGAGGGGAGGTAGACGATGACGACCCGTTCGCGGGTAGCGACACCCAGGCGCGCGTCGGTGGGGACGTTAAGGTCGGCGTCGGGCCCAACCTTACAGTCGAAGCAACTGTGAATCCGGATTTCGGCCAGGTCGAGGCCGATCCGGCTGAAGTCAATCTCAGCGCGTTCGAGACCTTCTTCAGCGAACGGCG
>JABFSA010000013.1 GCA_013140775.1 Acidobacteriota bacterium | reverse complement strand
CTATTCAGGCGGGCGGTCGAACGACATCAATCGGCGGGTGCATTAAGCCCGGGGCTCGGGACTCGGGGCTCGGGGTTCGAGGTTCGGGGTTCGGGATTCGTAGGGCTCGGCTTCAGCCAAGCCAATCTGTCGTAGTGTCCGGCTTCAGCCGGACCAGGCAACTATAGCCATATGGACGGCGGATTGCCCTCTGCGGTAGCTCTCAGAATCTGTCGCGTTTCCAAGTTCATAGATTCGAGAGGAGCTGACCGTAGCAACGCCTCGGCAAACTCCGGCAGACCCATGAGCATCGCCGAAACGCGCACGACTTCTCCACTTGTCGTTTCAATCCGAAACCACTTTAACGCGGAGGCGTAACGAACCTTCTTTAGCTCGGTCCATTTGA
Organism: Acidobacteriota bacterium; assembly: GCA_013140775.1. GTDB lineage: Bacteria > Acidobacteriota > Vicinamibacteria > Vicinamibacterales > UBA2999 > JABFSA01. Next base: position 25,210 of record JABFSA010000013.1, on the reverse strand, counting down.
CGAAGCCGGTCTTGCCCAATAGCTTTCGATATGCAAGGCCTTCGTTCGACACCTGGTGCCTCGCCATGAAGTAATCCAGAATCAAAACGAGGGACGACGCGGCGAAGCCAGCAAATATCGTGGTCGTCCACCAGGTCGCCGTCTTGTTGGTCGTGGTAGCCGAAATTACGGAGAGCGCGCCAAGAAAACAGAAGCAGACCACGCCCATCACCAGCGTGCTGGTAGGGTGCCGCAAGGCGCCCGGGTTGTCCAAACGTTTGCGCGGGAACCGGCTTCTGGCAAGCCAACCCATGACGACCGTCATGACGATTGCCCAAACCGTCCATTGAATCGCCAACTCCCACCAAGATCGTCCGTTCATGCGCTCCCAGGTCAGAACCTCTTCTCTCTTCCAACGGAGAGACGCATAAGCCTACCTGAACGGCTTTCACCCCGCGCAGACTCGCGAGCACCGCACGTCCCGAAGGGCCGCAGGCACGTAGCCGACCTCGAGCTGGCGCGACACGCGGCAGCACCAAATCGAACCGTAAGCCTGTCCACTGGCGAAGGCGTCGCCGCCATGACGGAAGATAAACGAAGGCCGCAATTGATGGCTGGAGGTTCGATTTGCCGCGTCAGCGAGCGGGAGGCGAGTGACTGCGGGGCTTCGGGACGTGGCTGAACTACACGTCACCAGGTAGCCAATCCATCCGGATCGGACTGAATACGTCCAGCTCGAACGTGTCTTCGAGCGCCTCGGCCTGGTGGGGGGTGTGCGACGGGATATGGAGCACCTCTCCTTCACGCACGGTCATCTCCTCACCGTCAACCACCACCTTGAGAGCGCCCTGCAAAATGTAGGTCATCTGCTCGCTCTCGTGCGAGTGCATCGGGACGAGCGCACCGCGCTTCAGGTAAATCTGGGCCAGCATCTCACGCTCTCCCGTGACGATCTTCTGCGAAATCATCTCGGTAATTTTTTCGAGCGCGATTTCGTCCCAACGATGGACGCGCACGGTGGTCATAGGCTTCCGATAGTGCCATAATTTTCGACGTATGAAGGGGTCGACCCTGGCCGGTGGCACTGACACAGGCACCGGGCGGGCACGCGGCGATGACCAGGCGTCGTTAACCCGCGACGAGCTGCTCAGCGCCTACCGCACGATGCTCCTGTCGCGGAAACTCGACGACAAGGAGATCCAGCTCAAGAATCAGAGCCAGGCATTCTTCCAGATCAGCGGCGCAGGGCATGAAGCGGTGCTCGTCGCAGCTGGCACGCACTTGCGTGGCGGCTACGACTGGTTCTTCCCGTACTACCGCGACCGCGCGTTATGCCTGGCGATCGGCGTCACGCCACTCGAGATGCTCCTCGCTTCGGTCGGCTCCAAAGACGACCCGGCCTCGGGTGGACGACAGATGCCCTCGCACTGGGGCCACCGGCGACTACACATCCCGTCACAAAGCAGCGCCACCGGCACCCAATGCCTGCACGCCGTTGGCTGTGCAGAAGCAAGCATCGCTTACCAGCGTCTCCCCAACATTCCCAACCGCGAGTCTCACGCTCATCCCGACGAAATCACCTACGTCTCGATCGGCGACGGCGCCACGAGCGAAGGCGAGTTCTGGGAATCGCTCAACACGACGTGCAGCAACCGACTGCCTCTGCTCTACCTCTGCGAAGACAATGGCTACGCGATCTCGGTACCCGTCGAAGCACAGACTCCCGGAGGCGACATCTCCAGGCTGATTGAGCATTTCCCGGGACTGCAGATCTACCGGTGCGACGGCACGGACTACCTCGCGAGTCACCGGACGATGGGTGAAGCTGTCGCGCACGTGCGGGCTCGCAAGGGTCCCGCCTTCGTTCACGCCACGGTTGTCCGGCCGTACTCGCACTCGCTTTCAGACGACGAGCGTTTGTACAAGACGCCGGCCGAGCGCGAAGCGGAGGCACGACGCGATCCGCTCGTGCGGATGCGCCACTTCCTGAAGGTCAAAGGGCTGGCCACCGACGACGACTTCGCCGACATCCTCTCATCGGTCGAGCGCGAGGTGAACGCCGCAGCCGAGCTCGCTCTCGCCGCGCCCAAGCCGGATCCGGAAACCGCCACGCTGTACGTCTTCTCGCCGGACGTGGATCCCACGTCACCAACGCTCATCACGGAACCGGTGACCGAGGGCCCGGCGGACACGATGGTGACGACGATCACCACCACGCTCCGCGACGAGATGGCGCGAGATCCTCGAATCCTGGTCTTCGGCGAGGACGTCGCGGATGCGAGCCGGCCGGAAGCGCTCGCCACGGTGTCGGGCAAGGGAGGCGTGTTCAAGGTCACCCACGGTCTGCAGCGGACCTTCGGCGCGGATCGCGTCTTCAACTCACCGCTCTCCGAGGCCAACATTGTCGGTCGCGGCGTCGGGATGTCGCTCCGCGGGCTGAAGCCGGTCGTCGAGATCCAGTTCTTCGACTACATCTGGCCGGCGTTCATGCAGATGCGCGATGAGATGTCGATGATGCGCTACCGCTCGGGCAACAACTGGTCGTGCCCGATGGTGATACGCGTGCCTATCGGCGGCTATCTTCGTGGCGGCGCGCCGTACCACAGCCAGTCCGGCGTCGCGATCTTCGCGCACACTCCGGGGATCCGTATCGTGTTTCCGTCGAACGCCCGCGACGCCGCGGGACTCCTACGCACGGCGATCCGCTGCGACGATCCGGTCCTCTTCCTCGAACACAAACATCTCTACCGCCAGACCTACAACCGCCACCCTTACCCAGGCAAGGACTACACGCTGCCCTTCGGCAAGGCCTCCGTCGTCCGTGACGGCACCGACGTCGTGGTCTTCACGTGGGGTGCGCTCGTGCAGCGGTCGCTGCTGGCGGCTCAACAGGCAGAGCACGATGGCGTCAGCGTGGCGGTCGTCGATCTTCGAACAATCATTCCGTACGACTGGGACACGATTGCGGCGTTCGTGCGCAAGACCAACCGCGTCGTCGTCGCGCACGAGGATCAACTGACCGCCGGTTTCGGCGCCGAGATCGCCGCGCGAGTCTCCCAGGAGCTGTTCGAGTATCTCGATGCTCCGGTCACCCGCGTCGCCGCGCTCGATTGCCCGGTCGCCTATGCGCCTGTCCTCGAAGAGGTCATATTGCCGGGATCCGCGGACGTCCTGAAGGCTATCCGAACGCTCGTCGCTTACTGATGGCCTCCCGCGCCCTCGCCATGACTCTCGTGGCGTCGGCAGCACTCGCTACCCACCTCGATGCCGCGCTGACCGTCGAAACCCTGCGTTCCACTGGAGGCCTGCCTCCCCACATCGTTGGCGTGTTCGAAGAACCGATCGGGTTCCAGCAAAGCGGGGACGGTTCATACGTGGTGTTCGACCGCCGGGGACACACGGTGTACCGCGTTGATGCGGCCAGGACCTCCACATCGAAGATTGTCGAGATCGGACAGGAGGTCGGGCGAATCATTCAGCCTCGTGGTTTTGATGTATCGGCGACCGGGTCTTTCGTTGTCGCCGACGCGCCGAAGGGCGTCCAACGTGTTCAGGTGTTCGAGCCTCCCGGCAACCGGGTCGCTGGATTCCTCGTCCCCGCCGCTCGCGGCACGGGGCCTGTCACTTTCGGCGAGTTCGTGATGAGCGGCATCTCCTCTATTCAGTTTGCCGGCTCAAACCTGCTGATCAGCCACCCCGAGAACGGCGCATTGTTCACGGAGTACGCGATGTCTGGCGCGGGTCTTCGTAACATCGGTCGCCTGCGCGACACGGGACACGAGCACGACCGCGACCTTCACATTGCGCTCAACGCTGGCCTGCCGTTGGCCGATCCGACAGGGGGCTACTTCTACATCTTCGTCGCGGGCGTCCCGATGTTCCGGAAGTACGACGCCAGGGGCACGCTGCTCTACGAGCGGCACATCGAGGGTGCTGAGCTCGACGCCTATCTCGCGTCCCTGCCGACCCACTGGCCGACGCGACGGGTCCAAGATCGCGAAATGCCCCTTGTGGTTCCGGCGATCCGGGCCGCCACGGTGGACACCCGTGGTCGGCTCTGGATCTCGCTGAACCAGCCCTTCACGTACGTCTACGACAGGCAGGGAGACAAGATCCGCACGGTTCAGTTCCGGGCCGCGGGGCTTCTCAGCCCTACCAGCCTGTCTTTCACCTCCAACGGCCGGCTGCTCGTGACTCCTGGCTGCTACGAATTCAATCCCGGCCTCGGCTGACGTGCTGACCGCCTCACACCTGACGCGGCGCTTCGGGTCGCGCCTCGCGGTGGACGATGTCTCGTTCGAACTGGTACCTGGCGAAGTGTTCGCCCTGCTCGGCCCCAACGGCGCCGGCAAGACCACCACGCTTCGAATGCTCGCCGGGCTCATCGAACCATCCTCCGGCCATGTCCATTTGCGAACCGGCAGTCAGTCGCCGGACACGTCCCCTTCGCTCCGCGGCCAGATCGGCTTTCTGACTGAATCCCCGGGACTCTGGGAGCGGCTCGATGTCAGGCGGAATCTCCTTGTCTATGCCCGCCTTCACGGCCTGCCCAGGCCCGACCATGCGGTCGGAGAGGCGCTGGAAACATTCGGGATCCGCGACCGCGCCAGGGACCTCGCCGGGCAATTGTCGAAGGGGTTGAAACAGCGGGTCGCGCTCGCGCGCGCGCTACTGCACAAGCCGCGGGTTGTTTTACTCGACGAGCCGACTTCCGGGCTGGATCCCCAGAGCGCGCACGAGTTTCGTGAGCTCGTCGTCCGTCTGCGAAACACCAACCACACGGTGGTGCTCTCCACGCACAACCTGGACGAGGTGGAACGTATCGCTTCGCGCGTTGCCGTCCTGCGGACGCGATTGATTGCGCTGGACACGCCGGCCGCGTTGAGGGTTCGTCTCTTCGGCTCGCGCCTGCGAATCACCCTCGGGCAATCAGCGGAACCTTTCTCCGCGCTGCTGAGGGACAGCGGCTTTCCCGACGTGCGTGCGGACGCGAATACTCTGTCAATTGCCGTGACCGATGGCTCCGCGTCCGCGCCACCAATCGTGAAGCGGCTTGTCGAAGCCGGCGCAGACGTCTGCGCGGTGGGAGTGGAGGAGCCACGACTCGAGGACGTGTACCTCCGCCTGGTCGATGGTGACAGGAAATGAGACGCATCCTGGCGCTCCTCGACAAGGACCTCGCGGATCTTCGTCAGAATCCCTCGCTCTTCGTTCCAGCCCTGCTCACCGGCTTCTTCTCGATTCTGCTGCCGTTCATCATCGCGATCATCATCCCGGCCATGACCGGCGAGCGGCTGTCCGACTCGAGTGACTTCGAGCTCGTTGTCGAGACCTACAACAGTCAGCCTGCGATGCGAGGCCTCACACCTGAAGGAGTAATCCAGGCATGGGTCTTTCAGCACTTCCTGGTGCTTTTAGTACTCACGCCAATCGCCGGCTCCATGTCGGTTGCGGCCTACAGCGTCATTGGGGAGAAACAGGCTCGCACACTGGAGCCGCTGCTCGCGACTCCAATCACCACCTTCGAGCTGCTTACGGCAAAAGTACTTGGTTCCTTCCTGCCTGCGTTGATGCTGTCGCTGGGATCCTTCTGCGTGTACGTCGCTGGCATGCTGGTGTTCGCGGAGCCTGGCACGTACCGGGCACTCTTCACGCCCGCCTCGCTTGGCGTCGTGTTCCTGCTCGGTCCTCTCTCTGCGCTCGTTGCGCTTCAGCTTGCTGTCTGTGTGTCGTCACGTGTCAACGATGCTCGAAGCGCTCAACAGATCGGGGCGCTCGTGATACTTCCGATCGCCGGACTTCTGGTCGTGCAGCTGACGGGCAGCATCGTGCTGACGATTCCTGTCATCCTCGCCATCTCAGCGATCCTTCTTGGAATGAATGCGGGTTTGATGCTGCTCGGGGTCAAGTTGTTCGACCGGGAAGCCATCCTCACACGCTGGAAGTAAGCGGCGAATTCCCTTTACGTTCGGCGCGTCGTTTGCCCGACTCGTCCGAGTGTGTTAGATCGGAAGCATGGGCGCGCTTTCCCTCCCTCCAGCTCCCACCTCGCCTCCCAACCCATCGATAGTGCATCCCCAGAAAGGTCCCGTCTGAATGACCTCCATTTCCCATCCTCTCGAGACGCCTCACAAAAATATGGCCCCCAGCGGGGTCGGAGGACTTGACGACGTACTGAGCGGGGGCTTTACCCCGAACAGGACGTACCTGCTGGAAGGCGTGCCGGGATCCGGCAAGACCACAATGGCGCTGCAGTTCCTGCTCGAAGGAGCACGCCGTGGTGAACCGGTGCTGTACGTGACACTCTCAGAAACCGAGGAGGAGCTCCGCGGTGTAGCGGCATCACATGACTGGACGCTCGACGGCGTGAACGTGCGTCAGTTGCTCGCGAGCGAGGAGAGTCTTCGCTCGGACGACCAGTACACGATGTTCCATCCTTCAGAGGTGGAGCTTGGCGAGACGACAAAAGCAGTTCTCGCGGATGTGGAACGCATCAAGCCGGCAAGAGTCGTCTTCGATTCACTCTCGGAACTGCGGCTCCTGGCCGGCAACCCTCTCCGCTATCGGCGGCAGATCCTCGCGCTCAAGCAATTCTTCGCCGGCCGGAACTGTACGGTTCTCCTCCTCGACGACTTGACCACCGCGGCGAATGACCTTCAGGTGCAAAGCATCGCGCACGGCGTGTTGCGTCTCGAGCAGCGTTACCCGGAATACGGATCGGAAAGGCGTCGGCTTCTCGTGATCAAGTACCGCGGTGTCGCGTTCAGAGGTGGCTATCACGACTGCGTGATCACCCGTGCCGGCCTCGTGGTCTTTCCCCGCCTGATTGCCGCCGAGCATCGTCCGACGGCGACGATGGAGAAGTTGCCCAGCGGAATCGAACAGCTCGACAGCCTGCTTGGAGGCGGGATCGAGCGAGGAACGAGCACCCTCGTGGTAGGGGCCGCAGGCACGGGCAAGTCCACGCTGGCCGGCCAGTTCGTCGCCTCGGCCGCGGCACGAGGACAGAAGGCGGCGATGTTCATCTTCGATGAAAGCATCAACACGCTGCTGACTCGAAATTCCGGGCTGGGGATCGACCTCCACCGGCATATCGCCGCCGGACAGGTCACGATTCAGCAGATCGACCCGGCCGAACTGACGCCGGGTCAATTCGTCCATAACATCCGTCGGGCTGTCGAGCAGGACCAGGCCTCGATCGTGGTGATCGACAGTCTGAACGGCTATCTCAATGCGATGCCCGAGGAGCACTACCTCATCGTTCAACTGCACGAACTGCTGACGTATCTGGGCCAGGCCAGTGTCGCGACGCTCCTCATCGGCGCCCAGCAGGGTCTCGTAGGGAGCCAAATGACGACTCCGGTGGACGCCAGCTATCTGGCAGATTCAGTAATTTTGATGCGCTACTTTGAAACGAGGGGTGAACTTCGCCAGGCCATCTCGGTCGTCAAGAAGCGCGGCGGCGCCCACGAGCGGAGCATACGAGAGTTTCGGCTCGAAAAAGGACGTATCAGCGTGGGCCCTCCGCTCAAGGAGTTTCGCGGCGTTCTCACGGGCGTTCCAGCGCTTGAGCAAGGGGCAGATCCTTTGCATTAGCGCAAGGTGTGGTTGAAGCCGTTGCAGGAAATCCGGAGGCGCGAGTGCTCATCCTCGCGCCGACCGGACGGGACGGGACTCTCACAGGTTCGGTGCTGGAACGCGCCGGCGTGGGGTGCGTCTTCTGCCCAGGCCTTCAGGATCTCTGCGAAGAGCTCGGCCACGGCGGCGCGGCCGTCCTCCTGGCGGAAGAAGCCGTCGCTCAGGACGAAAGCGGCTGTCTTACGGACTGGCTGGCAAAACAGCCCTCCTGGTCGGACCTCCCGGTACTCGTTCTGGCACGCCCGGGCGCTGACTCCGCGGCGGTGGCGCTGGCCATGGACGTACTTGGCAATGTCACCGTCCTCGAACGGCCGATGCGCGTCGCGGCGCTGGTCAGCGCCGTTCGAACCTCGCTGAGGTCACGACAGCGTCAGTATCAGACTCGCGACTACCTCGAGGAGCGTGAGCGCAGTGTTCAGGCCCAGGCGCTCCTCGCGGCTATCGTCGCCACCTCCGACGACGCCATCGTCAGCAAGACGATGGAGGGCACCATCCTGACCTGGAATGAAGGCGCCGAACGGCTCTTTGGCTACTCGGCGGACGAGGTCATCGGCCGGCCAGTGACGCTCGTCGTTCCACCCGATCGCTACGACGAGGAAATGTCGATACTGGCGCGGCTGCGTCTGGGTGAGCGACTCGACCACTTTGAAACAGTTCGACTCACAAAGGACGGGAGACGGATTGACGTGTCGTTGACTGTCTCACCGCTTCGAGACGCGTCGGGACAGATCTACGGCGCGTCGAAGGTGGCGCGTGACATCACGCAACGTAAGCAGGCTGAAGCGGCGCTCCGGGACGTCGATCGGCGCAAGGACGAGTTCCTGGCGATCCTCGCGCACGAGCTGCGCAACCCCCTCGCACCCATCCGGAACTCTCTGCACATTCTGCGGCTGACGAGTCAGCAGGATGCCGTCGGACAACATGTCGGCGACATGATGGAACGACAGGTCAACCACATGGTGCGACTTGTCGATGACCTGCTCGAGGTGTCACGTATCACGAGCGGGAAGATAGAGCTGCGAAGAGAACGCCTCGATCTGGCGGGTATTGTCCGCAGCAGCGTCGAGACGAGCCGCCCGTTGATCGAGGCCGTGGGCCACCAGCTCTCTGTGACGTTCACACCAGAGCCGCTCATGGTGGAGGGAGACCCTGTGCGATTGGCGCAGGTGTTCGCCAACCTTCTGAACAACGCCGCGAAGTACACCGATCCTGGCGGGCACATCTGGATTAGCACCGGCCGCGACGGCAACTGGGGGGCCGTGTCGGTGCGCGACACCGGAGCTGGAATCTCCAGCGAGATGTTGCCGCGCGTGTTCGAGCTTTTCGCGCAGGGAGAACATCTTTCGGAGCGGTCCCAGGGTGGGCTCGGGATCGGATTGACGCTCGTCAAGAGCCTCCTCGAAATGCACGGAGGCAGCGTCGAGGGTTTCAGCGAAGGGTTAGGACGCGGAAGCGAGTTCGTGGTGCGTCTGCCTCTCGCCGCTGTTCATGTGGTGGATGTCCCGCGGACATGCACACGCGAGGTGCCGGCACCCAATCTTCAGGCGCGGCGTGTGCTGGTGGTCGATGACAACCACGATGCGGCCGAGAGCATGGGGATGCTGCTCCAGATTCTTGGGGCCGAGGTAAGGGTGGTTTACAGCGGTCCGGAGGCATTGGAGTCACTGTCGGGTTATCAGCCGTCTGCGGTGCTGCTGGACATCGGCATGCCTGGGATGGACGGCCATGAGGTCGCAAGGCGCATCCGACAGCATCCGGATTTTCACGACGTTACGCTCATCGCGCTCAGCGGGTGGGGGCAGGAGGAGGATCGGCGTCGCTCCAAACAGGCCGGGTTCGACTATCACCTGATCAAACCGGCTGACGTCAACGCGCTGCAGAACCTGCTCGCGACAATCGAGACGCGCTGAAAAAGCAAACCGGCGGACCACGTGGTCCGCCGGTAAGCCTTCCGTGTCGGCTGGGGAGAGCTGACTGGAACCTAGTTCGACCGGCGACGCAGCCTGCGCGAGACCAGCATCAGGCCCGCACCAAGCATCGTCATCACCGTCGGCTCGGGAGCAACACCACCGATTCGACCCCGCACTTCCCGGCGACCGGATCCTGTGCTCGTGTTCTCTGAAAATCGTCGCTTCCGACTCACGCCGTGCGACACGCACCGAGGGAGTGCAATGGCAGGGCCACGTTGGCGATCGCGTCGTTTCCTCAGAAAGAACGTGAGGTTGCACAGTTGTGCGCCGGGACGAGTCAGCTTCAAGTGGGACTTAGTTCGGGAAGAATGTCGCGCTTTCCTGACACATGTGGAGAAGCACAATTCTGAAAGCAGTGCACGGGGTTGCACCGGCCGACCATCCGCGATCACACTCAGACGATATGCACATCCAATCCGTCGGCGTGCTGGGTGCTGGCACGATGGGAGCACAGATTGCCGCTCATCTCGCGAACGCGGGCGTTCAGGTGCTGCTGCTCGATGTCAGCGTTGACGCGGCACGACAGGGACTCGAGCGTGCGCGGCGACTGAAGCCCGATCCGGCCTTCACCACCGACACGTGGGCATTGATCTCTACCGGCGCTATTGACACTGATCTGCCCAGGCTGCACGAGAGCGACTGGATCATCGAAGCAGTGGTCGAGCGGATTGACGTCAAGCGCGTGCTGCTGGAGAAAGTTGATGCAGTGCGCCGCCTGGGTTCGATCGTCAGCTCGAATACCTCTGGAATTCCAATTGCCGCATTGGCAGAAGGCCGGAGCGACGATTTCCGTCAGCACTGGCTCGGTACTCACTTCTTCAATCCGCCGCGTTACCTCCACCTGCTCGAAGTGATTCCAACGCTGGAGACCAGAGCCGAGATCGTGAGCGCCGTCGCACACTTTTCCGACCATCGACTCGGCAAGGGTGTCGTGGTCGCGAAGGACTCACCAAATTTCATCGGCAACCACATCGGCCTGTACTCCATGATGCGCATCCTCGCGGCCGTGGCTCAGGGTGAGTTCACGATCGACGAGGTTGATGTCATCACAGGCCCGTCTCTTGGACGCCCCAGGAGCGCCACCTTCAGAACGCTCGATCTCGCGGGCCTCGATATCATCGCGGACGTGATTGGTAACCTTCGCGAGCGGATCGGAGACACCGAGTCACGAAACGTCTGGACACTGCCGCCCTTCATGCTTCGGATGCTCGAGCGGGGATGGACGGGCGAGAAAGCGGGCAAGGGGTTCTACACCCGCACGTCCGGACCAGATGGCCGGGCGACGATTCTCACGCTCGATCCCGTCACTCTCGAATACGCACCGCAGCAGCCGGTGACAATCCCCTCGATCGATGCCGTCGGGAAGTCCGGGAGTATCCGCGAGCGGGTGCGCGCGCTCTTTGAAGCGCCCGACAGGGCCGGGCGTCTCCTGCGTGGCACGCTCGCCCCGACCCTCGTCTACACGGCCAAAGTGACCCCCTCAATCGCCTACTCTCCAGACGATGTCGATCGGGTGATGCGATGGGGATTCGGGTGGGAGCTCGGGCCGTTCGAGCTCATCGATGCCATCGGGATCCCGGCAGTGCTCGAGGCCGCCCACGAAGCGAGCCCCGATCTTCTGCTGGAAGGAGTACCCCCACTTCTCGACGAACCACTCCGAAACGGTCGTGTGAAGGTTCGAGGCACCGAGCTCCCGGCCGCGGACTTCCAGATACTTCGTACCGCAAAGGAACGGACGCCGGTTGTCAGACAGAACTCGAGCGCAAGCCTCGTGGATATCGGAGATGGAGTGCTGTGCGTCGAGTTCCACTCCAAGATGAACGTCGTCGGTCACGAAACGATCGAGATGCTCGATGAGGGCGTCGCCGAAGCGTCGCGAAACTTCGAAGCGCTGGTCATAGGCAACGACGCCGTCAACTTTTCGGCTGGCGCCAATCTGAAGCTCTTGCTCGTCGAAGCGCAGAAGCAGAACTGGCAGGGCATCGAGTCGATGATCACGGCGTTTCAGCAGGCGACGTTGGGATTGCGTTATGCGGACATCCCCGTCATTGCAGCGCCAGCCGGGTTGACGCTGGGCGGCGGCTGCGAGATTGCTCTGCATGCGGACCGCATGCAGGCTGCGGCAGAGACATACATCGGGCTGGTGGAGGTCGGCGTCGGTCTTATTCCAGCGGCCGGCGGAACCAAGGAGATGCTCGTGCGAGCGGTCGATCAGACGCCGTCCGGCAGCTCTGACCTTCTGCCCCAGGTTCAACGAGCGTTTGAGACGATCGCGCTTGGAAGAATGTCGGGGAGCGCTGCACACGCGCGCCGTCTGGGTTACCTGCGTCCGGTGGACTCGATCACGATGAACCGTGAACGTCTGATCGCCGACGCAAAGGCTCACGCGCTCCGACGAGTTGCCGAGGGCTACCACCCACCACCTCGACGGACAGCGATAGCGGTTGGAGGGGATGCCGTGCTGGCGCCGCTCAAGCTCGGCATTCACCTGGCCTGGAGGGCCGGCCGCATCAGCGATCACGATGCGCTCATTGGCCGACAGCTTGCCACCGTGATGGCAGGTGGATCGCTACCCCATCCTTCCACCGTCACCGAGCAGGACCTCCTGGACCTCGAGCGCTCTGTGTTTCTCAGCCTCATCGGCGAGCAGAAGACCCAGGATCGGATTGAGCACACGCTGAAGACCGGCAAACCGTTGCGGAACTAGCCTGAAGCCTAGAGCCTGAAGCCTAGAGCCTGAGATGGCCTTGAACATCATCGACCGCGGCAGCGGCGCACCAATCGTGGTCATCCCTGGTATCCAGGGACGATGGGAATGGATGGGACCGGCGATCGATGCGCTTGCGGAGCGGTGTCGCGTCATCACGTTCTCGCTTGCCGATGAGCCAACGAGCGGAGCTAGCTTCGATGAGCGGCGAGGGTTCTGGAGCTACGTCGATCAGGTGTCTCATGTGCTCGATGCATTGGGCATCCACCAGGCTGCCATCTGCGGCGTCTCCTACGGCGGCTTGATTGCCGCTGCGTTTGCCGCGCGACACCCGGGTCGCACGTCCTCGCTGTTGCTGGTTTCAGCGCTCCCTCCCTGGTGGACACCTGACCGGCGGGTATCGTTCTACCTTCGCGCGCCAAGACTCCTGACCCCGCTGTTTCTGCTCGGGTCACTTCGCATGTACAGAGAGATGAGAACGGCCGCCGGTGGACCAGGCCGAGGCGTGCTGCTTTCCGTATCGCACGCCTATAGAGCCTTGACCCACATGTTCTCTCCCTTGCGAATGGCTCGCCGCGCGAGGATGGTGTCAACGCTTGATCTGCGCCATGAGCTTTCGCAGCTGTCGGTCCCTACGTCAATCATCACCGGCGAACCGCAGCTCGACCGTGTCGTCCCGGTTGCGGCAACGCTGCAGTACGCTCAGATCTGGCCTCACGCGACCGTGGCAACGATTCCGCGGACAGGCCACCTGGGACTCACCACGCGTCCCACCGAATTTGCCCGGCTGGTCGTGCCGTTCGTCGAGGGCACTGCCCATTTGGAAACGAGGAGACAGGTTGGCTGAGCCATTGCGACAAATCCCAGGCGCCGTTGGGCCGCTCGAGGTCCTGCTGAACCCGCCATCGGGCCCGCCACGCGCCGCCGTCGTGTTCGCGCATCCGCTTCCGCCCGAGGGCGGCACGATGCACACGAAGGTCGTGTTTCAGGCAGCCAAGGCCCTCGCACGCATCGGATGCGTCGTCTTGCGGTTCAACTTCCGCGGCGTCGGCCTGAGCGCAGGCGCGTGGGACGAGGGGCGTGGAGAGATGGACGACTTCAAGGCCGCGCTCAATTTCATGAGTGGAGCCTATCCCGGTGTCGAGATCTGGGCGGCCGGATTCTCGTTCGGGTCGTACATTGCGACGACCGTGGGCGCAGATGACGAGAGGGTGTGCGCCCTGATCGCGATCGCTCCGCCAGTCCACAAGTACGACTTCGCATCGGTCAAGCTCAGCCACAAACCCAAGTTCGTCATCCATGGTGGGCATGACGAGCTGATCTCAATCAAGCTCGCGCGGCATTTCTACTCCCAGCTTCCGGATCCCAAGGAGTTTGTTGAAATCGACCGGGCCGATCACCTCTTCGACGGCCAGGCCGGCGAGGTTGGTGACGCGCTCGCGGATCTTCTCGAGGACTTCACATGCAGGACGCAGTGATCGTCGCCGCGACCCGAACGGCCGCCGGCAAGGCACCCAATGGCGCGCTCAAGACCGTCCGCCCGGACGAAATCGCGGCTGCGGTGATCGCCGAAGTCGTTCGACGGGCCCCGGGAATCGACTCTTCCGAAATAGACGATGTGATGATGGGATGTGCGATGCCGGAGGCCGAGCAGGGTCTCAACGTGGCGCGGATCGCCAGCTTGCGCGCAGGCATCCCTGTCTCGGCGTCAGCCGTCACCATCAATCGCTTTTGTTCATCGGGCCTGCAGTCGATTGCGTTCGCGGCCGAGCGCATCATGTGCGGATTCGCGCAGTGTGTGATCGCCGGCGGGACCGAGTCGATGAGCATGGTTCCCATGACAGGTCACAAGCTGTCGCCCAACCCTGAGCTCATCGAGAGCTACCCAGACGTATACCTGAGCACCGGGCTGGTCGCCGAGAACCACGCGCGCGAGAGCGCCATCACCAGGGAAGAACAGGACGCGTTCGCGCTGCGGAGTCACCAGCGCGCATTGGCTGCCATCGACGCCGGACGCTTCGTGGACGAGATCACGCCGCTTTCGTATCGAGTCTCGATGCCGGCAGGCGACGCTGCTGAGCGCCTGATAGCCGAACGAACCTTTTCCGTGGACGAAGGACCGCGACGCGATACATCGATTGAAGCGCTGGCAAGGCTGAAGCCGGCTTTTCACGTTGCTGGAACGGTTACCGCGGGGAACTCGTCACAGATGAGCGATGGCGCAGCGGCGGTCATGGTTACGTCCGGCGAGCTGGCAAAAGCGCGTGGCCTCACACCTCTCGCCCGCTTCGTCTCGTTTGCGACCGCCGGAGTTGAACCGGAACGGTTTGGCGTCGGTCCGGTCCCCGCCATCCGAAAAGCGCTGAGGCTTGCCGGTCTCTCGCTGGAGCAGATCGACTTGATCGAACTCAACGAGGCTTTCGCCGTGCAGGTGCTCGCGTGTCTTCGCGAGTTGCCACTCGACCCGGAACAGCTCAATGTGAACGGTGGCGCGATTGCCCTCGGCCATCCGCTCGGCTGCACAGGTGCAAAGATTACGACCACCCTCCTCTACGAAATGCGTCGTCGCAAAGCACGCTACGGCCTGGTGTCGATGTGTGTCGGAGGGGGCATGGGCGCGGCAGGTATCTTCGAGCGGATGTAGGCGTTATATCCTTGAAGGGTGATACTCAGGGCTCGTCTTTTTGCGGTGGCGATTCCGCTCGTCACACTCATCGCCTGCTCGTCCGGACCGACACCTCTCGATGATTCGAACTACGCGGATGAGGTCACGAACGCCCGTACCTTCAAGGATCAATTCTTCCGTGAATCGCCGGAGTCGCCGGTACCAGCGGACAAACGGAGTGCCATCCTTCCGCTGCGCTACTTCCCGATCGAACCCAGCTATTCGGTGCCCGCGGTTCTCAAGCTGGCCGACGAGCGACCGGCTTTCGAGATGCCGACCTCCTCTGGCGCCCTGCGAAAAATGCAGCTCGTCGGAGTCCTGGAGTTCACGCTGCTCGGTGAGAAGCGAAGCCTGGGAGCGTTCGTGCCTGATGGCACCACCGAGATCGCAAGTCTCTTCGTTCCATTTGCGGACCAGACAACAGGCACGGACACCTACAGCGCTGGACGGTATCTCGACATCGAGCCGACGACAACCGGGTACTACACGATCGACTTCAACACGGCCTACAACCCTTACTGCGCCTACAACGCCAGTTTCGAATGTCCGTTTCCGCCCCCGTCGAACCGGCTGAAAGTCGATATCCGCGCCGGAGAGAAGGTCCCCGGCGCATGATCTCGTCGCTCCAAGCCATCGTCTTCGATTTCGACGGCGTCATCGCCGACAGCGAACCCCTTCACCTTCGAGCCTTCCAGCAGGTTCTGGCCGAGGAACAGATCGAGCTCAGCGCAGCCGACTACTTCGCCAGCTACCTCGGGTATGACGACGTCGGCCTTCTGAGGGCACTCGCATCAGACCGAAAGGTCGCGATGGACGAGACTCGAGTGGCTGATCTCGTGGCTCGCAAGGGAACACGGCTTCAGCAGATGCTGCACGATGACCATGTGCTGTTTCCCGGCGCCGTGGACTTCATCTGCACGGCCGCTGCGGAGGTCCCCATCGCGATCGCCTCTGGCGCGCTCAGGCCGGAGATCGTCAGCATCATCGAGACGGCTGGCATTGGCACTCTGTTTCGAACGATTGTCGCCTCCGGCGATACGCCTCACAGCAAGCCGTCCCCGGCGCCATATCGACTGGCCTTCGAGCAACTGTGCTCGATCACCGGACGCGAGCTGGACCCCCATCGGTGTGTTGCGATCGAGGATTCCCGGTGGGGAATCGAGTCCGCGCGCGGTGCCGGCCTTCGGTGCGTCGGTGTCACGAACAGCTACCCCGCAGACCAGCTGGGTCAGGCCGAGCTCGTCGTCAGCGGACTGAACACCTTGACCCTGGCGGCGCTCGATGAACTGTGCGCCACGGTTCGCCATGCGTAAGGATCTGATCGACGCGATCACCGCTGCGTCCAATTCGCCGGGGACCAGCCTGGCGCAGGCGGCGCTGGCCATCGCACGGATCGAGTATCCGCTCCTGGACCCTGACGCCTACATCGCGCGACTCGACGGCATGGGCGAAGCGGCCCGTGTGTGGATCGCACGTCACGTGGAAGAGACCGGCGACGTCTCGCCTCTCGCCACGGTGAAATCCTTCAACAGGTATCTCTTCGGTGATCAGCACTTCGCCGGCAACCGGGATCGTTACGATGACCCCCGAAACAGCTGTCTGAACGAAGTGCTCGACCGGCGGAGCGGCATTCCGATCACGCTGTCGGTGGTCTACATGGAGGTGGGCCGCCGGGCGGGTATGGACATCGACGGCGTCAACTTTCCCGGTCACTTTCTCGTGCGCGTGCGCGACACGGCCGGTCGTCGTGCTCGTGGCCTGATCGTCGATCCGTTTCATTCGGGAGCGCTGTTGTCCGAGCAGGACTGCCGGACGCTGCTGGAAAAACACGTGGGGACGGAAGTGGCCTTCAGCCGTTCCCTGATGGCGCCTGCGACGCGCACGCAGATCATCGTGCGCATGCTGCTCAACCTCAAGCGCGTCTACATGCAGATGCGCTCGTTTCCACAAGCGCGCGACGTCACAGAACTCCTGCTGGCCGTGACGCCCTCAGCGCTCAGCGAGCTGCGCGACCGGGGCCTGCTGGCGTACCACTTGAACGACATCAGCGCCGCCTTGCGCGACCTCCAGACGTACCTCAAGCTCGCCAGCATGGGCGAGGCGACCGAGGATACGAGGGAAGAACACCAGCAGATCTGGGAACACGTGAAGACGCTTCGGCGCCGTGTAGCGGGACTCAATTAGGCTCTGGGCGATCGGCCTCAATCGACGATTGCGATCTCCTGATACAAGTGAGCCGACGCAAGGATCCCGTTGTGGAAATTGCCGAGATCCAGCTTCTCGTCTGGTGCGTGCGCGTTCTCGTCGGGCAGTCCCACCCCAAACAACACACTCGGAACACCAAGCTCTTCCTGGAACGTTGACACCACAGGAATCGAACCGCCCTCGCGGTTGAACACCGGGGCGCGTCCGAACCCAGCCTCGATGGCGCGTCCAGCGGCGCGAACGTACTTGTTGTCGAACTCCGTCATCCACGGCTTCCCACCGTGCATGCGTGTCACGGAGAGCTCCACGGTGGCCGGACAGACCTTCTTTACGTAACGCTCGAAGAGATCGGCAATCGTGTCCGGATCCTGATCCGGCACGAGCCTCATGCTGACCTTGGCCATGGAGACTGCCGGCAGCACCGTCTTCGCGCCGTCGCCTGTGAACCCTGACTGCAGCCCGTTCACCTCAAAGGTTGGCCTGGCCCACACGCGTTCGAGCGTCGTATAGCCCGACTCTCCAAACAGTCGTGGCGCACCCAGCTCCTTGCGATAGCGCGTCTCGTTGAAAGGCAGCTTCTTCCATTCGGCTCTCTCGGCATCACTCAACGGACGGACGGCGTCGTAGAAACCCGGAATCTTGATACGCCCGCCACGGTCTTTCATCTGCGCGAGCATCTGGGCCAGTACGAACGCGGGGTTGGCCACCGCGCCACCAAACGATCCCGAATGCAGGTCGGTCTTGGTCCCCCGCACATCGAGCTGGAAGTAAATGAGACCGCGAAGCCCGTAGCAGATCGACGGAATGCCCCGGTCGAACATCGGCGAGTCAGAGATCACCACCACATCTGCGGCAAGCTCAGCCTTGTGCGCCCGGATGAAGTCGTCGAGGTGCTCGCTCCCCACCTCTTCCTCACCCTCGATGAGCACCTTCATGTTGACGGGCAGACCGCCGGTCTTCTTCATGAAGGCCTCGATCGCCTTGATGTGCATGAACACCTGGCCCTTGTCGTCAGCCGCACCGCGCGCGTAGATCTCGCCGTCGCGAACCGTGGCCTCGAACGGCGGACTCGTCCAGAGGTTCACCGGATCGACGGGCTGTACGTCGTAGTGCCCGTAGAAGAGAATCGTCGGCTTCCCCGGAGCACCGAGCCACTCACCAAACACCGCAGGGTGACCAGGGGTCTCGATGACCTTGACGCTCTGCATACCCGCATTGCGAAGCGCCTGGGCAGTCCAATCCGCGGCGCGGCGCACGTCAGGCGAATGCTGCGGAAGCGCGCTGATGCTCGGGATGGCGAGATACTCCTTCAGTTCATCGACGTACCTATCGCGGTTGACGTTGATGAAATCGAGAACGTCGTTCATGGCTCAATGATATGCCACGCCAATTCGCTTCGATGCGCACGGCCGTCCTGCTCGAGCTTCTTCAGATGTGAGATCACTGTTTCCACAGCTCGGGACCGGAGATCGTCACGCAGCCTGGTGTAGATACGGCCGGCGATCGCTTCCGGACTTGTATCCCCTGACCGAAGCGCCTCGATCACCTGCTCTTCGCGCTTCAGTCGGTGGTCGATGTAGTTGCGCAGGAGCGTGCCGGGGTCGTCGATCACTTCTCCATGTGCCGGGAAGACTCTGATCGGATCGAGTGCCAGCACTCTTTCGAGCGACTTCAGATACGCGTGTAAATCTCCGTCGAGGCTCGACGGGAGCCAAACGGTCGTCCCTTCAATGGCAAGATCCCCGCCAAACAGCATCCGGGACTCCGGATGCCAGAAGCACACATGATCGGGTGCATGGCCTGGAGTCCCCACCGTCGTCACAAACGTATCGCCAACAGCGATCGCATCGCCGTCACGCAGGGGCGACCACTCCACTCCCCACCGGTCGTCACGTGCCGGCCACGGCTTCTTGAGAAAGCGAACGCCAGGCATACGCCCGGCTATCGCCGCGGCGCCGGACGCATGGTCCGAGTGTCCGTGAGTCACGAGCACCTGCGCGAGCTTCGCGCCGCCAAGCGCGGACTCCAGCGCGTCGAGATGTTCACCGACCCCGGTTCCTGCATCAATCAGCGTCGGTACTCGACCAGGGATCAGCCAGGTCCAATTGCCGTCACCTGTCATTGGCCCTGGATTTCCAGCGTGGAGCGCAATGGGGTTCATCGTCCCACCGTCGCGATGCTTCGACGCTCCATACTCAGTCGCAGCGAAAGGAGCAGGTAGTAGACGGGAAATGCCATCGACACCCAGAACAACGAACGCGACACGTTTGGAACCTGCCACAACAGAACGCACATCAGCACGGCCCACACCACTCCGAGCCCAAGGGTTGTGATTCGCCACGTCGGTGTCCGTGACGGATAGACATAGCGAAGCGGTACGAACACCATGACGGCCAGGACCAGCAGGATCACGGCATTGGTGACTGGCGTCCAACGCGCAACATAGAGATAGAAGACGACCACGTTCCAGTACGACGGGAACCCTGTAAATAAATGGTCCGTCGTCTTTGCATCGGCACGGCTGAATCCGTAAGCGCTCGACAGCAACATCGCGGCGACAACCCAGACTGACAGGGTGTCGGGGACGAGCGCGGCGTGCCACACCAGAAACGCCGGGACGAAGACGTAGGTCAGGTAGTCAACGATGTCGTCGAGCTTTCGACCATCAAACCAGGGAAGACGCCTGGCGACCGCGTAGCGCCGCGCCAGCACGCCGTCCGTCGCGTCAACTACGAGCGCGCACGTGAGCCAGAAGAACGCCTCCCGGTAGCCATCGTCAGGAACGCGAATAAGCGCGAGAAAGGCGAGAACCGCGCCGCTGGCCGTGTAGAGGTGGACGAGCCAGGCGCTGATCACATGAAGCGTTAAAGACGACGGACGGCGACCGGGAAATCGCGCCAGACAGGGATACCGCAGAAATGGGTTCCCTCAGTGCAGCGCGGCGACACGAGTCCGTTGCGGATGACACACGGCGGGCCGATGTGACGGGCGATGCGCGGGTGCACGGCCCGAACCTGCTCGAGCTCGTCCATCGAGGCCAGGTAGATCTCTTCCTGTGCGTTGAAGCACGTGCGCAACGTCCACTTGTGCAGCAGCGCCAGAAGCGATCCTGATTCGATGAAGCGAAGCGTCTTGGCGTTCGGCAGCACGTACAACGCGAATTCGAGCGGCACGCCCAGTTCGAGCAACCGGTTCTTGGCCGTCCAGGCCTCCCGCATCGCGCATTCGTAGACCGCGCGGGCCTTTTCATTCGAAGCGATCAGACGTGGGGTGATGTAGTCCGGCTCGGACGTGTCGGCGAACGCCATCAACGGCCGGGACGCGGGCACCATCCGGTGGCGCTGGTCCTGCGAATCGGCTGTGTGACTGAGGCGCTTCTCGAAGACGTAGTTCACGTGATGCAGTGCCCGCATGAGCGGCGAGTGATACGACACGTTCAGGATATCCAGCCTGTACGGGTTGGCTGCCGGGTTCATCACCCGCTCCAGCGCCTCGTCGTCTGGCATATCCTCCGGCTCGAGGCCGAATACCGAACGCACCGAATCAGCCACGATCGCCTCGGCGTCCGTCGAGCTATCGCGAAGCCTCGACCATCGGCCTTTCAACCGGGCATCGAAGGCAGCCGCAACACGGTCTGCCCCACGCTGCGGCGCCGGGAAGCCGGCTTCAGGAAGCGCGTCGGCGTCGAGCGGCCCGAGCCCGACCTTCTCGAAGAACATCGGGTCCCATTCACGAACGAGCCGCACCATCTCGCCAATCACGAGCCTGGCCTCGTATGGCGCGTCGCTCGTATTGACCATCCGCTGCAGGCGATGGAGGACGATGCCCGAGACCGTGTGCACCATGGAGGTGAACGCACCGATCGGGATGACGTATCGTGCGGTCTCGATGGCGCGTTTGTCGGCGTCCTTTTCGATCTTATTCAGGCGATCCGGATTCGTGTTCGGGCGGACGTAGCGCAGCTCCTTCAGAATCCCCAGGGCGTCGTCTTTGAGCAGTACTGACAGTTCGCCATACCGCTCCCAGGCTCGCTCGATCGCCTGCTGATAGACGACGAGCGCCTCCCCGCCGATGGGCGGCACGAATGCTTTCGGTTCTTTGAGCTTGACGTAGCGCTGGCTCGACTGCTCCGAGTTGTAGAAGGGATACGAGTGGAGGAACGTCCAGACGAACTGTCGCGACACATTCTCGAGACCGAATTCGAAGTGCGCGTGCTGGTACACCGTGTGGTGTCCGGCGTCGAAGGTGAGTGCCCCGATCGTATTGCGCTGACTCTCCGTGATCTCGCGCGTGTCGATCACCCGGGGCGAATAGCACGTGCGGGCGGCGGCAATGGCGCCGTCGAACGGAACCGTTGGTGCATTTCGGAGGGTGACTTTCGGAGGCGCGGTGGACAGCACGGGGAGGGCATTATAAATCGCGGCGCGACGATGGGGGCGTCCGTAAAGCAACAGTTCCAGATCCTCTCGCTCGCTGCTCCTCCCGCCCGGTCACGGCCCGGTGCGTCCCTGAATGATGTCGAGCGGGCTTCGCGCGGGTGCTCGGAGATCCTTGACCACGTGGGTATAGATCATCGTCGTCTCGACATTCGCGTGTCCGAGGTATTCCTGGATCTGCCGGATGTCCACGCCGTTCAGCAACAGGTGCGTGGCGAACGAATGCCTCAGCGTGTGCACGGACACCGGCTTGTGGATCCGTGCCTTCTCTGCGGCCGCCTTGACCGCTTTCTGAACGACCGAATCGCTGATGTGATGGCGCCGCACGATCCCGGCGCGCGGATCGGTCGACAACGTGTGGCTCGGGAATACCCAGAACCAGCCGAGCTCCCGACCAGCGTTCGGGTATTTGCGGTCGAGTGCATCTGGCATCCAGACACCGGCGAGCCCGGCCCGACGGTCGGCGTGATGCAGCGCCTCCGATGTGCGCAGATGGGCGCGCAGTTGCTCGCGCCCGACTTCCGCCAGGAGTGTGGAGCGGTCTTTGTCGCCCTTGCCGCGACGGACGATCACCAGCCCCTGATCGAAGTCGAGATCCTTGATCCGCAGCTCGCAGCACTCGGAAACGCGCAGTCCGCCGCCGTAGATGAGGCACGCCATCAGCCTGGCCGTGCCCGACATCGCGTCCAGCAGCGCGATCGTCTCCGGGACGCTGAGCACCACCGGCAGGCGCTCGCCCCGCTTGGCTCGCATGACCGGCGACAGGTGCTCCACCTCCACGCCGAGGACCTCGCGGCAGAGGAAGAGCATCGCGCAGAGCGCCTGGTTTTGCGTGCTCGCCGACACCTGCCGGCGGACGGCCAGATGCGCGAGGTAGTCGCGCACGGCGTCTGATGTGACCTGCGGATGGGGCGCGCCCTGTTGCTGGGCGAGGTACTCGAGGAACCGCCGTACCCAGTCCACGTACGTGCACTCGGTGCGATAGGAGTAGTGGCGGGTGCGGACGCGCGTTCGCAGTTGTTCGAGCGCTGCGAGCGGACTTGTCCGGCCTTGCTCGTCGACGACCGTGCTCGCCGGCCGCCGATGCCACTCCGTGCGCTTGAGGAAGTTGACAAAGTAGAGGCGGATCGCTTGATCCGCTTGTCGTATCTGCCAGTCCTCGAATTCGCCGTTGCGTTCCAGGTCCTCGCAGAACGCTCGCACTTGATCGGTGAGGGGTTCATCGGACGCCGCGCGGGACAGAAAGCGCCGGACCCAGCGCACCACGTAGGGGGCCGCCGCGGGCCGGACCAACTGGGCCTTGAGGAGAAACTCGCCGAAGGCCTGTAGAGACGACTCGAGTTCACGCATGCGTCACCTCGGTCCCGGGATGGGCAAGACGCGGGCCATTCTGGTGGTCGCGCGGTTTTCGCTGGGTGAGCAACACGTTGCGCGATGGCCGGGCCCGATGCACGGCGGCTGCGTGTCAACCGGGGTTGGCGTTCGTCAAGGCCGGTTGAGGTGACGGTAGCGAAATGGCGCCGCCCACCTATCTCGGGATTTCCTGGCAAATGGCTCTGCCACCGATCCAAGCCGCTCATAGTCGAATTCACGTAAGTTGCGCGTGGGGTGGGACTTGTTTCCCGACGACACCGCAGCCCGGGGCCGGCGAGTGGCGAAGCGTACTAGAGTGCCAATGAGAGCGCGTCTGCACTTAGCCCTCGATTGGCGCCCTCCACCCAAGGCGCCACACCTGCGAATACCATCCTCCACCTATCTCGGATCTTCCGGGCACATGGCGCTGGCGCCAATTCTCGGCTCGGGCACGCGCGAATCTCGGGAAACTCGTGTGAGTGAATGCCGTTGCGCCTGAACCAGGAGATAGCAATAATGCCCGCGCGTGCCTGACGACACGGAGCGAGAATGGTCGGGCATCAGGCCGGCGACGTGCAAATGGCGCCGGCCACCCATATGAAGTTGGGCGGACAAGACGTAGGACAGAGACCAAGCGAGAAATCTCATGACCGTGAAGGATCTCGAAAGACTCTACGACTACGGCTATTGGGCCAATAAGAAACTTCTCGCCGTGGTTTCTCAGTTGACGCCGGAACAATTCACACAGTCCGTGGCTGGAAGCCACAGCTCCGTCAGGAATACGCTGGTTCATATTCTGAGTGCCGAATGGGGCTGGCTCGACCGTTGCGGGGGGCATGAGCGAGGGCCGGCGCTCAAGGCGGACGACTATCAAAGCGTGGAGTCCGTCACCGAGGCCTGGGGCAAGGTCGAGGGTTGGATGCGCACGTTCTTGGCAGGGTTGAAGGACGAGGAGTTGAATCGGCAGATTGAATTCAAGAACCCTGGTGGCGAGACTCGGGCGATGGCATTAGGTGAACTGATGCAACACGGGGCCAATCACGGGGTTCATCATCGTGGCCAGGTGGCGCTACTACTGCGGGTACTCGGCCACGTGCCGGGCAATTTCGATCTGCTCTTTTACGATGCGGACCGACATCGTACAAAGGCGTGGTAACCCACAAGCCACGATAGCCGCCCAACATGCGATGGAGCCGACGCACTTCGTGTCCGTGACAGTGTCGCCGCGGTGCGCGGCTCATCGCCGACGTTAGACCGATATGAGCATCGTGGTTGCCGAATACGATCCGCATTGGGCCACGACGTTCGAACAGCTACGTCTGAGCATCTGGCCGGCGGTCGCCGATCTGGCGATCTCCGTTGAACACGTCGGCAGCACGTCCGTTCCAGGCTTGGCTGCCAAACCAATTATTGACATGACCGTAGTGGTTCCAACCGCTGCAGACGTGCCAACGGCAATCAACTGCCTCGGGGTCCTGGGGTATGTACATCGCGGAAATCTCGGGGTCGAAGGGCGAGAGGCGTTTCAGGCGCCTGGCTCGCTGCCACGTCACCACCTGTACCTGTGCGCGAGCAACAGTCTGGCCCTGCGAAATCATCTGGTCGTGCGCGACTACTTGCGAGCACACCCTGAGATTGCGCGACAGTACGGTGACCTGAAAGAGCGTCTCGCCGAGCGATACCCAGAAGACATTGACGCGTACACCGAGGGGAAGACGCAGCTCATTCTCAGGATTCTCAGCGAGGCGGGGCTGCGTTCAGACGAACTGGACACGATTGGACAGATCAATCGAAGGACGGTCTAACATCCACATGGAGCCGACGCGCCTGTCGTCTCGTGCCATCATGTCGCCGCGGCGCGCGGCTCATGTGGCCCGTTAGCCGGAGTGGGACGTAGCGACTGTTACGGAAAGCTGGCAGAATCAATCGGTGAGTCCGACCGTTCTCCAGAGCGGGCCCTATCGGTTCTTTTTCTTCTCGAGCGACCGTGGTGAGCCCATCCACGTGCATGTAGCGCGGGAACGCAAGACCGCGAAATTCTGGCTGGAGCCCGTCCGACCCGACTACAACCACGGCTTTGCTTCGATTGAACTGGGCAAAGTCGAGGCGTTGGTTCGATCCCACAAGTCCGAACTAGTGTCCCGTAACCATGGTTCGTGAAATTTGTTGCGCGGCCCGTGCATCGGCAGTCCGCTGGGCAAAGCGCGCGATGCTCGCCAGGATTTCATCCGCGCTCTTGGTCCAGACGAACGGTTTC
>JABFSA010000056.1 GCA_013140775.1 Acidobacteriota bacterium | reverse complement strand
GCTTCCCCACAGCCCAACGCCACCAGCGCCAGCGACACCGCGGTGGACAGACACCATCCCGATCTCGTGACGTTCACACTGTTCATAGCGAGCAGCTCCTCCAGGGCGCCGATCCTACATGAAGAGGCCGCCGTTCGAGTGGATCGTCTGGCCGGTGATGTAGCGCGCGTCCGGACCGCATAGAAACCTGACGAGCGAGCCGATCTCCTCGGGTGTTCCCTTTCGGCCAAGCGGCGGCATCTTGCCGGCGTGGTGGGCGGGCTCCGCGCCGACGCGGGTGGTGTCGATCAGGCCCGGGGCGACGCAGTTGACGGTGACGTTGTGCTTCGCAAGATCGTGCGCGAGCGCACGCGTGAGGCCGACGAGTCCCATCTTGGCCGCGATGACATGCGCACGCCGCGTGGCGCCCGTATGCGCGGACAGGCCCCCGATGTTCACGATCGATCCCCCGTCCGCGGCAATGAGGTGCGGCATCGCCGCGCGGCTGCACAGATAGGCGCCATCAAGGGTGATCCCCATGATCTCGCGCCACTCGTCGTACTCGAGATCGGCGAAGTCCACCTCGCGCCTGACGCTGGCGTTGTTCACCAGGATATCGAGCCGCCCAAGCTTCTCGACCGTCGTCCGCACCAGGCTCGCCGCGGACGCGGGATCTCCAACGTCGGCAATCATCGATGCGGCGCGTCCGCCGAATCCGCGGATCTCCTCCGCCACCGCCTCGGCTTCGGCAGCTGCCTGCTTCGCGGTGACCATCACCGAGGCACCGCCTTGCGCGAGCGAGAGCGCAATGGCGCGACCAATATTGCGCGCGCTGCCCGTGACCAGGGCCACACGACCTGCCAGTTCATTCTTCATGCCCGGAACTCCTTGAGCGCATCGAGCGTCGGTTCGGCAAACAGCCGGCGCGAGACGGATAGCAGCCGCTCGGCTGCAGCGGCAGACCAGCCACCGTACAGGGCGTTCTGCACGAACTTCCCTTCCAACTCCTCCTGGGACAGCGGAGCGTCAGCGCCTCCGCGCATCCCAGGTTGGCGAAACTCCACGTGTCTCCCATCGGCAAGGGTTGCGCGGAGATGACCGGTGAACTTCTTCGGATATTCGTTGGCGGGATCGATGACGTATCGGACCTTCGACGTCAGGGCGAGCACCTCACGCTCCTGCGTCCGCTCCGCGCTGAACTGCGCGAGCCCGGCCTTGCGATCGAAGAAGCCAACGGCGATGCAGAACGGCGTGCTGAACTTGGCCGCATAGGGCGTCGGTGGTCGATGCTTCGTCGCCAGCGGTTCCCACAACCGGGGAACCGTGCCTGCAGCGACCTCGCACTCGATGCTCATCACGTCCTCGGCCCGAACACCGCTCTCCGCCAGACGAACAGCGCAGTCGATGAACGGCTGCGTCATGGTTCCGCAGGCGTACGGCTTGAACGCGACCGTCGGTGTGACCCATCGCGTGCCCAGGCCATCCACGAGCGGCTCGAAGTTGGGTTTCACCGAAGGCGCGAATGCGCGATAGACGCCATGCACGCCTTCGAAAACCGTGCGAGGACCGGCGAACCCGCCGCGCGCCATCAGCGCCGCACGAAGACCGGACTGCGCCGCCCATCCGGCGTGCATGCGCTTCGTCCAGGTGCCTTCAGCAAGGTACTCGATGATGCCCGACGCCATGCTGCCCGCGATACCCAGTGCGGAAGCCGTCTGATCCCGCGAAAGCGAAAGAGCCGCGCTCACACCTCCTGCCGCTGCCAGCGCGCCGAACACAGCCGTCGGATGAAACCCGGCGTTGTGCGTCGCCATGGGCGCAACGAGACTCAGTCGGCAGAGGAGCTCAACACCTGTCGTGAGCCCAACCAGAAACCGTTCGCCACCGAGTCCCTCGCGCTCGCAGGCGGCGAGTACTGCCGGGACGATGACGGCGCCGGAGTGTACGGGTCCACCTTCAAAGGTGTCGTCGAAGTCCTCGCCGTGCGCCGCCGTTCCGTTGACGAGCGCGGCACCGAATCCATCGAACCCGCCCGGATGGCCCAGCGCCGAACATGCCCCGCCGCGATCAACCGCTGCGAGCGTCGCTGCGATGTAGTCCTCGCGTCGAGCCGCAATGCACAGCCCGGCCACGTCAAGGAACAGTCGTTCTCCCGTCGCCACGACATCGGTTGGAAGGTTTCGACCCTGCGTCGCGACGAGCCAGTCAGCGATTTGTTCGGCGATGGAAGACATTAGATAGGGCTCTTGGCTTCAGGCTTTTGGCTCTGGGTTCAGGCTCTAGGCTTTGGGCGCGTCTCGATGGCATGCCGATACAGCGAGCCGACGATGAAGATCAGGGCCAGTGAGAGAAGGACGGCAGCAAGACGATCCTGGATGAAGATCATGTGATCCCCGCCAGAGAGCACGAGCGCTCGACGGTAGTTCGACTCGACGAGAAAGCCGAGCACCACTCCCAACACCATCGGCAGCAGTGGCACACCCGCCGATCGCATCACGTATCCCAGTACACCGAACGCCAGAGCCACCGCGACGTGAAACTCACTGGCTTCGATCGCGAAGACACCTGACACCACCAGCGCGTAGATGAAAGCCATGAGATACGGCTTCGGCCGGCTGACGAGCCAGATGCACGGACCCATGATCAGATACCCGACGATCACCATCGCAATATTCGCGACGAACAGCCCCAGGAAGAGACCATCGACGACGTCCGGGTTCTGGACGAACAGCATCGGTCCCGGCAGCAGACCATGCAGGAGGAATCCTCCCAGCAGGACGGCCGCGGAATTGGAACTTGGGATGCCGAGGCTGAGCATCGGCACCAGGGCCGTGCAGGCCACGGTGTTGTTGGCGGCCTCCGGCGCGGCGATGCCTTCCGGTGAGCCTTTGCCGAATTCTTCCTTGTGACGCGACCAGCGCCGTGCCTCGTTGTACGCAAGGAAGGAGGAGACGGCTCCTCCGCCGCCCGGCATCACGCCCTCCATCGTCCCGATGACCGAACCGATCAGCTGAGGCAGCGCGATACGGCGCCACATCGCGGGTCCCGGAAAACGAATGCGAGGGCGCTCCGGAACGTCCTGCAGACTGGGCTCACCCGTCTGCGCGAGCATTTCGCCGATAGCGAACAGACCAACCATCACCAGGATTGGCGGAATACCGGAAAGCAGATCGGGACTGTCGAACGTGAAACGACTGGTCCCGGTCACCGGGTCCGTGCCAATGGTCGAGATCATGAGACCAAGCACGCCAGCGATAAGTCCTTTGATCAATGACTCGCGAGAGAGCGATGCAATGACGCTCAATCCAAGAACACCAAGCGCGAAGTACGCCTGCGGTGTGAATGCCAGCGCCACGTTCGAGAGCGGCTCGGCCAGGAGCACGAGCATCGCCAGGCCGAACAGGCCACCGACAAAGCCTGAGTACAGCGAGATACCCAAGGCCTCGCCCGCGCGGCCCTGCTGCTTCATCGCGTATCCATCGACGACGGTCGCTGCGGCAGCGTTGGTGCCCGGTGTGCGAATGAGAATCGCGGGGATTGACCCACCGTACTCGGCGCCCACGTACGTGGACGCGAGCATCACGATCGCGACGGTAGGATCCATGCCGTAGGTCAGCGGCAACAGGAGCGCCATCGTGATTGACGGCGAGATACCTGGGAGCGCGCCACCGAGAATGCCCCACGCCACGCCACCGAACGCAGCGGGAACAATCCAGGTGGACCAGAGACTCTCGAGAATCAGCATCAGAAGAGCGACGGCCAGATGCCCGCAGGATGCTGGATCCCGAGGATCGCGACGAAGAGACCCCAGAAGAGCAGCGCCCCGGACAGCGCCACGATCACCACCCTGCGACTGAACCCTCCCCCCTGGTAATACGTGGTCGCCGCGATGAGGCCCGCGAGCGACACGATGTAACCCAGCCAGGGAACAACAACGATGTAGATGACGCCGATGGCGACGACACCGAGAGGGCGGAGGATCTTCAGCCCTGGACTCGGGACTCGGGACTCGGGATTCGACGGCTCCTTCGAGTCCCGAGCCCCGAGCCCAGAGCCCCGGATAGCGCTTCCGATCAACGCGAGAGACAGGGCGCCAAGAATGTACGCGTAGACACGCGGGAGCCCTTGAGGTCCTACCGCGTCGGCGAGCTGGCTTTCGGGGATCTGCGCGGAGAGCAGGTAGTAAGCGATGGCGATCGCGAGCGTCGCACCGCCGAGCGCCAGGTCACGATTCAACGGATGACGCCGGACTGCTTGAGGAACGCTTCCGTCTGGCGACCGAAGTCGCCCATGAATTTCTGATACTCAGCGTGGCCGATGAAGCCTGGGAGCAGACCGTTCTTCAAATAGATCTTCTGGTAGGCAGGATCGGCCAGCAGCCTGGGCACGGCGGCTTCCCATGCGGCGATCACTGCTGGTGGCGTCGCTTTGGGACCAGCGATCCCACGGAACTTCCGAACGGCGAGATCGATGCCCTGTTCCTTGAGCGTCTTCACGTCGGGGTATTGAGAGATCCGTGCGTCGCCAGCGACACCAAGAATGCGCACACGGCCCGCATCGAGCTGGGCACGGATCTCCTGCAGCTCGCCAATGCCCATGTCGAGCGTGTGGTTGAGCACGCTGATCAACATGTCGCCACCACCTTCAAACGTGGCAATGACGGGCGCGACCTTGGTCTTCTGTCTCAGCTGCTCCATGACCTGGCGCTCGAGAGACGCCGGGTTGGCGGCACCCCAGCGGCCCTTGCCCGTGCGCGCGTGCTGAAGCACCTGATCGAGCGTCTTGAAGTTCGAATTCGTCGCGGTGTACAGAACCTCGGGGTCGTAGAAGATGTTCACGATCGGCTCGAGGTCGCGATAGGTGGCCGCCGGCCGGCTGAGCAGCGACGTATAGATGAACGTCGGAGTGGTCGCGTAGAAAAGGCCGCCATCCGGCTTCGACTTGGCCAGCACCGCCATCGCCTTCGCGCCGCTTCCACCCGCAAGGTTGTCCACGACGATCTTGACGCCCATGACCCTCGAGAGATGTGGCGCCATCTCGCGAAGGAAGACATCACTTCCGCCACCAGGGCTGGAATGCGTCGAGAGCATCACCACGCTCCGGGGGTACTTCCCCTGCGCGCCGACCATCACGGCCCCTGCTGATACGGCAGCGAGAAGCACGACGAGTAGTTGCACGGAGGTGCCGCGGGCGGGCATCGGGCGCATGGCGAAAAGTATATCGCTCTGGGCTATCGCGCGGGCTCGACGCCGAGGAGCTTCGATCGTTCGATCGACGTCTTGACGAAATCCGTGGCGAGCACGTCGGCAAGAAAACGATTCACGCTGTCGAGACGCGCGCGCTGACCCTTTGCGACAGCGATCGCCTGCCCGAGGACAGTGAAATTGTCGGGAAGCACGCGTACCTCGGGAAAGTCGCGGGCGAGCTCTTCCATGCGTGTGCGGTTGGCCGCAAAGGCATCCACGCGCCGGTCGCGCAGCATCGCCGCGAGCTCGGCGTTGGGCGGCACCGTCGGCAGACTGATGAGGCGTGCGGCTTTCACGTGTTCGCGCACCCAGACCTCAGGGCTCTGTCCCGTCACAGCGCCGATCGTTATCCCCGCGCGATCCACATCGGCTGTCTTCGCCAGCGTCGAATCAGAGCGCACCGCGTAGGCGCTGCCAGACAGCAGGTACGGACGCGAAAAGTCCACCTGCGTGGCCCTTGCCGCCTCGACCGCCAGAAACCCGAAATCCACCTTGCCTGATGTGATGCTTTCCAGGACCGCACCAGCGTCGGCGAGCGGCATGACCACCACTGGAACACCAAGCCGCTTCGCCAGTTCCCGAGCAAGGTCAGGTCCCGGGCCTGTCGTCGCGCCCGTTGCGGCATCCGCGCGTCCCTGCACCGGATTGTTGCCGATGAACGAGACGCGGAGCGTCCCCGTCGGCGCGAGATCAGCTTTCGTCAGTTGCAGGAAAAGCAGGAGCGCGATGAACACGTGGGTCTCCTATCGCGGCGCCACGACGGCCGCTTCTTCAGGCGTGCAGCCGTATTTCATCAGCTCCCAATCGGTCGCCTGGTAGCGAATCACGGTCTCGACTGGCGTGCGATAGTTCGCTGGGTCCAGATGGGTCGTGGCAATCGTCAGCACGTTGCCCTGACGACTCAACCGCTCAACGGTATGCATCCGGCGACTCTGTGGCATCCCGGCTCGCTCGACCATCGTCGTGACGTAGCCCGGTTCCATGTCGATGGTGTCGATCACCAGAGTGTCGCCATCGTACCACGCGGCTGAATAGCCAAGCGCCGGATGTCCGGGGACGTTCGAGCGGCGCGGATTGGCGCTCGTCGGGTCTACGAGCGGCACCAGTCGATCGATGTCCATCCACTCGTATTGCAGCCGGACGGAATCCACCTTCTGGGTGATCTGGATCACCACGTTGGGATTCAGGTAGATGCGCGTCCAGCTGGCGCCGATGCAGCCGTACGCCGGATCGTCCTTCTTGAAGTCGTACGCGTCGAATCGCTTCTTGCCGTCGGCCGTGTACACAAAGTCATTGAACTCGGTACGGCCGCCGCCAGCGATCCAGTTCTTCGAGGATAAATCCGGCTGGCCTGCCGGGACGGGCGGTATCACGCGTTGGGCGGACGCATCCGTTGACAGGACAAGTGTCGCGAGTGCCAACGATCGTGCGACAGCGGTGACATTCATGATGATCCTCCCCGCAATCTACTCTCCGGAGCTCGCTGCTCCTGTCGGGTCGCGCGGACGCATAGTGGGCGTCAGATGCGTGCCGTCGGGGAGGACGGTTTCGTTCAGGATCATCGTGCGATCGCGCCGTCCTGGATTCCCGATGATCGTCAGGCGATCGCCGACCATGAATCGATCCATCGGAAAGCCCGCACGCCTCATCGTGTTGGCGGCACCCATCTCGATGAGCCATTCGACGACGGCGCTGTCAGGGTTGGTGACGTTGATCCGGAAGTGGGCGTGAGGATTGACCCACTTGATCTCGGTCAAGACCCCAGTGACCGTGATTTCGCGGGATTGATCGAAGTTGACGGGAACGGAATGGTGGGCGGTCGGTCGCTGGACTCCCACCGATGCCACGAGAACTGCCGCCACTCCCAGACTCATCAGTTTCATACCGGCCTCCCCGAAGTGCGACCGATTATAGGCGCAAGGGACGCGGCCCGATTGCTTTCGTGGAAAGCCCCGGGTTACCGTGTCTGACGTGCACGCTTTCAGAGCGCGTCTCCTCGGCTTGGCGATGACCGTCATGCTGGTGGGAGGCGTCTCCGCTCCACGTGCCCACCATTCGATCGCCGGCGCGTACGACAGCAGCCGCCAGGCGTCGGTTGACGGAGTGATCGCGCAGTTTCGCTTCGTCAGCCCACATCCGTTCATCGACCTGAAAGACGCGCGGTCCGGACAGATGTGGGAAATCGAGCTGGACAACCGTCGCGAGTTCGAAGACATCGGCATCACCGCCGACACGTTGAAGCCTGGCGATCGGGTGACGGTTGCCGGAAGCCCCAGTCGTCAAAGCGCAAATCGGATGTACGGCCGGCGGCTCAACCGGCCATCTGATGGATTCGGCTTCGAAGAGCAAGGCAGCCGTCCGCGGCTCAGCGGGCGCAACAGGTAAGTAGTCCCTCCTCTGCGGGAACCAACCGGTCGCGCAATCGAACTGGTGCGGCCGCTCTATGCCTCTCGGGGTTTACTTCAAATCAGGGAGATGCGATTCAAAAAAATCCTCGGAATACAGGATGCGTGCGTGTGCACGGTTCGACGCGGAACTTCTATGAACTTCCTTACAAGTTGGTGATTTACTGATTTAAGTCTTGCGATTAGTCTGCCTATTCAGGCAGACTTTCTTGGCTATGACAATCGCTGAGCGACAACTCCCCTCCAATTCACTGGCTCAACCGCGTCCGAGGACGCAGGCGCTCCTTGGCGAGAGCGCCCCGATCAACGAGGTGAGAGAGGCCATCGCATCCGCCGCGCGGACGAACGCGAAGGTTCTGATCCTCGGCGAGACCGGAGTCGGCAAGGAGGTCGTGGCGCAGCTCATCCACGCGCAGAGCGCGCGCGCCAGCCGTCCCTTCATCGCTGTCAACTGCAGCGGCATTCCCGAAACGCTGCTCGAATCGGAGCTCTTCGGCCACTCCCGTGGCAGTTTCACCGGCGCCTACCGGGACAAGGTCGGTCTTGTTCGGCAGGCCGACCGTGGCACGCTGTTTCTGGATGAGCTCGGCGAAATGAGCCTGCGCATGCAGGCGGTCCTGCTGCGATTCGCGGAAACCGGCGAAGTGCAGGCTGTGGGCTCGGACCAGCCAGGCGGACGCGCTGATGTCAGGCTGATCACGGCGACCAACCGCGACCTCCGGGCGCAGATCGAGGCCGGCGCGTTTCGCGAGGACCTCTACTACCGCCTGAACGTCATACAGATCCAGGTTCCGCCGCTTCGCGAGCGGGGCAACGACATCCTCACGCTGTTCGACCACTATCTCGATCACGCCTCGCATACCCACGGTCTTCCCAAGCCGACGTTGACGCCAGACGCCGCTCAACAGCTGCTGACGTACGCGTGGCCCGGCAACGTCCGTGAGTTGCGAAACGTGACGGAGCGCGTCGTGCTCCGCAATCGCACGCGGCCGCTCACACCAGAGGATCTGCCATTGGAGATGCGCGGTGGACACACCGCACCAGCAACGACGGTCTCTGTTTCACCCTCGAGCACAGAGTCGCCCGCGCCCCGTGAAGCACGAAGCGACCGCGTTCAGCAGCTGTGGGATCGCATGCAGGTGGGCGAGGACTTCTGGGCAGTCGTGCGCGAAGCGTTCCGGGCGCGCGAGCTCACACGCGGCGAACTGGCGGCTCTGGTCGATCGCGGTCTACAGGAAACGCGCGGAAGCTATCGCGCACTGCTCAAGATCTTCCGCCTGCCCCCATCGGACTACAAGCGGCTGCATGCGTTCCTGTATCAGCAGCAATGCAATCTGCCGGTGGCGCAGTATCGGAAGGCCCGGACGACGGGCGCTCAGGCGTCAGCTGGTAGCCGCTAGGGCTACCAGCGATTCTCGATTGTCTGTTCGAGGGTTTCCGTGACAGCGGTGGATTCCTCCACCGGAGCCACATCCTCATCTGGCAGGCTGACCGGTTCGTCGAAAGCGATGCCGATCTTGTACTGAATCACACCGTCTTTCCCGATCCCGCCCACCTCGCAACGCGCTACGCGTCCCTTGATCACCGATGGCGTGAACGTCCCGGCGACGGTGACCGTTACCGGAACGCCAGGGACCAAGCGCTTCGGACAGCGCGACATCAGCCCGCTCCAGGAAATGTTCTCCAGGGTGGCCTCGCCGCCAGGAGACAAGCGAAGTCCCGTGATCCAGGGACACGCCTCAGCGGGACGTCGCGGCGCGACCCGCGCGCTCACGAGCGGCTCTCCGTGCGGCTGCCTCGTCGGTCGAGTGCTGCATGCGGGGAGTCGAGATCGAGCGTCGCGTTCATCAGCTCACCTGCCAGGGCACCGGCTCGGACCACTTCGGCTCGGAGTTTCTCGAGCTCGGTGCGACCCTGACGCTCGAGGTGGCAGTCGTCGAGGACCTGACTCGCCAGGCCATCCACGCGGTCAACAAGCTCCCGCAACTGCGGCGCCAGTTCACGGGCTACCCGTCCCGTCGTCACCAGAGGCGTCAGTCTGCGAGAGTGCTCTGCCAGGGCGCTCAGGACGACCTCGCGATTGACGAGCGCCTCAGCGTGCTTGTCGCGCGCGGCTTCGGCCTCCGCGACGAGGTGCGCGAGTCGCGCCCGTTCAGCGGCATGGTCGGCGGCCATCTCCTGTTGTGCCGCGTCGAGTGCCTGCAGCCGTGTCTGCAACGATCGATGCGCGGCCAGCGTCTGGTCGAGCGCCGACCGATGTTCGCGGTACTGCTGCTCGGTGTCCTGCAGCCTGGTTCGAAGGTCCTGATGCTGCTGGCCTGCAAGATCCAGCAGGACGTGCAGCCGTTGCTGGTCCGCCGCTTCCCGCGCGAGCTCGGCTTTGTGCTGACCGGCCATGAGCTCGATGGATTGCTGCAAACGGGCGCGTTCCGCGTCGAACTCGGCGACCATCCGCATTCCGGATTCTGCGGCCACCTGCGCAGCCTCCAGCTGAGCTGCGAGCCTGTCCTCTCGGGCGTCGCGCTCGCCGAGCCTGGTCTCGAGTCGATGCCGCTCGGCTGCCATCTCGTCCAGCCGGGCAACGACGACCGAGCGTTCCGCCACGACCTGCGCACATTCGACCTGACGCGCCTCGAGGGCAACCTCGAGCGCCCGCTGCTCCTCGAGCAGCGTGTGCTGCGAGGCCTGCATCCTGTCCGCTTCCGCTGAGAGCTGACGTTGACGGGCCTCGGCATCCGTGAGATTCGCCTGGAGACGACGACGTTCAGTGAGGGCTTCACTGACCTGAAGCTCGGCGGCTTCCAGCCGTACTTCCAGCGTGCGCCGCTCGGTGGTCACGCCGTTCAACTGCGTGAGGGCAACCAATCGTTCAGCGACGACCTTGGCCAGCTCGGCGTCACGCGTTTCGAGAGCGCCCTCCAGCGCCTCGTTCGCAACCGTCATCTCCTTCACTGACAGCTGCAGGGTCATGATCTCGTCCGTGAGGAGACGATGACTGGCTTCGGTGTCGGAGAGAGTGGCCTCGAGCTGCCGGCACTGAGTGGTCACTTCATGCACCCGCGCCTCGGCTGCCGCCAATCGCGACTCGAGCGCGCCGTGCTCCTCGGTCAGATCCTGCACGCGTGCCAGCGCCTGCGTGCGATCCGCCAGCACGGATGACAATTCGGCTTGCCGCTCCACGAGTGCCACACCTATCTCGTCCTTCGCGATCGTCGTCATCTCCAGTGCTGATTGCGCGCGCGTCAGCGCCTCGTCGAGGGCCGTGTGCCGTGCCTTCGCGGTCGCGAGCTCATTCTCGAGCCGCCGCTGCTCACCGGTGGCGGCATGCACCCGTGCTTCCGTCTCGCTCACCTGAGCGGACAGACGGCGGACATCTGCCAAGGCCTGCTCGCGCCCGGACTCGGCGGCAGCGCGTTGAGACAGGGCTTCGGCGAGTTGCGTTTCTGCGGCGACGCGTTGGGACGCGGCCTCGTCACGTTGCGTTTCGGCGGCAACGCGCTGTGACACCGCCTCGTCGCGCTGCGATTCGGCGGCAACGCGCTGTGATTCTGCGGCGGCGTGCTGTGACACCGCCTCGTCGCGTCGTGTTTCTGCCGCGACGCGTTGCGACAACGCCTCGTCGCGCTGAGACTGCGCGGCGGCACGTTCCGCACTCGACTGGTTAAGCTCCGACTGCCGGGCATCGAGGGCAGACTGGAGCGCTTCTCGAACCGTCTCCAACTCACCACGCGCCGCCTGGGCGTCGTGGAGTTCCAAGGTCAGCTGTTCCTGCTTCGCAACCGCCTCGTTCAGCTGGGCTTCGAGCGCACGATGGGCATCCGCCGCGGCCCTTGCACTCCCTTCCGCCTCGCTCAACCGTGATTCGAGCTGGCGGCGGTCTGACTCGGCACCCTCGAGACGCGCCAGTGCGGTGGCTCCGTCTGCGACAGCCTGAGTCAGCTCCGCTTGACGGTCTTCAAGCGTGGCCTGCAGCTCCTGTCTCAGCCGCTGAGATTCCTCGAGCGACTCCTGCGACCGACGCAACTCGGTTCCAATCTGTTCCCGCTGCGCAACGGCGTCGTTCAGCTGGTGCGCGAGACGCTGCTTCTCTGCGTTCGCCTGATCCAGCCTGGTGTCTGCGTCCGCAAGTTGTGTCTCCAGCTGCCTTCGCTCGGTCGTCAGCTCGTTCAGCTGAACGAGGGTGGCGGATCGTTCGGAGACGGCTTGTGCCAGTTCGGCCTGTCGCGCGTCCAGCACTGCCTGAAGCTCCTGCTTCGCTCCAAGCGAGGCCTGTGCGCTGTTCAGCTCGATTGCAAGCTGCTCGCGCCGAGCCTCGGCTTCGGCGAGCTGCGTCTCGAGCCTGCGACGATTTGCGGTGAGTTCGTTGAGCTGCGTCAGGGCTGCCGAGCGCTCGGTCACAGCTTGAGCAAGCTCCGCCTGGCGCACTTCGAGCGTCATCTGCAGCTGTCTGGCCGTCTCGTCCGGACGCCGGCGCAGTTGAAGTTCAACGATCATCTGCTCGCGTTGCGCTTCCTTGTTCTCGAGCTGCGCCGCCAGTCGCTGCTGCTCCGCCACAGCTTCGTCCAGCTTCGCCGCCACGGATGCGCGCTCCGCGTTCGCCTGCGCCAGCTCTCCCTGGCGCATGACGAGCGTCGTCTGCAGGTCCCGACCTTCCGAGAGAGCCTGCGAGAGCAGGCGTTTCCCATTCTCGATTTCCGTCGTCAGTTGGGCGTGCCGCGTCGCCGCCTCGTGCATGTCGATTTCATGCTGTCGCTGGACCGCCGAGGCATCTGCTTCCTGCTGTCTCCGGGCTGCCGCAGCCTGTTCTTCATGCTGTCGCTGCGCCGTCGCAGCCTGTTCGAGCCGGGCCAAGGCGTCCGATCGCTCGGCAGCCACTTGCGCCACTTCCGTCTGACGGGCCTCCAACGCCGCCTGCAGCTCGGCTTGTGCATCGAGGGACCTCTGGAGCGACGCCTTCGCCTGGCCGATCTCGACCGTCAATGCCTCTTGACGCGCCGTCGCCTCGCGCAACTCCACTTCGAGCCAGCTGCGCGCCGCCGCGCCATCCGACTGTTGCGCCAGCGCTGCGGTTCGTTCGGCTGCAGCCTGGGCGGCGTGCGCCTGGCTCTCCTGCGTGACTGTCTTCAGGAGTTGCTCGGTCTCCTCGAGTTGGCGCGCCAACTGTTGCTGCTGTTCGACAGCTTCCCTGATGCGACCTTCCGAGTCGCCGGTGGACCTGAGCTCAGCCTCACGTTCGCGAGCGACTTCCTGGAGCCGGGCTTCAGCCTGGAACCGGCCCGCCATCGCGCCCGCCAACTGTTTCACGGTGGCGATTCGGTCCGCGTCGAGCGTTTCGAGCCTGGCCTGGAGTTCCTCGATCTGGCGCAGAAGCCTGGGACTGCCGCCACTCTTTTCCGCCGCCGGCTGAGATGCAGGTTGGGGCGCCTGCTGTGTCGCACTGAGACGCTCGATCCGCTCCTCGAAGTCCCGCTGCATCCACTGGCGGGCCTCCACTGCTTCGGCGAGTGCCGTTTGCGCGGACTGGTTCGCTGTTGTCAGCTGCTCTATGCGTTGTTCGAATTCGCTCTGAATCCGCTGCTGATTCTCCGCGGCGTCGGCGATCGAGGCTCTGGCGGCTTCATAGTCGGCAGCGAGCCGATCGAACTGCTCCTGCAGCGAGGGGCCCTCGGGTTCATCCAGGGGAACGACGGTTTCGTCTTCGAACTCCACCGCATCCGCATCGTCCTGGTCCGACGACTGGCAGAGCTGCTCGATCGTCGATTCGAGCACCATACG
Source organism: Acidobacteriota bacterium (assembly GCA_013140775.1). Taxonomy (GTDB): domain Bacteria; phylum Acidobacteriota; class Vicinamibacteria; order Vicinamibacterales; family UBA2999; genus JABFSA01. Next base: position 12,268 of record JABFSA010000056.1, on the reverse strand, counting down.
TTCCGAGATGTCGTGCGCCCCGACAAGCATCGATGCGATGCCGTCCGGATGATCGGTCAGCGGCGTGCCGTGAAGGAGGACCTTGCGCCGCAGGTCGCCCGTCACGACATGCGTTTCCAGTGATGTACGCGCGCCGCCCACGACCCGGACGGCAAAGTCTTCCCACGCCTCGATTTGGTCCGGGACGATCCAGTTCGTGAAGAACGCCCCCAGGGCCTGCTTCCGATGTTCGAGGCCGAGCAGTTCCAGAGCGATGTCGTTGGCGGCGAGGACCTCGCCCGTCGATGCGATCCGCATCAGACACGCAGGTTGGGTGTCGAGAAGACGCCGCAAATGGCGAGCTTCAACAGTCTGATCCACCAGGGGAGCGGTGACGTTGCTGTTCGTGGTCAAGAAACGTGTGGTCCTTGGGCGCTGAGGGTGGACCTGCGTAACAGGACTACGCGAATCGACACGTGTGCGCCCGCCCTGACTATCGGCCCTAAATGTGTGATCGACAGGGCCTCTGATGATTTGTGCGGCTGGTCTTCTGGTGTTTTTCCGCCTCCACGACCTGAACCGGGTGGACATTCATGCCGATACCTTCCACCAGGTGGGGTCGGAAGGCCCTCACCTCTACTCGATGCACCATTTCATCGCGCTTAGTCCCAGAGCCGCATTCGCGGGCTTCCCCGGCGCCGGGCCCCTGCCGTGTGTTCTTTCTAAGTCGCTCTACTTCAACCAGATCGCGTCGCTCACCTCCGCGGGTTCACCTCCGGAATCGGGCGGCCGCCGCTAGTTCGAAACGGAACACATGGCCAAATCCGCGACGGATGGACGGTTCGACAGACGATCGGCCCTGGACAAGGCACAGAGCCTGATGCAACAGGGAAAGGTGCCGCAGGCGATCGAAGCCTACGAGCAGGTCGTTCGACACGATCCGACCGATTGGAGCTCAGCGAATACGCTGGGAGATCTGCTCGTTCGCGCAGGCCTTAGTCAGCAGGCGATCCGCGAATACACGAGGATCGCAGATGATTTGGCGAAGGCGGGGTTTCTTGCGCGCGCCGGCGCGATCTACAAGAAGGTCCTGCGACTCAATCCAGAGCACGTAGACGCGCTTCGGGAGACTGAATCTCTCCAGGTTCAGCGATTCGCACAGGTGAGCGGACCGTCACGCCAACCGGCGAATCAAGTCTCTCCGGAGCCGGCTCCGTCGAGCGCGCCTTCTCCACTACCCGAGCCCGCGCGTCTCGCTTTCGAAGCGACGTCGCAAACAGAGGCGATCCCGGATTCGTCCCGCGCCTAGGGCGGCGCAGTCGATTGATCTAGCCAGCCGCCTCGACAAGCACAGGACGGAGTGTGCCCAACGCGCGCGCGATCGCGCTGGTGTCGGCATACGCCTGATGAAGCGTCACCAGGCCGTCTTCGACCCTCCATCTCATCGCCCAGTCGGAGCGGAAGCGCGTTCCGGTATGCCGATCGACGCCCGCGAAATGGCCAAAGACGACGACGTCGGGACCGCTCGCGATGAATGTGCCGGGCTCGAACGACGTGAACTCGACGTGCACTCGGAGGCTGTGGAAGAAATCCGCTACACCATCACGGCCATTGCGTACGCCGGCATAAGGAACGTCAGGGAATCCAGGGTCAATCCACGACACATCAGGCGATACCCGACTGAGCACACCCGCAATGTCTCCCCGTCCGAACGCCTCGTAGCACTCCTTCACGACCTCGACAGCTTCCATCTCTCCACTCCAAGTCCACGATAAACATTCCCAGTCGCGCCCTGTGACCGCCGCCCGGCCCAAGACCGCTCGGCCATCCCTGTAGGGTACACGTTTCGATTCGGAAGCCCCATGCGAGGTATTTTGGAGGAGTGACGAGAATGTCCCACCCGGTCCAGCGCCGCTTCCTCCTGCGCCGGCTTCTCCGGAACGCCGGGATCATGAGCGGGCTGGTGGCCGTGGCCCTGGCCCTTGGTGCGCTCGGCTATCACACGCTCGCAGACCTGCCCTGGCTGGACGCCTTCCTCAACGCGGCGATGATCCTGACTGGAATGGGACCCGTCAATCCGGTGGTGCGGCCTGCAGCGAAGGTCTTCGCGATCTTCTATGCACTGCTGAGCGGCGTGTTCTTTCTGACGATGGTGGCGGTGCTGCTCGCTCCGGCGCTCCACCACTTCCTGCACCGTTTTCATCTGGAGTTGGAGGAGGTCCGCCAGAAAGACTCACCTGTGGCACCTCACGACAAGACATCCGGGAAGGCGGGCCCGCTACGCGGAACCCGCCCTACGGATCGAGCGTAAACACGACCGGACCGACCGGACTGGCGTTACGACTGCTGACGAGGCATCGCGACGAAGAGGTTCGCCCCGTGCCGGTTCACAAGCATCAGCACGGGCCGATTCTCGTGCGCATCTATCGCCGCATGAAGCGCAGGCACCGTCGTCACCTCGCGGTCGTTCGCGCGCTTGATGACATCTCCCGCCTGAATACCCACTGACGCGGCGATACCGTCGGGATCGACGTCGGTGACCACCAGCCCCTTCTCCGTCCGCGGCAACTCCAGCTGCTCCGCCACGTCTGGCGTGAGAGGACTGACAGTCATGCCGAAGCTTGGCCCTCCAGCGTTTTCACCCTGCGCGGGGTTCAGCGACGCCCGCTCCGTGCGCTCACGCTCGATGAGGCGGACCGACTTCGTTTCAAGCTTGCCACCGCGCATCACCTCGATCGACACGGTCGTTTCTGGACGAGTGCTCGCGATCTGATTGCGAAGAGCGTTCGCATCCGACACTCGCTGGCCGTTCAACGAAACAATTACGTCTCCCTGTTTCATTCCTGCCCGATCGGCCGGGCTCCCCGATTCGATGTCGCTGACCAGCGCGCCGCGTGTCTCCGTGACCCCGAGACTCTGCGCGAGATCCGGGGTCATTGGCTGAACCGTCACACCAAGCTTCGAGCGATGCACGACACCGTCTTTGGCCAGCTGATCCGCCACCGCTCGCGCCATTGAAGACGGAATGGCGAAGCCGAGGCCGATGTTTCCACCCGATGGCGAAAGGATCTGCGCGTTGATCCCGACAAGTTCACCCTGCAGGTTGACGAGTGCACCGCCGGAGTTTCCCTGGTTGATCGGGGCGTCTGTCTGCAGGAAGTCTTCGTAGCTTCCATCACCGACGCCAGTAGCTCGGCCTTTCGCGCTGACAATGCCCATCGTGACCGTCTGGCCAACCCCGAGCGGGTTGCCGAACGCGAGCACCACGTCACCCACCTTCATGCGATCGGAATCGCCGAAGCTGAGCGTCGGAAGGTTGCTCGCCGCGATCTTGAGCACGGCAAGATCACTGGCTTCGTCCGCGCCGACGAGCGTGGCCGGGTACGTGCGGCCGTCAGACAGATCGACGCGGATCTTGCCCGCGCCATTCACGACGTGGTTGTTCGTCAGGATGTGACCATCAGGACGAATGATGACGCCGGAGCCCAAACCACCCTCCCTGCGGCCTCGAGGTTCCTCGAGCTGCGGACCAAAAAAATCGCGGAAGGGCGTCGGAATTGCGGTGCGTGACGCGCTTGCCTGCTTCTCTACACGCACGGTCACGACAGCGGGAGCGGCCAGATCGACGATCGTGCTGTACGACACTGGTCCGTATTCGGGACCGACGGCAGTAGCGGTGTGGGCCGGGGGCGCCACCACCGGACGCTGACTCGCAGCGGCGAGCGTGGCTCGTCCGCCTGCGAACCCAGCGCCGACGGCCAGGGCGACCAGACCCGCGAGAGCGACTCGAGCGGACGATGGCCAAAAGCGACGTGGGCGTGGAGCGGATGCGATCATGTGTGTCCTCACTTGTGATGGATGCGCAACCGCTGCAGGCTGCGCTCACAAACTATTGGACGGCAGGATCGCTTTCACGGTTCTGTCTCGAACATGACAGCGGTGACAGGTGGCTCGGGCTTCGGGATTCGGGGTTCGGGGCTCGAAGTGAAGCTACCTCGTCAGGTTCTCGCGGAGGCGGGAAGCACGACCGTGAAGCTGCTCCCCTGCCCCGGCATTGAGGCGACATCGACGCGGCCACCATGCGCCACGACCACGGCTTTCACCAGCGAGAGGCCAAGGCCCAGCCCTCGAGTCGTGCGACTGGCATCAGCGCGATACAGGCGATCCCATACATGCGGGATGTCTGCCGGATCGATACCGATGCCCGTATCGCGAACCGTCAGTGACACGCCATCGCCTGTTGGCCCAGCGTCGATGTCGATACGTCCTCCGCGCTCGGTGTACTTCACGGCGTTCTCAACCAGATTCGCGCAGACCTGACGCAATCGTGTTCGGTCACCAACGACCTGGAGAGCACTTGGCACGTGAGACTGCAGCGTGATCGCCTTGTCATCGGCCTCGTCTGCGTAAAGGGACACCGCTTCATCGACTACGGATGCGAGGTGCACCGGCTCCCGCGCGAGAACCATCGTGCCCGTTTCCGCTTCGGAAATATCCATGAGCGCAGTCAAGGTCGCGCTGACGCGGTCTGCTTCTTCAAGCGCGTGCGCAAGACCCTCACGCATGCTCTCCGGATTGCCGGCCACGAGCGCCGACTCTGCCACATTCCGGAAGCGTGTCAGCGGTGTCCGCAGATCGTGCGCGACGTTGTCCAGTGCCCCCCGCATGCCGACGACGAGCGCCTGGATGCGGCCGAGCATTTCATTCACGCGCGTCCCGAGCTCATTCAGCGGATCGCTGGAGTGGGTGAGCGGAACGCGCGCGTCAAGCTGTCCGGTACGAAGAATCGATCGAACCGTAGACTCGAGCGCTCGCAAAGGTGCGAGACCGGCGCGGGTAATGAGAAACCCTCCAGCGACCGCGGCCACCGCGATCAAGGCAAGAACCTGCAGACCACGCGCGCGGAAGTTCGCCAGCAATTCATCGCGCACGTGCGAGCTTCTGCCGACCTGGACCAGGATGCCGTCGTCCAGCATCGCGGTGCCCACCTCGAACACCGCACCGTCAGGAGGACTGTCGATCGTCGTCCAGCCGGATCTGCGCGCGGCTGGCCGATCGAGCCACGATAGATCGAAGGCTCCCCATCCTGGAGGCGCCGTGAAATACACCACCTCTGTACGCTGATTCATGACGCGAACCAGCAACCGCTCGTGTCGGCCCTGCCCGGCGTCCGCCGTGATCATGGTCTGCAGCCCGTTCAAGCCTTCGTCCTGGTACTCCACCGCATAGCGAGACAGCATGGAGGCGAGTGCGTCATGGTCCTGCGCGGCAAGCGCGCGTGCCAGCAGCGCGTAGGTCGCGACGGACAGCGTGACGGCGCTCGCGACGAACAAAGCGGCATACCAGAGGCCCAGCCTGAGCGCGAATGCACGTCCGATCGATTCATTCACCCTTGAGGACATAACCCACGCCGCGAACGGTCTGTAGAAGTTTGGGATCGAACTCCTTGTCGATTTTTTCTCGGAGCCGATACACGAGGACATCCACTGCGTTCGTCCCGGTATCGAAGCTGTAGTCCCAGACGTGGGACACGATCATCGCCTTTGAGAGGACCTTACCGGGATGCAGCATGAGGTATTCGAGCAGCGCGAACTCTCGTGGCCTGAGCTCGATGGCCACACCTGCGCGCTCGACACGTCTCGTCAGGCGATCGAGCCGCAGATCCGCAAAGGTCAACTCCGTGGGCGCCTGTGCAACCTGCCCCCGTCTGGTGAGGGCCTGCACACGCGCGAGCAGTTCAGGAAACGCAAAGGGCTTCGTCAGATAGTCGTCACCACCAGTCTGAAGTCCTTTGACACGGTCGTCCACCGAATGGCGCGCGCTGAGAAACAGCACCGGGGTTCGTACGCCTGCCCGGCGAAGCGCACTCACCAGGCTGAGGCCATCGAGACGAGGCAGCATGATGTCAACGACAGCGGCGTCGTAGGCCTGGCCCTGAGCCAGGTCGAGTCCATCGACACCATTGCCTGCCACGTCCACAGCGAATCCCTCCTGCCGCAGACCAGCCGACACGAAATCAGCGATGCTCCGATCGTCTTCCACAAGGAGAACCCGCACACGATCATCGTCGTGCGCACCGGGAGCTGGCGTCAAGAACACCCTGTCAGCCGGGTCACCCGCCGCACGCCGAGTGCTTCATGACAGGAAATTCATGTCCCGGTCACGTGACAGTGATGAGACCTCAGGTTCAATGGAGAGAGAGACGGCTCGAGTGCGAGCCGGGGAGGTTGATATGACATCAAAGCTGAGGACGCCCATGCTGCTGCTGTTTGCGCTCCTCGTCGGAGGCGGATCGGCCAGGGGGGCGACGATCGACGTGAGGGTTCCGTTCCCGTTCCAGGTTCAGGATCACAAAATGCCAGCTGGAGAGTACCGCGTCGAGCGAAGCGCCGACAATCCCGCAATACTCCTCATCCGCGGCGAGCAAGGCCTTCATGCAAGCGCACTGGCAGCATCCATCGTCGCAGACGGCCAGTCGCCGAGGGGTGACACGCCGGCCCTGGTCTTCACGCGCGGCGAGAATGGATACCGCCTCAAGGATGTGTGGGAAACCCACAGCTACGGCCGGGAGATTCCTTCCCTCTGAGTCTCCACGAAGAGCCGGGTGAGAGCGTTGGGCTCCCACCTGGCCCCGCAGCTCGTCTGACGCGGCTTCTCACCCCAACGGCAGATACACGTCCGTGATCATGTCGTCGTCCTGAATATCAGGACCCACGTTGACGTAGTGGAAGAACATCGGACATTCGCCGCGACGCTCGCCGCTGACTGGCAGCCAGACCTCATGCAGATACGCTGCTGCGGCAACGTGATTGCGGGATCCCAGTTGCCGCGCGACCGCGCAGCGACCCGCAGGAATGACTTTGTTGACGACGCCTTGCGGGTTCGACGCAATGGGTTCCGACACTGACACACAGATGTCCATCCGGTGCTCGGCCGGAGGCGTGGTCCGAGCGAACGTCCGGCGGATCCAGCGCCACGATTTCCCATTCTCGCATTCGATGACAGCACGCGCTTACAGATTCGTCATTGCTCGTACGAAAAGTGCGATCCAGTATGAGCAGGACTGCGGTGAGAGTGCGACTTAGCGGCAAGACCATGCAAACAGTTCTGGTACGGATGCTGCTTCGCTGCTTGAAGGTCGAGCAGACCAACCGGCGTGACCACGAGGACATTGCGCAGCCGCGACAGGCCATCACCAGTGCGGATAATCAGCAGGACCGACGCCTCTCTCGCCGTCTCACTCATCATTGCGGCGGTCACGCTTTTCAACCAGCCGCTCAAGGATTTCCTCGACGTCATCGCCTCAATCGAAGACCAGTACCACGTGGCGTTTCTTCCAGCGCTGACGGTGCTGTCGGTCGCTTTCGCCATCACGCAATCACGAAAAAGAGTCGAAGCCGCCGCCGACGCCAAGGTGTCACATGCGAAGGCCGAGGAGCTCGAGCGATTACTGTCGTTCGGGAATGCCCTGGCGGGGTCGCTTGAAGAGGAGGCCCTTCAGCGGACGCTGTGCCAGCAGCTGCCGGCGTTTTTTGGCGACCGTGGATACTGGCTGCTTGCCCGCCGGGACAAGACATGGATTGAGATTGCCCAGGCTAGTTCGCACGGCTCTCCGCGCTCGATCGAGGCGCAGGAGCAGATGGCCGAGCAGGCCCTGCTCGAAGCAAACCTGCCTGGTAACGACCGCCACGGCGTGGAACTCGAGGAAGTCGTGTGCTTTCCGCTGATGGTCGGCCCCATGGTGGTCGGGGTACTTGGCGTGCACAACGTGCCCAGGCTCTCGACAACCGATCGCATCGCTTCGACTGCGGCCGTAGCGCCGCTGGCGTTGGCCCTCCGCAATCTGAGCGTCGTGCAGGAACTGCAGCAACAGGGCATCGTAGATCAGCTGACCGGGTGCCTGAACCGCGCAGCCGGCGTGATGAACCTTCAAGGAGAGCTGAGAAGAGCGCGGAGATCCAGGCGACCGGTCTCGGTCCTCATGCTCGATATCGATCAGTTCAAGACGATCAACGACTCGCGGGGGCACCTCGCTGGGGATGTCGTGCTCGAAAAACTGGGCGTCCTCATCGGGAATGTCCTGAGAACGACAGACATCCGGTGCCGATTCGGCGGGGACGAGTTCCTGATCATCCTGCCCGAAACAGCGCTCGAGGGTGCGGAGCAGGCGGCGATCAAGCTCCGTGCAGCCATGAGAAATCTGGACGTTGGCTTCGAAAGCCGAGTCACCTTGAGTATCGGAATCGCCCAGGCGGAGCGTGGTGAGCTCGACGCCACCACCCTCGTCGGCCGGGCTGACGCGGCGATGTACAAGGCCAAGCAGTCCGGCCGCGACACCTTCCGGGCAGCGGCAACTGAGGACCCAGCGCCACCCCCGCGTCGGCTTCAAACGACCGCGCCCGCGCGAAGTGCAGAGTTCGAACGCGAGTCGCCTCGCCTGATCGCCGCCAGCCGGGCGTCACACTCCTAGAGCGGCTGCCGGACGGAAGGCTCCACCTCCGGGGTCACGACTCCGGCTCATGATCAGCGCAGGCTCGAGCTCGTTCCAGGAGCAGCTCGCGCTCCTTCGCATTCTTCGTCAGCGAAGCCGCACGCTCGAACTCCCCGCGGGCCTCCTTCCAACGGTTGAGCCGTCCGAGCAAATCACCGCGCGCGCTCGAGAGGTAGTGGTAGGCCGCCATTGCGGGATCCGATGTCAACGTATCCACGAGCGCGAGAGCCGTGCGAGCGCCCTCGGCCATGCTCACGGCGATCGCGTGGTTCAACCGAACGATTGGTGAATCAGTCGCCGCGATCAGCGCCGCATAGAGTCCAACAATCTGTCGCCAGTCTGTCGCATCAGCGGTCGTGGCACGTGCGTGACATGCGGCGATACTCGCCTGCAGCACATACGGACCGGGCGCACCCGACGCCTGGGCGCGCTGAAGGGCCGCAAACCCACGACGAATCAGGAGCTGGTCCCACAATGCGCGGTTCTGATCCAGAAGAAGAACAGGTTGTCCCGCGGGCCCAACGCGAGCACGAAAGCGTGACAACTGAATCTCCATCAGCGCCACAAGACCGTGCACTTCCGGCTCCCCCGGCGCCAACTCGGCAAGGACGCGACCAAGACGCAGCGCGTCACTGCAGAGCTCGGGCCTCACCCAGTCGTCGCCGGCCGTTGCGGAATAACCCTCGTTGAACACCAGATAGATCACTTCGAGTACGGCCGACAGACGGGCTGCCCGATCCGGGCCGTGCGGCACCTCAAACGGGACCCGAGCCTGCGCGAGGGTGCGCTTGGCACGAACGATACGTTGCGCGATCGTGGGCTCGGAGACGAGAAACGCGCGCGCAATCTCCTCCGTCGTGAGGCCGCCGAGCAGACGCAGCGTCAGCGCCAGGCGCGCCTCGGTAGACAGCACCGGATGACACGAGACGAACAGCAGACGCAGAAGATCGTCTCCAATGTCGTCATCCATGGAGAGCTCAATTTCCGTCGCGTCGTCCGCGCGTCCGGCGTCGAGCTCGTACGTCAATTCTGGTTGCTTGCGATCGAGCAGAGCGCGGCGTCGCAGCGTATCGATGCCACGACGCTTGGCGGTCAGGGTGAGCCATGCACCCGGATTACGCGGAACCCCTTCCTTCGGCCACTGTTCGAGCGCGGCGACCAGCGCGTCCTGCGCCAGATCCTCGGCCAACCCGACGTCACGAACGAGGTGTGCGACGCTGGCAATCACCCTCGACGACTCGATGCGCCAGATGGCCTCTATTGAGCGGTGTACGTCTGGCGAAGTCACGGCTTCCATGCAGCAAATCTCACTATGATTCGCACCCTGTTCCCACTATTATTCCCGGCACTTGTTACACGGTCGTCACTTCAAAGGAGACCACATGTACGGGCTGTTTCGGATCCTGATGCTCTGTGTTCTGACGATGCTGATTGCGCCTGGTGGCGCGTGGGCCCAGCAGTCCACGGCCGATCTCTCGGGGCGTGTCACCGATTCAAGTGGCGGCGTCCTGCCTGGGGCGACGGTCACCGTCACCCAGACAGCAACGGGGCTGCAGCGCACGGCTGTGACTGACGGCTCGGGCACCTATCTGCTGCCAGATCTGCCGACCGGTCCTTATCGACTGGAAGTCATGCTCTCCGGTTTCGGCACATACGTGCAGACCGGCATCGTGTTACAGGTGGGAGCAAGCCCCACGATCAACGCGACACTCGGTGTTGGTGATCTGGCCGAAACAGTCACTGTCGAAGCTTCAACGCCGCTCGTTGACGTCCGCAGTGCTGGCATCAGCGACGTCGTCGAGAACGAGCGCATCGTGGAGCTGCCACTGCAAGGACGCCAGGTCACGAGCCTGCTCATTCTTGCTGGCGCCGCAGTGGATCAGCAGGCCACATCGCCCCGCTACAACCCGGGTGGTGTGTCCATCTCCGTCGGTGGCGGCCTGGCCTATGGCGTCGCGTACTCGCTCGACGGTGCGATGCACAACGACCCGTACAACAACCTCAATCTGCCCTTGCCGTTTCCGGACGCACTGCAGGAATTCAGCGTTGCCACGAGCGGCCTGAGCGCCGACAACGGTATGCACTCGGGCGCGTCCGTGAATGCGGTGACCAAGTCGGGAACCAACCGGCTGTCGGGCAGCGCTTTTGAGTTTGTTCGCGACCGCAGGTTCAACGCGACGAATCCGTTTGCAGCGATCGGGGTCGATGGAAAACGAACAGACGATGGCCTGAAACGACACCAGTTCGGTGGCACGATCGGCGGTCCGATCATGCGGGACAAACTGTTCTTCTTCGGTGCCTATCAGGGCACGCGCACGCGTCAGGCGCCCTCGGACAACATTGCCTGGGTACCAACGGCGGCGATGCTGGCGGGCGACTTCACGGCGTTCACCGCACCGCAGTGCAATGCAGGACGGCAGATCGCCTTGCGCGCACCCTTTGTGAACAATCGTATCGATCCCGCGCAGTTCAGCCCGGCCGCACTCAAGCTGGCGGCGATGCTGCCCAAGACGACTGACCCATGCGGACAAGTGACGTGGGGGGCACAGCGCGACGTGAACGAGTGGCAGGGAATCGGAAAGGTCGATTACCAGTGGAGGTCGAACCACACGCTGTTCGGGCGCTTCATGCGCACGTTTGTAGACGAGCTGCCAGTGTGGGCCGAGGGAGGCAATATTCTCGCGACATCGACGGCCGGCGGTGATCGGACGATTACCGCGAATTCGTTCACGGTTGGCGAAACAGCCGTGCTCGGCCCGAGCATGGTGAACGCCATTCGAGTGGCCTACAACGGCACCTCGCTCAACTCCGTCAGAGAACCCTTCGTGGATGCACCGGGGCTTGGCGTCAATGCGTTCACCTACTTCCCAGGCAAGTTGACGATGACCATCACGGGTGGATTCAACATCGGGCAGGCCGACTCGATTCGCAGCGTCCTGAACACCGATGCGTTTCAGGTCGCCGACGACTTGACGCTCATCCGAGGCCGGCATCAGCTCGCGGTCGGTGCAAACTTCGCCTATTGGACGTCGGACACAGAACTGAATGCGCGCTCGGGCGGGCTGTGGCAGTTCAACGGCAGCCAGACAGGGCTCGGGCTGGCTGATTTCCTGGCGGGTCGTCTCTTTCGTCTCGAACAGGGTGCGCCGAACGTGCTGCCGATCGATCAGACCTACATCGGCGTGTATGCGCAGGACGCCTGGAGCGCCACATCACGAGTGACGGTCAACGCCGGCGTCCGGTGGGAACCATTCCTGGGCCAGAACGTGCGCTCGGGAGCGGTGTCGATCTTCAATCTCGAGAACTTCCAGCGCGGCATCAAGAGCAAGGTGTTCCTCAACGCGCCTGCGGGGCTTCTCTATCCCGGCGATGAAGGCTTTCCGGACAACAGCAACGCCGCCCTCAACAAACAGTGGGGGAACTTCTCGCCACGCGTCGGCCTGGCGTGGGACGTTCATGGTGATGGACGACTCGCGGTACGAACCTCGTACGGCCTCGGCTACGACTTCGTGAGCGGTCAGTATCACTTCCTGAACGCCGGGGCCGCGCCGTTCGCCAACCGTCTGCGGGTCGAGGGTGTGCCGTTCGACAATCCATACGTCAACACTCCTGGCGGCAATCCATTTCCCATCGCACAGCCGTCTCCGAATGTGGCCTATCCGGCCTTCGGTTCTTTCGGAACGCTCGATCCCAACGCGGGCTCGCCGCGAGTCCAGAACTGGAACGTGACGGTCGAGCGCCAGATCGCGCGCGACTGGCAGGCATCGGCGAGCTACCTCGGCAGCTACTCCGATCGGC
>JABFSA010000026.1 GCA_013140775.1 Acidobacteriota bacterium | reverse complement strand
GCAGTGGAAACTCGCGCAGCACCCTCGTCCAGCTCAACCAGGATCAGGCTGAGCGGCTCTATGACACTGCCGAGGTGACCTACTACGTGATTGCCGGCGAGGGCACGGCAAAGATGGGGGGGCGTGACGCAGCGCTCGTCGCTGGAAGCTTTGTCTCGGTACCACGGGGTACCGCGCATGCCCTGGCCCGACGAGGTCGCCGACCGTTGATCATGCTCGTCACGGTGACCGGAACTCCGTGCGAAGAGCCGCGCTGAGCGCTGTCACCTACGGTTCGTAGACAAAGGAGACGGCTTTCCGGCCGTCCCTGAGTCCCGCGGCGACGTCAACGCGCAACAGACCGGGAACCCCGGTTACCGACAGCCGCGCGCCGACGCCCACATCGACGTCGTGAACAGCGACGCCGTCCACGCGCTGAGCAGTTCGCGCCAGATCCACGAACGACGCGAAGGCAGTACTCACAGGACCCACCGGCTGCCACCAGCGCTGGGCCTCGACGGATCCCTGGAAGAGAGTCCGGCCCAATCGATCGGTTCGTAGCCGTCCATGGCTGAGCAGCGGGTGCGCGCGCAACAGCGACGCGCGGACCGATCCAGTGTCGCCAGCCCACCACAGATCGAGCGGCGTCTCGTGCGAGGCGCGCTGCAGGGCGGCCGATGCCGCGACGACATTGCCACGACGTGCGGTGGACGATCGCACTCGAAGCGAAGCGTCGGCTGTCGCAAAGCCGCCAGTTCCGGGCCAGGCATCCACGCCGAAACGCGATTCAAGGCGATCGCGAAGAGCCACGTATCGAATTCCGCCACCAACCGTACTTCGAGTGGTGACGTTCTTCCATCGATCGACACCGGCTGCAACATTCCAGCGCAGGCTCGATGTCACCCAATCAGCGAATCCCAGCCTCGCCCCTGAGCGCTCGGCAGCCGCACGATCGACCGAAGAGAACGGCTGTCGCCCGGAAAACGAGAGGACGTTCCAGACTCCACCCCAGGGTGCCGGTGACGCGATCCCCAGGGCAATATAGGGACGTCTCGGCCAGAAACGCCAGGTAGCGGACACTTGTTCGCCGGCGCCGGTAAGTGAGCCCGTCACGAGCCTCACCTCCCGAGTTGCCCCGGCGCTTATCCCCATCGCACCCAACGAGACAGGGTTGGTCGGCAGGATCGGTCGCTCGGCGATCGCCCCTCGAAGCTCGGCGAGGCCCGACGGCACGGGGACGTAGTCCAACCGTGTCGTGCGCGCTGCAGGAAGCTCCGACAACCGCCGCTGCGCCCGCTCGAAACGCGACAGCGTCAGCACGTCACCTGCGTCAATTCCGATCACGTGCTCGACCGCTCGATGCCTCGTGCGAGTCAAACCGTCGATCCGTACAATATCGAGGCGGGGCTCACCAATGTGGTTCCAGGCCTCCAGGGCGCCCGTCCGGTCACTCTGGACGAAGCGGCTCGTGGCGAGAAGTTTCCACGCATACACGTCCTGCCCATCTGCGTCGGTAGCGGCAGATGCGAGATCGGATGCTTCAGCCCAACGCTTCTGGAGTGCGCGCACTCCAGCCAATTCCCTCAAAGAGGCGGGACAGCCGATCGCGGAGGCAAGCAGCTGCTCAGCGGCGTCGAGCTTCCCCTCCTGCGCCAGACGCACGCCATCGGCCACCAGGCGTTCACAAGGCGTGCCTGCTGCCGGCGAAACAGAACCAACGCCAACCGTTCCCGAGCTCGACAACGCGGGAGGCGACGGCGATGCTGACGGCAGTACGATCCCCATCCACCTGCCAGCGACGCGCCAGCGTCGATCAAACTCGGCGGAAGACATCACCAGAAACGGCGCCCGTGCCGGATCGTGAAACACCACGCCTCGCGCGTGGGTTGCCAGCACGACGATGTAGTGAAAGGTTGAGGGTCGATCCTCGATAAGGGTGAGCACCGGACGGCCAGCGGCCAGTTCCCGGCGCATCGCAGCATCAGTGCCTTCGATTCCTGTGGCAAGCCAGCCGCGCCGCTCGAGGTCGGCAATCAGGACATCGGTACGAATACCCGCAGCGCTTCGATCCACGAGACTCGAGAACGATTCGGCCGTAATGCCGCGCTCACCCCAGTAGCGGAGCACCATCGCAGCCGCGGCGCCGCCGCAGAGCAATTCCGATTGAGAGAGATAGGGAACGTCGAGAAGCGTGAGCTGGCGTTGATCGGCTTCCTGGGCGTGCAGGAAAGCGTGCTGCGCCGCCAGAACGACGGCGCAGCACGCTATGAAAGCCCTCACACGAGGACGAGCTAGGCGATTACGACAATCAGAATCAGGACCAGCAGGCCGATGATGATCAGCGTGGTCGAGACGGTGATGCTCGACTGTCCGCCGGCGAGCCCCTGCTCGGCCTGGCGAGCCTGTGCGGCCGCGGCTGCCAGCTGCTCGGCATCGAGTGTTGACACCGCCGATTTCGCCTGTCGCAGGTCGAGTCCGAAATCCTTGGCGAGCGATTGCACTTCCGGCCGCTCGAGCAGCCGCTGAACAGCGTCCCTGTCAGTTGCTTCGGTCGTAACATGATCCTGCACCGCCGAGTCGAGAACCGACTGGGGTGCCGCGTGCGAAACCTGCGCATTGGCCGACGGTGCGGCAGCATTGAACAAGAACGTGACGGCTACAATCGAAAGAAGCGTGCGCATCGATGAAGTGCCTCCTAAGAATGGCATTGTAGCGTATGACTCTCTAACCGTGACACCAGAAGACTCCTCTCTGTTTCAAGACTGGCTTGCGGCACTCGAGGCGCGACACCTACGCGACCTTCGGGTGCCGGAGGTCACGCGTGCGCTTCGGGCACTTTCGTCCGCGTATGTCGAACGGCGCGGCCAGGCGCTCGATCGAACACTCGACAGCGCGGGCAAACGGGCGGCATTCGCGTTGTTCTATGCGCCCCTCCACATGCTGACGGTTGACAGGATTGTCCGCGCTCTCAGCCAGGACGCCGCACCTCCGGAATCGATCCTCGATATCGGGTGCGGCACCGGCGTCGCGGGAGCTGCCTGGGTATTGGCCGCAGGAGGGCGTTCGCGCGTCAATGGTATCGACCGCCATCCCTGGGCGATTGAGGAAGCACGATGGAACTATCGCGCGTTGCGCATCGACGGCGGCGCACGGACGGGCGATATCACTCGTCTTGCGCCTGTTGCGGCTGGTACGGCGGTGATTGCCGCCTACGTGCTCAATGAATTGACAGATCAGGCCCGTGACCTGGTCGTGTCGCGGCTATCGGACGCCGCTGGCCGCGGCGCACAAGTGCTGATCGTCGAGCCGATCGCCCGGCGTGTTGCGCCCTGGTGGGACACACTGACCACCCGCCTTCTCGCGGCCGGGGCACGCGCTGACGAGTGGCGCTTCGAAATCGATCTGCCTGAACCCCTGCGAGTCTTCGACAGGGCGGCGCATCTCGATCACCGCGAGCTCACCGCGAGATCGTTGTTCTGTCCCGGCGCTGACGTGAGATCCGGAGTGCGGTAAAGTTTGAAGAACGATTAGGTGAAATGGTGGCTCCCCACCACACCTGAGGGAGGCTTGATGAACCGCGTACACACCTGTTGCCGTTTTCTGTTCCTTGTCGCTCTCCTTGCCGCGGCTCAGCCCGCCAGTGCGCAGACAGTCACCCTCGGTGACGCCTCCGCAGGCTGGCGCCTCCTGCGGGAGATGGATAACGGTATTGACGGGGACAGCGTATCGTTTCCGCTCGGCTGGTACGGCGACGTGTCGTTCAACCTGGGCAACGAGTTCGCGATCGTGGGCGACGTCTCCGGCGCCTATAAATCGATCGAGGTGAGCGAGACGGTGATAAACACCACGGTCAACAGCAATGCCGACATCAAGATCCATACATTCATGGGGGGCCTCCGGTACAGCGTCCGGGGAAATCCGCAGTTCGTTCCGTTTGGTCAAGTGCTGTTTGGCATCGCCCACGGATCGCTCGATCTGGAGCAGAGCGTGATCACACCGGGTCGGCCAACGGCGTCGTTGAGCGAATCGGAGTCATCGAACGAATTCGCCTTTGATATCGGAGGCGGCGTCACGATACCCGCGACTGAAAATATCGACTTCCGGATTGGCGTGAGCTACCTGCGGATCGGCGCAGACAATGGCGGGAACGGGTTTCGAGCAAGCCTGGGAGCTGTCTTCCCCTTCTAGCGAGCTGACCGTCGAAGAACCGGCGCGGCGGGACGGACCCCGCGCCGGCTCTCCTATCTTCGATCTGGCAGGTCCCTACGGAACCACTATCGACTTCGTCGTTTCCACGTTGGCGCTCGCGTTGTAGGTATAACCAGAACGCGTCACATTCGTGATCGTGAAGGTCCCCTTCTTCTTGGATGATCGTGAGGTCAGGACCGCGTTTCCGTTAGCGTCTGTCGTAGCGTTTCCTGTTTCCTTGACCAGTCCCGTCCAGTTGCCAGTCACCGTGGCGCCCTGCACCGGCTGACCGCTGGCGTTCACAATCTTCACCGTTGCCCTTCCCGACGGTCCCGCATTGCTCGATACGAGGGCCATCGTGATACTGCCAACGCGCATGACCAGCGCGGGGTTCTGGCTGACCACGATCTGCACCGAGGCGTTTCCGGTGCCGCCGCGATTGTCGGTCACCGTCAGCGTCGCAGTGTAGGTGCCGGGCGTGGAATACGTGCGCGAGGGGTTCTGCACGGACGACGACGATCCATCTCCGAAGGTCCACGCATACGAGACGATGCTGCCATCGGGGTCGTAGGAGCCGCTACCGGTGAAGTTCACCAGCAGGGGTCCGAAACCGCTGGTCGGCGTGGCCGACACCACCGCAGTCGGAAGCTGGTTCGGCGGAACGTCGTCGTTGAGAATCGTGCCAACGCCGACTGCGTCTCCCAACTGAAGACCCGCGGACGGCGAGCTCAACGTGACAACGAAGGTTTCGTTGAGCTCCTGAACCGTATCGCCCAGAACGGTGATGGTGACCGTCTTCTGAACTTCGCCGGCCAGGAACGTGACGACGCCCGAACTGGCGACGTAGTCGCTGCCTGCATTCGCCGAGCTGTCTCCGGTGCTGAAGCTCACCGACTGGTTCGTCGTGGCTGGCGCGGATAACGTCACCACGAAGCTCGCGGAGGTTGTCGTGTCGCCCTCACTGACGCTCACGTCATTGATGTTCACGGTTGGCGTGATCGTGCTGTAGGTAATCGCCGGCTGGTTGCTGGGGGACGCATAGTAGCCGACCAGCCGGATGCTGCCGTTTGCGCCGAGGCTGAGCAGCAGATCGTTCCCTGAAGGGGACGGAAACACCTCGCCGGGCATGTACCCGGACAAATCGAGCGTGTCGGCGGTGTCTGCGCCGTGAATAACGTCCGTCCCCGTGACACGACTCGACGCGTAGCCGGCGAGGATGTTGGGGGATGTGTTGGCGTAGATTGTGTCGTTGCTCCCCGAGTTGATGAGGTTGCGAATCGAGACGTTGGGACCAACGACCGCGCCTGCCATCAGGTAGGTCGTCAGATAGTTCGCATTGGTCGATAACCAGCCGAGCGGGTTGAGATCGAGACGATAGCCCGATGAGCTCGCCGCGAAGCCAGACAGATCGAGCACGTTGTACCCCGCGCTGTCCCAGATGACCTGCTTCGTGCGGAGTGTGGGGTTGATGTACAGCTGCCCGCCGAGGCTGTATTGATCGATCGACGGTCCCGTGAACTGGTAGGTGTCACTGCCCGTGCGATACGGACGGGCGCCATAGAGATAGTGCAGCGCCATGATGTCGTAACCCATCGGTGTCCCGGGTGACTCTCCGGGAAAGCCGTAGGACATCACCGTGTTGGTGTGATTGTTTTCGCCTGACGGCAGGTTCGGCGCCCCGTCGTGCGGGTGCTTCAAACCGAGCGCGTGGCCAATTTCGTGAATGAGCGTCGTGTAGCCGTGCTCACCGGCCGGATGCTGGAAACCGTTGGTGTCACCGAGCCTGTCGCAGCTCGGGTTCAGGTGCACGTCACCGCCCAGGTTGGAGGAGAGTGTGGATAGTACGCGTAGGCGTAGGATGGTGCGGTCGAGCGCATGAACCGGATCTGCCCGAACGTGCCCGGCGCCGTCTCTGTCACTTCGACGAACGTCAGGTTCATCATCGTGCCGTACCACGCCAGGATCGCCCGTGCGTTCGTCTTCACGGGCTCACTGACCTCGCTCACCGCCTCGGTGCCGTAGTAGGTCCCGCCAAAGACGCTGTCCTCGTAAAAACTGTACGTAATTGTGGTCGTGCTCCAGAACGCGCCCGACATCAGGGCGTCAATGCGATAGTCACCCGACGCAGGAACCGCCATCACCGCGTTCAAGGCGCTGTCGTGGGGAACGCGCGGGTTGTCCGGCCGGATGCGTTCGCCAGATCGTCCCGGACTCTGGGGCCTGCGCGCGTCACTTTGCCCTTGTGCCGACGCGTCGCTGCCAGCGACCAGGACTGAAACAGCCAAGGCCAGGGCGGCGAATGAAATGCGGGACGTACGATGATGGATGCTAGGCATGACCCGCCTGCATCGCAATGAATATGCCCTGCGCGAAACGCGCAGGGCCGTGTTCCCGTGTGCAACGGCCACCTGATCGGAATTCAGATGTCCGTCGTCAACCGCATTAGTTGTCAGCCGGATAGAGGACCGGTATCGGCCGCTTCACTGCTGACGGGGCTACTTGATCGTGACGTATCGCTCCATCCGCGCCACTTCTTCCTTGCTCACGTACTTTCCCATCTCGCGACGGAACTGTTCCATCGCCTTGTAGGGACGGTATTCCTTGAACTCGCGCAGCATGCGGTTCCCAATCCCCGGAATCGTCAGGATGTCAGCGTCGCTGGCGGTGTTCAGGTCGATCGGTACGAACACGTATTGCTCGAGTCGAGCCAGTTCAGCGTCGTCTACGTACTTGTCAATTTCACGGTGGAACACCGGGAGCGCGGTGTAGGGACGATACTCCTTGAATTCGCGGAGCATGCGCGCACCCAGGCCGGGGATCAGCTGAATCTCCTCGTCGCTCGCCGCGTTCAAGTTGATGTGGAGGAACAGCCGCCCGTAGAGCTCGGTGAGCTGCGGCCGCGACAGCTTCTGGCTCTGGAGGAATGTGTCGAGCGCAGACATGCTCAAGAACGGGCGCTTCGCCACGAGCGCCTTTGCGATCGTGGCGTTCATGTGCGGCAGCGCGGCCAGGTTGGCTTCCGGGACCATGTTCGCATCGACGATGGTCACCGGCTTTCCTACCTGAGCCTGCGCCGGGAACGCCGTGCCGGCGATCCAGGCAGTGGCGATAGCGATCGTGATGATGATGCGTGTCATATGTCACCTTCCTGAGTGGGAGGCGCGGCGGCGCCTCCGTGAACCACGGGATGTCGATACACAAGAGTCAAACCGACCAGCCCCAGAAGCGCCATCGAACCAGGCGCCAGCACGGGGGTTGCGCCGGTCAGCACTTTCCGGACGAGCTCGAACCCCTGCATCGCCGGATACATCTCCAGCTCGAACTCCTCGTTCCCCTGGTAGTGAAGCCAGATGCCGACGATGCCGCTCACGACACACAGCGTCATCACAGTACGCAGAACCGCGATCGTCCTTCGCGTCGGCGCGCGGGCATGCCAGCAGGCCGCAGCCAGGCCGATCCCGAGCAGCATCAGTGGAATACGCTGCTGAACTGTCTCGAAGTGACCGATCAGCAGCAGCTCGGTTCCCATTCCGAGCAAGCCGAAGATCAGCGTGACGAGTAGATAGACGCGAATACGGGCAGCAACGTCAACTCGCATCACGCAGTATGTATACAGTGTCGTCGGTTGCAGGTGTTTACGCGTCGAGGGTCACTGAGTCCTGGTCTGTGGTCCAGGGCGTCCGAATCGCGATGCACCCAACGTGACGTCTGCGCGCGCCCATGCCTTCGAGAATCGCGCCTCGATAATCGCGGCTTCATCCGTCTTTTGCTGAGCCCGAAGCGCCTGTAGCAGACCGAACAGCGCCCACCCGTTCTCCCTATTTCTCCGCAGGTCTTCCCAGTACACGGTCTCGGCCTCGGCCGGACGCCCCGCCTCGAGAAGGATTGCGCCGAGAGCGTGGCGCGGCGGGTAGTGAAACTCGGAGGGTTCCGTGTAGACAAGGCTGTCCTCGAGGCGAACCGCACGCTCGAGATGTGCGATCGCGGTCGTGTAGTCGCCACGCGCAGCGGCGATCTCGCCTTCGAGTACTTCGGGAGCAGGCGCGAGCACGAGTCCGGCTAGATTCGGCGAGAAGAGCGGCTGCTTCATGGACTCGTCGAGCAGCAGTTCCTTGAGACGTGCCAGCTCCGGCACCGCGAGGTCAGTACGGCCGGTAGCAACGAATGACAAGCCCCGAGCGTAATGCCACACGGCACGCAGCACCGGACTGAAGGCCGGTGGCTCCGGTTCCTTCAGCATCTCTTCCCAACGGCCAAACCGTGTCAGCGCAAAGAACGGCACGATCCGGAAACCCGCGAGGAGCGGGAGCGCCTTTAGAGCCTCGTCGTCAATCTTTGCGGCCAGACTCTGCCCCGACTCGATCGCCTTCCGGCTCTGGCCATCGAACGTTGCCGAAAACCAGAGGAAGTGAATGTTGTGAGGGTAGTACGCCATCGGGTACAGACCCTGCGCCCGGCACTGCGTGATGTAGTCCACGTCCGCAGCAATCGCCAGCTCGTTCGAACGAATCGCATCGGCATATCGGCCGACGCGCTGGTAGATGTGCCCGGGCATGTGCACCATGTGCCCGGCAGCGGGCATCAGCGTGAGCAGTGCGTCGGCCGCACGCTCCGCTTTCTCCGCCGATCCCGTGGCTTCCATCAAATGGATGTACATGTGGAGCGCGGCAGGATGACGGGGATTCCTCGCCATCACACGTTCAGTAATGGCGACGACCTCGACAGTTCCCTCGTGTGGCGTGCCGTCGCGCTGCCAGTAGCCCCACGGCCGCAGATCCATCACGGACTCGACGTACAGCATCGCGGCGTCCAGATCCTGGGGATACTTCAAGTACACCGCGCGCATCGCCTTGGCGTATGCCGCGTCGCGCGGCTTTCGATCGGACGCCGTACCGGAGTACCGCTCGGACAGTGCTTCGATGTACGCCCGCTCGCGCTCGCTCGCGCGTGATCTGAGCGACATGGCCTTCTGCACCAGTTCGTAGGCCATCGGTTCCTCGTTCGGCTCCATCAGCGCGTTGATGTTCGGTCCGAGTACGAGGGCCTGACCCCAGTACGCCATCGCCAGATTGGGATCGAGCCGCGCGGCTTCCCTGAATGCGCGGCGGGCCTCCGCGTGGTTGAAGGCGTAGGACAGGTTCAATCCCTGGCTCACGAACTGCTGGGCGCTGCGATTCCGGGTAGAGACTGGAAACGTGTGTGGGCCAAGATTCTGCAGCCGTGGAGCGAGCGCACCAGTCGGTGAGGCCTGCTGCGAAGCGGGGGCGGCATAGTGCACGTGGCCACCAGCGGCCGGCGGAGACTGCGCGTGCAGAAGGTCAGCAAAACCCAGCGACATCAGAACCGAGACTCCGGTCACGAGGACACGACAACTCATAGCGTTCCTCCACGTTCCAGCTGAAGCTGTCACGCTCACGCCTCGACAAACGTCGTCACACGCCGCCGCGACCGCTCGCGCAGGGAGCACTCACGCAGCGTGTCGGCGAGTGCTTCCAGGTTGGGTACACCGCGAAGCATCACCGTCGGAAAGTGCGGATCGGACGATCGCAGGTGCAGCATGCACTCGTTCATGATGCGCATGCCGAATGGCTTGTGAAGATCGAAGTGATCGATGCGGAACAGCTCGACGTTGTCTTTCGTGGTAGAGAGCAGACCATGCTCAATCTGCACACGCTGCGTCGTGATGCGATACCTCACCGAGAGACTTCGCACCCAGTAAAAGAGGAAGGCGATGCCTGCAGTCAGCACGACCAGCGCCCATTCACCTGCGCTCGTGATGGCCTTGGGTCTGCCCACGAACAATTCGCTCTCGACTTCAGCTTCCTTGGAGGTCTGAAGGGCTTCGAGATCCGTGTTGCAGAACCGGCACTTGATGGCCGCGGCCTTGATCGTTTCACCGCACACCGGACAGGCTTTCGTATCGTCAGTCACGCGGTCGCTCGCTTCCTTTGAGTTGTCCGCTTCACCGTATCGGGCACGTGGACCCGATGGTCAATCTACACGCAAGGAGGAGCCACGAGCGGCAGGGACCGCCGCTCTTTCGGGCATCGCCCCGTAGTATAACTAGCTCGCTCGCGACCACTCGTTACATCGTTCGCTGCAGTCTGGTCACGGAGGTCAGGTGCGCCACATCGAGCGACATCGAACAGCGCGCCTGGGCTGGCTGCGCGCCGCAGTCCTGGGAGCGAACGACGGCCTCATTCCACCGCTAGTCTCGTGGTCGGCGTGGCGGCCTCCGGTGTGCCCCGTTCGGCCATCCTGATCGCCGGCATCGCGGGACTGGCAGCCGGCGCGATGGCCATGGCCGCCGGCGAGTACGTGTCGGTGAGTTCCCAGGGAGACACAGAACGCGCGGATCTCGCTCGTGAGCGTCGTGAACTGGCCGCCGATCCCGTGAGTGAGCACGCTGAACTGACCGCGATCTATGTGGAGCGCGGCCTCACCCCTGCACTTGCAGTGACGATGCCGCAGCAGTTGCTGCCTCGTGCCGTCACGGCCTGCACCCTTGTCGTGCTCGCTGCGCTCGGCGCCCTGGCCGCGCGCGTCGGGGGGGCCGGCATCTGGCGCGGCGCCATTGGAGTGACATTCTGGGGCGCGCTCGCCATGGGTGTCTCCGCGTGGGTGGGACGTGCGTTTGGTGCCTCGGTCTGACAGGTATGCCTGAGGTCAGCCTCCGAGAGCCAGCCGTCCTCGCCTTTGTCATCATTCCTTTCGTTCTTCTGGCAACGTTGCTCTGGGGAACATCTGCGGCTTCGCGCCGTCTCGGCGAGAACGACACGACGCGGCGGCGCGCGCTGGTAGTCACCGCGCTGGCGTGTATCCTCTGGATGGCAGCGACCTGGCTCACCGCCGAAACAGGCGTCCTCAGGCAATGGGACGCAACCCCCCCGCCGTTTGCTCTACTCGTGCTCGCAATCTTCGGAGTAACGTTCTCCTTCGCTTGCACGGGATATGGACGACGGCTGGCGACAGGACTTCCCCTCTGGGCGCTTGTCGGCGTACAGGGATTTCGCTATCCGCTGGAGCTTGCGATGCACGCAATGTACGAACGCGGCGTCATGCCCGGTCAGATGAGCTACTCAGGGCGCAACTTCGACATCGTCACCGGTATTACCGCGGTCGTCGTAGCGTGGCTGGTGTACACAAGACGCGCAGGTCGCGGTATCGTGCTTGCCTGGAATATCGCCGGTCTCGTGCTGCTGCTGAACGTCGTCACGGTCGGTATTCTTTCGACCCCCAGATTCCGGGTTTTCGGGGACGATCGCCTCAACGTCTTCATCACCTACACACCGTTCATCTGGCTGCCTGCGGTGATGGTCGTGGCAGCGCTGGCCGGACATCTACTCGTCTTCCGTGCCCTGGCAGGGCACAATCGACCGTCATCTCTTTGATCGGCAACGTCAACCACAACCACCTACCAGGTCGCCCATGAAACGCAGCACGACACGTATCCTGACCACTCACACCGGAAGCCTGATTCGGCCCCCGCAGCTCCTCGATCTCGTGCGATCCCGACAAAGCGGTCACACGGTCGAGCAGGCGACCTTTGATTCGACCTTGACGAGTGCCGTGGACGACGTCGTCGCGCGGCAGGTCGAGGCAGGGATCGACATCCCGAACGACGGTGAGTTCGGAAAGTCCACCAGCTGGTCGCTTTACGCGCTCAAGAGACTCAGCGGCTTCGAGCTGCGCGAGGTCAAGGGAGTCAATCCCTTCGCACGCGGCGCGGATCGCCAGCGGTTTGCCGACTTCTACAACGAGCTCGAAGGTCGAGGCGACGGCAAGGACTGGTCGAACGTGACGCGGCAGGACGCGGTGTGCGTCGGACCTATCACCTACAACGGCCTGTTTGAGTTGCAGCGCGACATCGACAATCTGAAAGCCGCATCGGCGAAAGCCGGCGTCGATGAAGCGTTCCTTCCGGTCGCAGCGCCTTCGAGCGCCATACCAGATCGCAGGAACGAGTTTTACAAGACGGACGAGGACCTCGTTGTCGCGCTCGCCGAGGCCCTGAGAACGGAGTACCGCGCGATCGTGGACGCAGGCTTCCTGCTGCAGGTAGACGATGCCAGGGCGGCGGTGACGTACGACCGAATCGTGCCGCCAGGGACATTTGAGGAGTACTACTCATGGCTCGCGCGCCACGTTGACGTGCTGAACCACGCGCTTGAAGGCATTCCGTCCGATCGCGTCCGCTATCACGTGTGCTGGGGCAGCTGGCCTGGTCCGCACACGACCGACGTGCCACTCGAAAAGATCGTGGACCTGATCCTCAAAGTGAACGCGGGAGCCTACCTCATCGAAGCTGCGAATCCGCGGCACGAACACGAATGGAAGGTGTGGCAGAACGTCAAACTTCCAGCAGGCAAGATTCTGGTGCCTGGAGTCGTCAGCCACGGCACCAACGTCGTCGAGCACCCCGAACTGGTAGCGGAGCGGCTGCTGCGATTCGCGTCGTGCGTTGGACGCGAAAACCTGATTGCCGGTACCGATTGCGGATTCGCGCAGGAGGAACTGAACCGGCGCGTGCATCCAACCGTGATGTGGGCAAAGCTCGAAGCGATGGCCGAGGGCGCCAGAATCGCCAGCGAGCAGCTCTGGTGACGCGGCCAGGGTTACTGGGCGACCCTGAATAGTTCGTCCGCGGCGCTCAGAATCGTCCAGCGCAAGCGCTGCGGGTACTGCAGTTCCCGGCTTAGAAAGTCTCGGACCGTCGCCGCCGCTTCCGGGGATCGGTGCCCCGAAAGCGCGGCTTCAGTCCAGCGGGTGGGAAAGAAGATGTCACCCGTTCGCTGAATCTCTCGCAGCAGCTCGAGGCTTGGACGAATGAAATGCCGCGCCTGTGCCTCCCGAAGCGGATGGTTCAGGTACGACAGCGACTCGACGACCCATGGCTCCCGTCTGCGGTTTTCGAGCATACGCAGGCGGGCGAACGCCTGGTCGCGCACTGCAGGGTCTGCGGACAAGGCAGGCATCACGAACGCGAATCGTGCCTTGCGATCCGGATTCTGGGTGCGACCCAGTTGTGTTTGCAGAATTTCCTGCCACGCCGGCACCTCACGTACTGCGAGTTCGAGCGACAGCGCAATCTCATCGGTCTCGACGAATGGAAGTCCTTCGACCACTTCATTGCGCCGCCAGAGCGCTTCGAGCCATTGCAGTCCCTCCGCGCTGAGCGCGACGTCCCTGAACGCCGAGAACCACGCGGCCTTCACGCTGCTCGTCGCGGCGCGCGCCATACCGTCACGGAACAGACGCTCGAGTGCCGGCGCACGCCTGACCCGCTCGTCGGATGGCAGATGCCGCCAGAACGCGCGCGTAGTGTAGGCGAGGATGCGCTGGATGTTCTGTTCGTCCGTCTCTGCAGGTAACGCGCGCACGGCAAGATCGATGAACGCGTCTGGAGCGATCCGTGACTCGAGCACGTTATCCCAGAGAGTCACCCATGCGCTGCCCCTGGCGAGGGGATCGCTGATCGCCGGCAGGCTCGCCAGCAGATAGCTCCGGCTCGCGTCATCCAGCAGAAACAATCCGTAACCAAGCCCACCGCCATTCGGAAGAATGAACAACGGGAGGGAAAGCCCCTCGACGCCCGTGGCAACGACCGCGGTGCCGTCGAGAGTCACCGGAACCTCTTTGATCCCGTCCGCGTAGCCGAGCGCCACCTTCAGGCGCTGTGGCCAGACGAGCCCGCGCTCGTAAGGATCGCGCACGTGCAACGTCAGGCGAGCGATGCGCCCGCCGTCGATTCGTAATTCGATGGTGATCTCAGGGCGACCGCGTTCTTCCACCCACGCGTGGTTCCACGCCACGAGGTCGTCGCTGGTGCGCGCGTCGAGTATGCGGATGAGATCGAGCCACGTGGCGTTTCCAAAGGAGTAGGTCTTGAGGTACTCACGGAGGCCGTCGCGGAATCCGGTCTCGCCAACGACCGTCTCGAGCTGTCGCATGGCGATCGGCGCTTTCTGATAAATGATCGCGCCGTACAGCTGCCCGGCGTCCTCGAGATTGGCGAGGTCTTGACGGATGGCGTTCGTGCCGGCCGTGCGATCGACCTGATAGGCGGACGGATAGTTGGAGAGCAGGAAGCGGAGCTCGTGATTCACCTGCGGGAACGACGGGTTCACAATTTTCGCTGCCATGAAGTTGGCGAACACTTCCTTCATCCAGACGTCGTTGAACCACCGCATCGTGACCAGGTCGCCGAACCACATGTGCGCGGTTTCGTGTGCGATGACGCTGGCACGATCGAGCATCTGGTTCTGGGTTGCGGTCTCATCGAGCAGCAGGCTCGCGGCGTTGTAGAGGATGGCGCCAGGGTGTTCCATCCCGCCGAACTGGAATGAGGGGATGGCCACGACGTCGAACTTGCCGAACGGATACGGAATCGCGGTGTAGTCCTCGAGCCAGCGAAGCGATACCGCGTGCAGGTCGAAGATCGCCTCACGGTTGCGAGCGACCTTGGCGGCATCGGTCTCGCGGTGAAACAGGCGGAGTTCACGGCCGTTCCTCGTCGCCGTCTCGACGGCAAAACGTCCGGCAACAAAGGAGAAGAGATACGTCGGCAGCGGTTGCGTCTCCGCGAACCGAATCCGGGTACCACGATCGCTCGAGCTCGTCTCCAGCATCGCGCCATTCGAGACCGCGACCCAGCCGGCGGGCACGTCGAGAGACAGCCGGTAGCGGGCTTTGAGGTCAGGCTGGTCGAAGCATGGGAAGGCGCGGTGAGCCCTGGCAGGAACGAACAGCGTGTAGAGGAACTCGGGATTCCGGTTGAGAGGTTCGTCTCCGGCGACGAAGTCGACCACGACCTCGTTGCTCCCGGTGCGAACGACATCCGCTGGGATGACCAGGTGGCCGTTCGCCACGGTGGCCCGGATGGGTGCGCCCCCGACCCTTACGCTCCGGACGCGATCCGGCGACTGGGCGAAATCGAGGACGACCCGGCGCCGCGCGATGAGGGAGAATCGGATCGTTACCTGTCCCTGCACGGCACTTCCCGGTTCCGCAGGGATGACGAATGCCAGGTCGTACTGGAGGTCCCGGATCGACTCGGCCCGTTCCTGCGCAAGCGTTTCGGGAATGCCTGGGGCCGGCACCGGCTCGGAACCGCCTTGACTCACCAGAGTCGTGGCCAATATCAGGCTCAGCATACAGTTGCCGACATTAGACATGAGTCGGGTAGAAGGATAAGAGGGTATTCAGGTGCTTGCAGGACGAGGAGGACCGCTCCTGATCGCCACGGCGGGATTGATGCTGCTGACGACCAGTCCCCTGGCCCAGCAACAGCCCGCAGCCGTCGTGGGACGGGTGGAGATCGGCGTGCCGATCAGCGCGCGCCGGCCTTCGGCCGCCTACCCGACACGAGCGGTGGCCGCCCCGGCGCTGGCCTCGGCATCCGAGCTGCGCCACGTGGTCGTCTATCTCCGCAACGCCAAACCGCAGACCGTCGCGCCCATGAAGGTGGCCGTCCGTCAGCACAATGAGAGTTTCACGCCGCGCGTTGTGGCCGTCACGGTGGGATCCGAGGTCGAGTTTCCCAACGACGATCCCATCTACCACAATGTGTTTTCGCTCTCGCGCGCCAAGAATTTCAACCTCGGGCGCTATCCACGCGGCGATACGCGCAAGGTTCGCTTCGACAAGCCCGGCATCATCAAGGTGTTTTGCGAAATCCATTCGCATATGAGCGCTACGGTCATGGTGCTCGACCACCCCTGGTTCGCCGTCCCGGACGAGCAGGGCCGCTTCGAGCTGCCTCCTGTTCCGGCAGGCGAGCAGTCGATCACCGCGTGGCATGAACGGCTCGGCGACACGACGGTGAGGGTCCGCATCGAATCCGGGCAGATGGCCACGGCCGACTTCGTGTTGCCGGTACCCGCGCAGTGAAGCGACCGCCACGTCTCATCGCCCGCACGTTGACGATGACCTTCGTGACGGTGGCGGTGATTCTGTCGGTGGTGTTCGTTGTTCTGACGCTCGAAGTCCGCGGCCGCGTCCGGACCGCTGAAATCAACAGGCTCGGCCTGACCGAGCGCCTGTTCACGACCCTCGAAGCACGACGGCAGCAGGAACAGCTCGCGACGATTGCGATCGTCGCGGAGAATCCCACGCTCAAAGCCGCGCTCGATACGTACTTCGCCGAAAGCAGTTTCTCGGACCTTCCTGCCGATCATGCGGCGTCGCTCCGCCAGACCGTTTCTGTCGAGGCCGAGAAGCTGGCCACGCTGACAGGTGCGGATGTCGTCGCCATCCTCGATTCAACAGGGCACATTTTCGCCAGCGCCGGGGTGTCGCGAGACCTGTGGGCTCCGGGACAATTGATCGACACGCCGCGGAACGAGGCGTCGACATTCGAAGGCGTTGCTGCTCTTGCGGGCGGAACGTTCCGCTACGTCGGGGCTCCGCTTCGCCTCATCGACCGCAACGTGGGTGCGCTGGTCATTGGCGACGGCCTGGACGAGGAGTATGCGCGTCAGCTGGCCGGGCTTGCGGGTGAGGACGTCGTCATCGCCGTCAACGGCAGCCTCGTCGCCAGCACGATGGCCAACGACCTGGGCCGCGATCTCGTCCAGTCCGCGACGTTCCTCAGCGACGATGCGGAAGACGCCCGCGCGGAGACCGAAGGAACGTTGACGTTGCAGAACCAGGAGTACGCGGTTCGCACGCTGCTGGCGTCCGGTCCGGCCCGGGTGTACACCCTCGCCTCGGTCGGCGCCGCAACGGAAGCTGCAACGGGAGAAGCGTTGTGGGCGCTCGGCACGTTGGCGCTCGGAGCCTTCATGCTCGCCGGCTTCGGCAGCTTCTGGCTGGCGCACACGCTGACCGGCCCAATCGACCAGCTGGCTGGTGAGATTGGCAGGATGGCCACGTCGCGGGACCTCCGACGGCCACTGCACCCGACCGGAACCAGTCTCGAGCTCGATTCGCTGACAGAACACTTCAACGAGCTGGTGCGCGGTGTCGCAGTTGCCGAAGCCCAGACGCAGGAAGCGTATCTGGGCTCAATCCGGGCTTTCGCGGCCATGCTCGACGCACGGGATCCGTACACGGCTGGACACTCCGAACGCGTCAGCACGCTTTCAGTGCTCATGGGCAAGCAGCTCCATCTGAGCGAGTCGGACCTCGAAGTCCTCAGACTCGGCGCTCTGCTCCACGATATTGGCAAGATTGGCGTGAGCGATGCCATCCTTCGCAAGCCTGCGGCACTCACTGCGGAAGAGTACGAACAGCTGAAACTGCACACGACGATCGGAGCCCACGTCCTTCGGCAAGTGCCTTTCCTCGCGCCGCACATCCCCATCGTCGAGCTGCACCACGAGCGTCCGGACGGACGAGGATACCCGCTTGGGCTCCGTGGTGATGAGATTCCGCTGGCCGCGAGAATCGTCCATGTTGCCGACGCCTTTGACGCCATCACGAGCGCGCGTGCTTACCGGCCTGGACGCGACACCGAAACTGCCGTCGTCGAGCTCAAGCGAAACGTTGGGACCGATTTCGATCCGCAAGCCCTTGGAGCGTTGCTCGCAGTGCTGCCCCGTACCGCCACGACGCCAGAACTGGTCGGCGTACCGGTGCCGGTGCACCGGATCGCGTGATGAACAGCGCTCCCGGTTCGGCGGTGGGTTCAGCGTGCATGCTGTCCCTGTTGCTGCTGACCACTGCAACCTCAGTGCACGCTCAGCAGGCGCGCGAATCACGTGTCGCCATCGACACGGTTGCGGCCATTGACCGCGCGGTTTCTCCTGATGCACGAGCAACAACCGGCGTCATGCTCGACGCGATTATCTCCGTCGGGCTCGGCAAGGGATTCGAAGCCGTCACGTGGCCTATTGCGCAGCGGATCGGGGGGACCGGCGCCCAGAGCGCTGACATCTGGATTGCAACGCTGCGCTACGAACGGCCTGGACCGATCGGCGTCAGGGTCGATGGCGGGCTTCTCGGTGCGCCAGTGGGACTCGCGAACCTGACCGTTCGCCGTCCTCACCTCAACCCCACGATCTCGCAACCTGCCTCACTCTTCTCTGCGCTGCCCTCGGTGGAAGCCCGCGGCCCACGCGGCAATCTGCTGGGAGCGATCTATCCCTTTGGCGGTCAGGTCACAGTGTCAGGGTCGCATTGGGATGCCCGGGCCGCGCTGATCGACACGTCCCCGTTGCGGCGAAGGGGTGTCTTCGTCGATCCGAAACCCCCACGATTCGCCAATGTGCTGATCGGTGGTGGCATCACACCCTTCGTCGGCTTCCGTGTCGGCACCTCCGTCACACACGGTGGCTGGATGCGCGCGGGTGAGAGTCCTGCCAACACGGTGGAGCGGGACGCCACTGTAGTCACGATCGAGACCGAGCTGTCGTTTGCCTATACCAGGCTCGCAGGCGAATGGGTGCGGGATTCCCTCGAAACGAGCGGAGAGACACGGACGGCAACGGGCTGGTACGTGCAGGGTCAGCAGATACTGGCTCCGCGCTGGTTCGTCGCCGGGCGGGTCGAGAAGATCGTGTCGCCGCTCGTGCTCGCAACCGCGGTCACCAGCCAGAACCTGACGACCGTTGAAGAAGTGATCGGCTACCGCGTAACCCCCGAGTTCACGCTACGGATGGGGCATCGTGCGCGCCGAGGTTTTGGTCGGCCAACCTTCGATCACCAATACGCCATATCGCTCGTCTGGTGGAAACGGTGGATCTAGCAGACTAGAATCGGTTCGTGCCTCTCGCAAAGCTTCAGCCAACCGATACCCGCGCGCTCTTCCGACCCGTTGCCGCAGAACTGTTACGCGTGCTGAAGGCGTTGCCGCCTTCGGAGTGGGAGCGACCCACGATCGCGGGATCATGGCTCCTTCGCGATGTCGTCGCGCATCTGATAGACGTCGCGTTCCGTCGGCTTTCGTTTCACCGGGACCGGTTGATCCCACCGCCGCCTTCGCGACCAATCAACTCCGAACGCGACTTCATCGACTTCATCAATGGCATCAACGCTGAGTGGGTCAACGCGAACCGGCGGCTGAGCCCGCGAATACTGACGGACCTGCTGGAGAAGTCCACGACCGAGCTCGCGACACATTTCGAGACGTTACCGTTTGAGGCGCCCGCGCTTTTTGGTGTGTCCTGGGCGGGAGAGCAGACGTCCGAAGGTTGGTTCGACGTCGGCCGGGAGTTTACCGAGCTCTGGCATCACCAGGAACAGATTCGACTCGCCATCGGTGCGCCACCGCTCGCCGACGCGCGATTCCTGCACGCCGTCCTCGAGATTGCCGTGCGCGGCCTCCCGCATGCGTTTCGAGATACGAAGGCAGCCGAAGGGGACACCGTGGTTCTTGAGGTCGGCGGTCCGGCTGGCGGTCTCTGGACGTTGACCCGACGCGAAAACCGTTGGGAGCTCGAGTCAGGCGAGCCGCCTCGAACAACGACGCGCATTCGGGTGTCAGACAAGAATGCGTGGCGGCTGCTGTTCAACGCCTTGAAAGGCGATACGCCCCGAACCGTAGTCGAGGCCGAAGGCCAGCCTGAGCTGGTGGCCGCCTTTCTCGCCGCGCGCTCGGTCGTCGTCTAGTCGACTTTTCGATATCCCCGAGCCGTGACGCGTCCTATCGCCACCAGCAGGCGCTGAGGCACGATCCGCGACAACGCCAGAATCACGCGGTTGATTCGTCCAGGCACGCAGAGCGGAACGCCGGCCATCACGGCCTCGAAGCTCTCCAGCGCCACGGTATCAGCCTGGATCCATAACCACGACGGCATCTTCTGCACCATCGCGCGCGTGCCTGTGACATCGTGA
This sequence comes from Acidobacteriota bacterium, assembly GCA_013140775.1. GTDB lineage: Bacteria > Acidobacteriota > Vicinamibacteria > Vicinamibacterales > UBA2999 > JABFSA01. Next base: position 5,783 of record JABFSA010000026.1, on the reverse strand, counting down.
AATTCGGTCAATGTGAACCCGGGGCACGACGATGTGACGTGCACACCGAGGGGCCGGACCTCATTCGCGAGCGCTTCGGAGAATTTGACGATCAGGGCCTTGCACGCCGCATACAGCGTGTGGCCGGCGGGAGCAGGGACCAGCGCCGCGAGGGATGCCATGTTGATCACGCGGCCGTAGCGCCGTTCAATCATGCCCGGCAGCAGCCGGTGCGTCAGTTCCGCGGCGGCCATGATCGTGACCTGCAGGAGCTCCTGTTGCCGCACCCATGGCGATGACACAAATGACCCTGGCACACCGAAGCCAGCGTTGTTGACGAGTCCGTCGATCACCAGGCCGCGGCGCTCGAGTTCCTGGCAGATCTCAGCAGGGGCCTCGACCCGCGACAAATCCGCCCCCACGACCTCTACGCTTCTGTGATGCTGCCGGCGGATCCGGTCCGCGATGGCGTGAAGCCGATCCTCGCGCCTGGCGACGAGAACCAGATTGAAGCCCTCGGCCGCAAATATCTCCGCAAACGCAGCTCCGATTCCCGACGATGCTCCCGTGATGAGTACGGTTCGCTGGCTCATGGACGGTGAGCTACTCCACCCTGCGCAGAATGAAACACTTGAGGTAATACGTTTCGGGCACACCCACCAGGACAGGGTGATCGCGACCCTGCATTCGCTTCTCAACAATCGTCATCGGGACGCGACTGTCGATCGAGGCCTCGTGCAGCATCGCGCCAAACATCTCTTCGTTCACGTTGTACGAACAACTACACGTGATCAGGTATCCACCTGACGCAAGCAGGCGCATCGCGCGCAGATTGATCTCCTTGTAACCAGCGAGTGCGTTGGCCACCGACGCCTTGTTCTTGGCAAATGCGGGAGGGTCGAGCACGATCGTGTCGTAGCGCGCACCCGCACGCTCGAGCCGCCGAAGCTCGTCAAAGACGTTCGCCTCGCGCGCCACCACGTGAGGCACACCATTCCGCTCAGCGTTGACTCGGATTCGGACGACGGCATCTGCCGAGATGTCGATCGCCTCAACTTCGGCGCACTGATGAGCCAGCCTCAGACTGAATCCCCCGTTGTAACTGAAACAATCGAGGAGCCTCCCTCGGGCGTAGCGCACGGCCGCGTCCCGGTTTTCGCGCTGATCGAGAAACAGACCTGTCTTCTGCCCGGTTCTGAGATCGACGTCGTACTCGACTGGGCCTTCGTGCACAGTCACGGAAGCGGGGACACTCCCGTGGAGTACTTCGACCGTCTGCTCCAGACCTTCGAGCATACGGACCTTGGGATCATTTCTCGCGAGGATGCCCTCAGGTCTCAGGAGTTCCGCAAGTATCGACACAATCTCGGACTGCAGGCGGTCCACTCCCTGGGACAGCGACTGGATGACGAGATGCCGGTCGTAGCGATCCACGATGAGTGAGGGCAGGAGATCGCCTTCTGCGTGCACGAGGCGATAGGCATTGGCGTCAATGCCGAGAGACTCGCGAAACGCAATGGCGCGCTCGAGGCGACTGCGAATGAGCGCATGTCCAGCGTCGCCCTCGCCAACGTTCAGCATCCTCAGCGTGATCTGGGATCGATCGCTGAACAGGGCGTGACCGAGCCTCCGGTTTCTCGGTCCGATGACAGTCACGAGATCGCCGCCTTCGGCCTCGACATTCATCACGTCGGTGCGGTAGATCCACGGGTGACCCGCACGGACGCGTTGTTCACCGCGCGCCGAGATGACGACCGAAGATGGCATGGGACATTGATAGTACAATTTCCGGCCTATGCCGAATGCCGCGCTTTCTCCCATGCAGCGATCACTTGCGGACGCCGATCCAGAAATCGCTGCAGCGATCCACAACGAAACGCGGCGGCAGGCCGACGGACTCGAGCTGATCGCTTCTGAGAACTTCGTCAGCTCGTCGATCCTCGAAGCCGCAGGCTCGGTGATGACGAACAAGTACGCCGAGGGATACCCGGGGAAGAGGTATTACGGCGGCTGCGAGTTCGTGGACGTTGCGGAGACGCTCGCCATCTCACGCGCGAAAACGTTGTTTGGCGCCGAACATGCGAACGTGCAGCCCCATTCGGGTGCGCAGGCGAACATGACGGTGTACCTGACGCTCCTCAGCCCGGGCGACACGGTTCTGGGCATGAACCTCGCCCACGGCGGCCATCTCACGCATGGTCACCCGCTCAACTTCTCCGGCAAGCTCTACACGATCGTGCCGTATGGCGTCCGCCAGGACGATGAGCGGATTGATTATGAGGAATTGGAACGGCTTGCGCACGAACACAAGCCGAAGATGATCATGGTGGGCGCGAGCGCATATCCGCGAGTGATCGATTTCGCGCGGATTGCGAAGGTCGCGAGCGCTGTGAATGCTCCGATGGTGGTCGATATGGCACACATCGCGGGGCTCGTGGCCGGCGGTGTGCATCCGAGCCCTGTCCCGCACGCCGATTTCGTCACGTCAACGACCCATAAAACCCTTCGTGGCCCGCGTGGAGGGCTGATCCTCTGTCGGGAGAAGTACGCCAAGGACCTGGACCGTGCGCTGTTTCCAGGCGTACAGGGAGGGCCGTTGATGCACATCATCGCGGCCAAGGCCGTGTGCTTCAAAGAGGCGCTGGAGCCGGCGTTCGCGGAGTACCAGCGGCAGATCGTGGCCAACGCGCAGCGTCTCGCCGCTGCACTGACGGGCCATGGATTCCGGCTCGTCAGTGGCGGCACCGACAATCACCTGATGCTGGTGGACGTCTTCTCCAAGGGACTGACCGGCAAAGTTGCCGAAGCCGCGCTCGGGAAGGCCGGCATCACGGTCAACAAGAACGCCATCCCGTTCGATCGTAACCCTCCGATGACAGCCAGTGGCATTCGCGTCGGCACGCCAGCCATCACCACGCGAGGCATGCGTGAACCGGAGATGGATCAGGTTGGCGAACTGATCGCGCGCGTGCTGGCCTCGCCGGAAGACGACCGCGTGATTGCCACGATCAAAGGTGAAGTCGAACGCCTCAGCCGTCGCTTCCCGCTGTATCCCGACCGGCAATGAGCGACACGGCCCGCTCGGTCACGCCGATCCACCCGAGCGGTCCAAACGATCCGAACGTCCTGAACGATCCGAACGTAAGTCCCCTACGTCGCTCCGTCCGCGACGCCTTTTCCGGGACAGGCCCTCTTGCGCGAGCCCTTTCGGGCTACGAGCCCCGCGAGGGCCAGCGCCAGATGGCGGAAGCCGTCGCCTCAGTCATCGAGGACGGTGGCACCCTGCTGGCCGAAGCCGGCACAGGCACGGGCAAGACGCTTGCCTACCTGATTCCGGCAATTCTCAGCGGTCACCGCGTCGTCGTCTCGACCGGTACGAAGAATCTTCAGGAGCAGATCTTCTTCAAGGATCTGCCGGCCCTGCAGCGCGCGCTTGGCGTTCCGTTCACGGCCACGCTGATGAAGGGCCGGGGCAACTACTTGTGCCTCCACAGGTGGGAAACCTACCGCGATGGTGTCGCGGGGCCCGACTCCGGTGGCCGCCGACTGATTGAGTCTGGCGATTCCATCCTGCTGCCGATCATCGACGACTGGCTGAAGAAGACCGACACCGGCGATCGCGCGGAGTTGAGGGAACTGCCCGAGAACATGGCGTTCTGGAGCCAGATCTCGGCTGAAGCCGACAGTTGCCTCGGAAGTGAGTGCGCGCACTACAGCGACTGCTTCGTGACACGGATGCGGCAGCGGGCCGCCGAATCCGATGTGGTCATCGTCAACCACCACCTTCTGTGCGCCGACGCATCCGTGCGACAGAGCGAGTACGGCGAGGTGATTCCGTTCTGCCCGACGCTGATCGTAGATGAGGCACACCAGCTCGAGGACGTGGCCACGCAGTACTTCGGGCGCGCGCTCAGCACTCACCGGATCGAGGACCTCGTCCGCGATGGCCATCGCCTGCTGGCCGCTTCGCGAAATACCAGTCAACGTCTCAGCTCCCAGCAGATCTCGGACCTTCTGCGCGCGCTCGCGCGACTGGAAGACCACTCGCGGCTTTTTTTCAGCGGGCTTGCATTCGCGCGCGATGCACGGGGCGGCGGCGCCACGGAGGGCCGGGTGCGATACACCGCGGAAAGCCTCGAGGAGCATTTCGAAGACGGAGCAGCCCTCGCAGGTGCTCTCGAAGCGTTGGAAGCGGTGGTCACGCACAAGCCTCAACCCGTCGCGGCGCCTGCGGACAGCGAGCCAGGTGCCGTCGCTCCCGCCGGCGCCGGCGATGAAACCTGGGAAGCGGTCCAGCGGAGAGCGGAGGGCATCCGCAACGATTTGCGCTTCCTGCTGCGAGCCGAGGATCCAGATTTCGTCTACTACATCGAAACGCGCGGTCGCGAGACGGCACGGCCTTTCCTTCGCGCGTCACCCATCGACGTATCGCGCATCATTCGGGCCCTGCTGTTCGATCGCATGCGATCGACCGTGCTGACGTCGGCCACGCTCGCGGTGGACGACTCGTTCGAATACGTGCGGGGGCGGCTGGGCATCCGGTCGGCCAGCGAACTGCGCGTGGCCTCGGAGTTCGACTATGCGGCGCAGGCGCTGCTCTATCTGCCCCGCCGCCTCCCGCCACCGAAGGCGCCCGGGTTCGCCCAGGCCGCGGCGATCGAGGTCACCGAGGTCGTCAAGCGTTCGCGCGGCCGTGCCTTCGTGCTCTTCACCAGCTACTCGGTCCTGCGCGCCGTCCAGCGCGTGGTGGAGATGTCGCTCCCTTACCCGCTCCTCGTCCAGGGCACGGCCCCCCGCACCGAACTGATCGAGCGTTTCCGCACCACGCCCAACGCCGTGCTCCTTGCCACCTCCAGCTTCTGGCAAGGCGTGGACGTAGTCGGCGAGGCCCTGAGCTGCGTGATTATCGACAAGCTGCCCTTTGCCTCGCCTGGGGATCCGGTGACCGCAGCCAGAATCGACGCGATCAATGCGGCAGGGGGCGACGCCTTTGCCAACTATCAGGTCCCCCTGGCGATCCTGTCGCTCCAGCAGGGCCTGGGGCGGCTCATCCGGCACCGCACCGACCGCGGAGTGCTCGTCGTCCTCGATCCACGATTGCGGACAATGGGTTACGGCCGGAGATTCCTGGCGTCGCTGCCGCCGGCACCCGTGACCCACGACATCGACGCGGTCGAGCGGTTCTTCGTATAAACTACGGACAGACTGGCAGTTAGACTTTGGCCGCACACGCGTGCAGCGGCAGGGTAAAATCAGTCAGCTTACTTTCTGGAGGATGTTCATGCGGTCCAATCTGTTCCGCGCAGTACTGGCGCTCGCCGCCGTGCTCGTGGTCACGGCGCCGGTGGCGGCGCAAAGCGTCGTTCGCGGCAAGGTTGTCGATGCGGGCGGCAAACCCGTAGAAGGCGCGACGGTCCTTATCGAAGCGACCGAAGCCAACCGCAAGGCTGAAACCAAGACCAACCGCAACGGCGAGTTCCTGCAGGTCGGCCTCGCGTCCGGTCGCTACAACGTCACCGTCACCAAGGACAAGCTGAAGGCCGTACAGCCGGCGACCGTGTCGCAGGGCTCTCCGGTCGAGCTGTCGTTCCAGCTGTCGCCCACGAGCGGCATGACGGCCGAGCAGGTCAAGGCTCAGCAGGAGATGCAGGCCCTCGCGTCGGGCGCCGTCGAAGCCATGCGCGCAGGGAGAGATGACGAGGCGATTCAGAAGTTCAATGAAATCCTCGTGAAGCAGCCCGCGTGCAGCGACTGCCTCTACAACCTTGGCGTCGCGTATTCCAAGAAGCAGCAGTTCACTGAAG
>JABFSA010000167.1 GCA_013140775.1 Acidobacteriota bacterium | reverse complement strand
GGTCGAAGATGCCGTTCGCGCCGAGCTCCGCGAAGCGATCCCGGCCGGCGGCGTGACAGCTCTACCAGAGGGGACGGAGTTCACCGGAAGTGTGACGGCCGCAGATCGCTCGGGACGTGTGAAAGGTGTCGCGCGGATCGCGTATCGCTTCGATTCGTTGACGGTGGCGGGCGAACGGCACGAGATCGTCACCGCGCCGCTCGTCCACGAAGCGGAAGCGACCAAGAGCGAAGATGCCACCAAGATCGGGGTGGGTGCGGCGGCGGGCGCGGCAGTCGGCGCATTGCTCGGAGGCGGCAGCGGGGCCGCAAAAGGCGCGGCGATTGGTGCGGCCGGCGGCACGGGCGTCGTGCTCGCGACGCGTGGCGAAGAGGTTCGTCTCGGTCCTGGCGCGAACGTGACGACGACGCTCAGCAAGCCGCTGACGATCAGGGTTCCCGCGAAGTAGGGTTCCGAGGGCCGCGGCGAACGGTGGTCACGACGTTCGCGATCGCCGCGGCCACTTTCTTCGCTTCGGCCGCCTCGTTGAGGGGCGCGGCTCCCGCCGAACCTCCCACCTGTAACTGTTCAACTCTCAGGCTTGCGTCGAGCGGTGATGCGCCGAGTGTCACCGTCTCGTCCCATTTCGACAGTTCATCCGCCGCGCGCGTCAGGTGATCGGGCCTGTTCAGGAAGGCGCTCAGCGCAGCGGCTGAACTCTCCGGAAGACCTTCAACGCGACGCGAAAGCAGGCGCGACGCGCGCAGCAGGCCGGTTCGCGCCAACCACGGCCAGCTCTCCGACAAACGCACATCGGCAGCCCGATCGAAACTGCCGCCCTGGGCAGGACGGTCGATGAGAACGAGCGCCGCGACATCCGCACGATAGCGAGATGCGTACGCAACGGCGAGAGAGGCGCCCAGTTCGTGTCCCACCATGACGAACGGTCGCTTTTCGCCTGACCGGTCGAGCAGGACACGCAGTTCATCGACGGCGCGGGACGGATCGTAGCCGCTGTCGCCTGCCTCACTCCATCCCAGCCCGGATCGATCGTAGCTACAGACGCGAGTGACAGGCGTGAGGTCCCGCTGCACCCATCCCCACGCGGCGGACATCACGACAGCAGGCGCCTGCAGGACGACGGTCGGCTGGCCCTCACCCACGCAAGAGAGGTGCAACTGATGACCGCCCACGTCGAGCAGTCGCCCGGGGTGGGGATTCGTGCGTCGTTCGAGCGCAGTGGCGACGCCCTGATACGTCGCTCCGGCAAGCACGGCAAACATCACCGCTGCGACGACGACGAAGAACGTCCTGCGAATACCGGACACCGAGACGGCCCTCACTCTACAGCTCTAGGAGGTGGCAGTCCGGCCACGCCATAACCGCAATGCGCCGACTGCGACGGAGACGCCGCCGAGTCCAAGGCATGCACGAACGAGAAACTCCAGCAGGATCGCAATCCAGCCAGGTTTCGATCCGGGGTACGCGCCGCGCGGAGCCGTTCGCCACGGGCGAAAAGCGGTACGGTGCAGGTTGTGTGTGTCTTCGACGGCAGGATTGGTGATCAGGCGCTCAATGTTGCCGCGTGACACATCAGTGAGGAAGTAGCTCCACGTGCGGCCTTCGCGATGTTCAGCCTGCGTGAGGGAATAGGTGCGCTCGAGCATCTGCCTGCCGGTGTCATCGACGGAAGCGGCCCAGCGAACATGGACGTACGCCGAACGCTGGCCGTAGGTGAGGCGCAACGTGCCGTAGATGACGGCGGCCCCGACGAGCAGCGCACATCCAAGCGTCAGGAGTTTGGAACCGTACGTCATGACATCTCCGTCTCGGCGAGACCGTACTTCTCGATCCGTGAGTACAGCTGGGCGCGCGTCAAACCGAGGAGCTTCGCCGCGCGTGTCTTGTTGTGCCTCGCTTGTTCGAGTGCCTTGACGACGAGCGCGCGCTCGATGGCGTCGAGATTCACGCCACCCGGCGGAATGGGTGCGGAGGCCACGGGGACGTCGCCGGTCGGCGCCACTCCAAGAAAGGGACGAGGCGCGACAGGCAGATGCTCGCTGCGGATGTGTCCGCCATCGGCAAGGATCACGGCTCGTTCGATCGCATTTCGCAGCTCGCGCACATTGCCCGGCCATCCGTACGCCAGAAGCTGCGCCCTCGCATCGTCGTCGATCCCTGTGGCTGGACGGCCAACCGTCGCCCCGATCTCCTCGAGGAACGCATTCGCGAGTTCCATGATGTCGTCCGGGCGATGGCGAAGCGGCGGGAGCGCGATCTCGAACACACCGAGACGATAGTAGAGATCTTCGCGGAATTCGCCGCGCCGCATTGCCGCGTGCAGGTCCCGATTGGTTGCGGCCACGACGCGGATGTCTGCTCGCATGGCCTTCGTGCCACCAAGACGCTGGAACTCGCGCTCTTCGAGCACGCGCAGGACCTTGGCTTGTACTGTCGGCGCCATCTCTCCGACTTCATCGAAGAAGAGTACGCCCCCTGTTGCCTGTTCGATCCGGCCAGGCTTGGCGTTGACCGCTCCTGTGAACGCACCGCGTTCGTGCCCGAAGAGCTCCGACTCCAGCAGCTGATCGGGCAGCGCAGCGCAGTTGATCGCCACGAACGGCCCGTGTTTCCGGCGTGAGCCCTGATGAATGAATCGCGCGACGACTTCCTTGCCGGTCCCGGACTCTCCGGTGAGAAGCACCGTCGTTTCGGTGTGTGCCACGCGGGCAGCGTGTGCGAGGACGTCGCGCCATTGAGCGGAGTGCCCGACGACCCGGCGGTGGCCGGTGCGCGCCTCCAGTTCGCGCGTCAGGGTGGCGACCTGAGCCTCGAGCTGGGCTGCCGTTTCGCGCGCTGCGGCATCGCGTCGTGCGGCTTCCGACAGGCGCTGATGCGACAGCGCGAGCGCAAGGAGATCCGAGACGTGACGCGCGAAGTCGATGTCCGCTTCGTTGAAACGATCGGTCTCGCGCGCGAGAAAGAAGAGCGACCCGAAGACGCCGGTTCCGAGCGACGTTGGCACCCTGAGCGCGGAGCGCACGCCGAAGCGTCTGAGTAACCGCCCGCGGATGCTGCCAGGCGGAATCTCGGCCTCCACGTCTCGAACGATGTATGGGTCGCGGTGGAGGAGGCCGCGGTCGTCTTCGCTGAGGATGGTCGGCGTCCAGAAGCTCGGATCGTCCACCTGCTCACCGGTCATCGCATATACGCGAAACGATCGGCTGTCTTCACCCCACGACGTCAGAACCAGAATGTCGTGTGGCAGCCCTTCCCGCACGACATCTGACACTTCCGTGAAGATGTGGCGGATATCGAGGGCCTCGGCCATCGTGTGCAGCAGCCGGTCGAGCGTGTCGAGCCGTTCGCGTCGCAGGATCTCGGTGCTGCGGAGCATGTCGTGTTGAAGGGCCAGGGACACCTGGTCCGCCACGCATTCCACGAGGTCCTGATGCGCCGCGGTGAAGACGTTTTCGTCGCTCGACGTGAGCCAGATGGCCCCGTGCACGCTCGAGCCACGGCCGATGGTGGATACAAGACGCGACCGTGCGTCCGCGTCGATCGGGGTCTGGCCACCCGAGCCGGAATCCGCAATCCGATGCCCCGTGACTTCGACCTCGCCATCCGCGCGAACGACATAGAGTACGACCGACTCGGCACGGTCGAGGCGCAACAAATGCAGACGTTCAAAGGGGACGGCCTGCCGAAGCGCGGCAGCCAGGTGCGGCACCAGTTCGTTGAGCTTCGGAGCGTCCGCTACGAGGCGGGCGACCGCCGCCAGCACAGCAGTGGAGTCCGTTGGGGCCATGGGGACTCCCCAGTATATGGCGGGCTTGGGAGTCGGGGTTCGGGACTCGGGACTCGTGACTCGGAGAGCTTCTAGTTCGCCGCAGCCATCGACATGGGACGACGACGGGTGGCAGTGGCGGTGTTGGGATCGACGAGCAGACGGAGCGCGTAGCCCTGAGGCGTGCCGGTGGACGCGCGGCGGGTGCCCACGCGATACACAGCGGAGAGGACCTTTCCGTGCTGGAGTGCGGCCGGTGCCAGCGACCAGTCCTGACCCGAGCGCTCCAACTGGAAGTGCACCAGGCGATACAGAGGAATCGAGGCGGGCGCCTGGCATTCCACGAACGCGTCGAGGTCGCTGACGTCCTGCGTCATTACCGACGCGAACCTGAGCACGCCGCCGGCATCCCGCCAGGTCAGGCGACCCTTCAGCTGCACCCTCCGGCGATTGCCAACGCGTGGACGGCCGGTTAGAAGGGTTGAGGTCGTGGCGGCGGCGGGTGCGAGCATTGTGGTCTCCATTGAGGGGGTTTGTGCCCGGATACCCTTCAATGCACGGACCACAGATTTTCACACTTTGACCACCCAGCCAGTTTGTTCTGTAAGTAATTGATACGAATGGGCATACAGGCGTATTTTCGCTTCGATACAAGACACGCCAGTGGGATACCTGGTATCCACGTGGCCTGTATACATGGTTACTCTGTATCCGGACTAGATATCTATTGAAACGTCAGTCTGGCGGTTTGCGCTTGTTCTTGTCTCGGGCACCGGGACTGTCACGCGTGAACCACATCCAGAGCTTCCAACTCTCGTATCCCCCGAGAATCACTCCCAATATGGCGATTCCGGTCACGACAACGTCCCACGGCACGGGATCGCTAGTCCCGCTCTGCATCCGCGCCGGCAGCATCCAGGCTGAGTCGACGCATTTTCAGGTACAACCCGCGCCGCGTCAGGCCCAGTAGCCGGGCGCTTTCTGAGATGTTGTTGGCGGTCCTGTCGAGGGTGTTCACGATCAGTGCGCGCTCGACCTCCTCGATGGCCGCGGCCAGGTTTCTCGGCACCGAGCCCACAAGAGGACCAGCCGCCCTCGCCGGACCAGGTGAAGACGGTGGCGCGGACAGGTCCGCCGAGAGCTGGTCTGGCTCAACAGTTCCTCCCGGGCTGCTCAGCGCCACGGCGCGCTGGATCTCGTTCTTCAGCTGCCGGACGTTCCCAGGCCACCAGTAACGCGTCAGCAGATCGAGTGTCATCGGCGCGAGCTGCACGCCGGGCTTGTTGAGCCGCTCGCACGCTTCGCGGAGAAAGTACGTGCTCATGTGCGGGATCTCCTCGCGGCGCTCCCGCAATGGTGGAATGTGGATGCGAATGACACTCAGCCGGTAGTACAAGTCCTCACGGAACCGGCCCTCGGTCACACGTTGTTCCAGGTCGGCGTTGGTGGCCGCCAGGATGCGGACATCCACGCGCTGCGGGCGCGCCTCGCCAACCGGCGTCACTTCACCCTGTTCGAGAAATCGCAGCAGTTTCGGCTGCACGTCGAGCGGGAGATCGCCCACCTCGTCCAGGAACAGCGTACCGTCGCCGGCCGTTCGAATGACGCCAGCCTGATCGGCGACCGCACCCGTGAAGCTGCCGCGCCTGTGACCAAAGAGCTGGCTGTCCGCCATGTCACGTGTCGTGGTCGTGCAGTTGTAGGGGAGGAAGACGGCACTCGATCGCGACGAACCGGCATGGATCGCGCGCGCCACCAGATCCTTGCCGGTGCCGCTCTCGCCGGTGATGAGGACGGTCAGGTCGTGACCCTGCACGCGTTGAATCTGTTCGACGACACGGTTCATGGCGGCGCTGACACAGATGAACCCGGGAAGCAGAGGATCGAGTGGGCGCTCTGTGGCGGGCTCCGGCGGTGCCGGCGGACGATCACGCAGGCCGCACAGCTCGAATCCCTGCCGCGCGATAGACGCGAACATGCGCAATCGGCGGCTGTCACCGTCGGTCATCCCACGCGGCACGACAACGGCGCAGGTGCGTGGACCGTCGTAGTCGGTACCAAGCGGCTCCGCGAGCACGAGACCATCGCGATAGTTGCGATGACCTTGCAAGACGCCTTGCCCAATGGTTCGCGCTTCGTCGGAGGTGCACCCAGCCGACGCCACGAGCCTGAACTTTCCGCTCGTGGGCGCCACGAAGACCACCGCGGCATTCGCGCCGATGGTCTCGAGCAACGCGGTCGCGGTTTCTCGCGCGAGCAGGCCAGGAAGGACCGCGGCCTCAATCAATCTCCTCACAACGGCATCGTCCGCGTCGCTCGACGGGATCACGGGCGCGACATCCGAGATCTGGCGCAGCTGCGCGCGTGTTTCGAGGGTCTCGGCGAGGTCGCGTCTCGCACCAAGCGACTGGAAGACCGTCGTGGCGTGATCGAGAAAGCGCTCAGCTGACGCCCGGTTGCCAGCCTTCGCGGCGAGACGGCCGAGTGCGAGGTTGCTGACGGCCGCCTGGTAACGCTCGCCGAGCAGCTCAAAGACGCTCACGCTTTGCGCGAAGTCGTGGTGCGCGGAACCCGAGCGGTTGAGAAGCTCGTGAACGGTGCCGCGCACGCGCAGGAACTCGCCCCACGCGGCCGGTGCCGCGCGCGGATCGAGTCGGCCCTCGAGTGACGTCAGGCGCTGTTCGGCATCCATGACGCGGCTGGCGGCGATCAATGCCTCACATGCGGCGATCTCGGCCTGGATGGCTTCGGCCGGAGGGAGGCCCGGCGTGGCGACGAGTTCCTCCGCCTGCCGGACGGCGGCTTCGTGGTCGCCTCGCCGGATGGCGAGCTTTACGCCGAGCACGAGAATGGACCACTCGTACCACCGGCTCGAGTGTGTGCCGTAGGCACCGTAGCCTTCGCTGGCGAGCCGCAGATACTCACCTGCGCGCTCGTATGAGCCGCGCATCATGTGAATCTGGGCGAGCGAGTCGTAGACGGCTCCAGTGGTCTCCTGGAACTGCACCGGGCTGCGGACCTCGAGCGTCCGCGTCAGGATGTGCTCGGCGCGTTCGAGGTCGCCAAGCTGGACAAGAATCTGACCGAGCGATGCCAGCGCGACAGCAAGCCCGTGACCGGATCCCAGCGCTTCGTGAAGGGAGACGCTGCGCTCCGCGAGGATCAATGCCCGGTCGAGATGCTTGCGCATCAGCGCGACATTGGCCTGGTTGTGCGCGACGCCGGCGAGGAGGTCGTCGGCCTGGATGATCTTGGCGAGACGCTCGCACTGGCCGAGCGCGGCCTCGGCTTCCTCAGATCGGCCGGACTGCGCGAGCAGGACAGCCGAGAGTGAGTGCACGAGCGCCAGATGTCGGCGCTCGCCAGCCGCATGAAGCGCGGCAGCGGCCTGCGTCAGATGTTCGCGAACGATGCCCGAGTCGCCCACCTGTCTGTAGCAGTGGGCGAGCTCGTACCTGGCGAGACCGATCGCCCACGACTCCCGGG
>JABFSA010000165.1 GCA_013140775.1 Acidobacteriota bacterium | reverse complement strand
GCTGTGCAGTGCTGAGGCCGATAAGAGAACGATGATCGCCGCGGCGACTATGCTGGCGGCGCGGCGGGAGTCATTCATTAGGTGGCCTCACTACAATCGATTCTAAGCCCGTGTCCCGCGGCGCCACAAGCGGCGCCGCCAACGGAGAAACGCTCGAATTCATGAAGACGGTTTCTGAGACCCCCGCCATCACGCCGACCACACTTGTATCTCATCTGATCGAGACGGACCTGCTGATTCTTCCCGTCTTCGAAAACGACGACCTCGCCGACGAGGCAGCGCTCGATGCGGCAACCGGCGGCGCCGTTGCGTCGGCGCGTGCCCGCGGGGAACTGACAGGTAAAGCGTTCGAGGTGTTCATCACGGTCGCCCAGGGATGGCGAGCCGGACGAGTCGCACTGGTCGGGGCAGGAGCACGGAAGGACTTCTCGAGAGATCGGTTACGCCGCGTGACGCTCACCGGCAGCCTGGCGGCACGGCAACGACGCGTGAAGAAGGTGGCCGTCGTGCAACGCCCGGATACGGGCTTGAGTGCGCGCGACGCGGCCCAGGTGATGGCCGAGGGTGTGGTTCTGGCCAACTTCGACGGGACTGCCTATAAGACGACGAACCCGGCGACGGTCTGGATCGAATCCGCGCAGGTGCGAGTCATCGGGGAGGCCGCTGAGATCGTCGCCGGCATCGAGCGTGGTCGTGTCCTTGGTGAGTGCACAAACCTTGCTCGCGGGCTCTCGAATGCACCGAGTAATGTGCTGACGCCCAAAGCGTTTGCTGCCAGGGCGCAGGAGATCGCGACGAATGCCGGCCTGACCGTTGAGATCCTGGACGAGTCTCGCATCGCCGAGTTGAAGATGGGGCTGCTGCTCGGCGTGGCCAGCGGAAGTCAGGAGCCTCCTCGCGTGGTGGTGCTTCGCTACGAGCCCGGGAACGCCACCCCCGGTCCTGTTCTGGGTCTCATCGGCAAAGGCATCACGTTCGACACCGGTGGAATCTCGCTCAAGCCGGCCGACCTGATGGACCGCATGAAAGATGACATGTCAGGCGGCGCGGCGGTGCTGTGCGCCATGGCGGCCGTAGCGCGCCTCGGCGGGAGCGTTCGCTGCGTTGGAGTGATTCCGCTCACCGAGAACATGCCCGGCGGTCGTGCCTTCAAGCCTGGTGACGTGCTGACCAGCGCGGAGGGGAAAACTGTCGAGGTCCTGAACACGGATGCCGAAGGCCGGCTCGTGCTGGGCGACGCACTCTGGTACGCCCGAACGCTTGGGGTCACACATCTCGTGGACGTCGCCACGTTGACCGGTGCGTGCGTCGTGGCGCTCGGGAAGTCGGCGACGGGTCTCTTCGGACGTCCCGATGCATGGCGCGATCGCGTGCTTCGTGCGAGCGAGCGTGCGGGCGACCGCTCGTGGGCGATGCCGCTGTTCGACGACTACAAGGAGCTCTTCAAGAGCGAGATCGCCGACTTCGCCAACACCGGAGGCCGAGCCGGCGGCGCCATCACGGGTGCACTCTTCGTGCAGGAATTCGCCGGAGACCTGCCGTGGGTGCACATGGATATTGCGGGAACGGCCTGGGTCGAAGACGCCAAGCCCTACCAGGTGAAGGGCGCCACGGGAGTCGCTGTACGGACGCTCGCTGAGCTTGCGCTGGATACGGAAGGCTGGGCCAAGGTATAACGGCCACAGCCGATGTTGATTCAGCAAGCCCCGATCATCGTTGAAGTTCTCGAACAGCCTCAAGCCACGCGCGACATCAGCCTCGATGTGGTGCTCGGCATGTTCTCGATGGCTGGGGTGCTGCTCCTCTTCGCATTGGTGGGTGGACTGATCGTCGGCGGCGTCACCATCGTCGTGCGCCGCGCGCGCGATAAGAAAGCAGACCTTTCAACCGAAAGCGACCACGTTCGTCTGCAGCTGTAGACGTGGCTCGGCTGAAGCCGAGCACTACGACTGCCAATACCGCGTGGCTCTCGTTCGGGTTGGATCTGTAGCGAACGTAGTGCTCGGCTTCCGCCGTCGCGTACCGCTTCGGCGGACCGCCGTAGCCTTGGCGGAGGTGGTCAGCCGAGCCGTGCTCAAAAGGCCGATTGCAGCTCAGGTGTGCGCTTGAGCGAGCGCTGGTACTTCATGATGCCTGTCAGCAGCGCCTCCGCGATCTGCCTCCGGTGACTGTCCGAGCGCAGAAGCGTGGCTTCGCTGCGGTTCGTCAGAAACGAGACCTCCACAAGCACGCTGGGCATCGTCGCGCCAATGAGCACCATGAATGGCGCCTGCTTGACGCCGAGGTTTCGAGCCGCGGGGTCGGCCTTCTTGAGACGCTCCTGCAGCGACCGCTGCACCATCGTGGCGAAGTCACGCGACTCATCGATCTTGTTGTTGAGCGCGATCGCCTTCACGATCTCCGGCAGGTTGGACATCGTCTTCGCCGATCCGGCGTTTTCGCGTGCAGCGACGGCCTCAGCTTCCGGGTTCGACGCAAAGTTGAGGAAGTACGTTTCGAACCCTCGCGCGGTCTGATTGGCGCTGGCGTTCACGTGAATAGAGAGGAAGAGGTCGGCGCCTGACTTGTTGGCGATTGCGGTGCGTTCCTCGAGCGCGACGTATGTGTCGTTGCGCCGTGTGAGCACGACTTCCACATCAGGGTCCCGTGCAAGCAGGCGCTCGAGCTCCAGCGCGATGTCGAGCACGACTTCCGCTTCGTCCAGATCCTGAATCTGAGCCCCAGGGTCGCGTCCGCCGTGACCCGGATCGATGACGACTCTGGAAACTCCAAGACCAAGCTGACGCGACAGGGAGAAGCCCCCCGCGCCGTTTCTGGCGGCCGTCGCAGGTGGCGCCGGCGTCGTCGGCACAGCGCCGCTGCGCGAAGCCGAGGGCGCAGCGATTGGCACCTTGGCTGTCGGCGCAGTCCTGGAGGGCAGGGGAGCCGCAGCAACGCGGACCGGTGTCCTGGCAGGCCCAGCTGTCCGCTCGAAGTCGATCACGATTCGATACGGGTTGTAGAGCGTGTAGACGCTGTGTCGTGCGGCTCCCTGCAGGTCGAAGGTCACGCGCGTTCGATTCGAGACTTCCCGTTCCACTCGAGCCTGCCGGACGATGTCGTCGGGGAACGTAATCGTGGCGCCTCTGAGGGCATCCGTGGCCTGCGTGTCTCGAAGATCGATCGAGAGGCGAGTCGCCCCATCGAGTCGCTCCTCCGAGAAGGCCGTCTCCCGCTCGAGTTCCAGTGTGACCCTCAACGCATCCGGGAGTACTTCCCGCCGGATAACTTTCAGAGTCGTGGCAGGAACGCCCGTGCGAGCCGGCGTCGGTGGCGGGAGTGTTGCCACGCGTGTCGGAGGTGGAGCCGGTAATGCAGCAGGCGGTCGGGCAGGCGTTGGTGCGGCGGCTTGCAGCCGGCTGGTGTGTTGCGGGATCCGAACGAGGAGAGAGCTTGTGGGAAACTCGGCCTTCAGTCGTGCAAAAAGCCGAATGGCGTTCGCGCGATCCCGCGCCTCGCCGAATTGCCAGAAGAGATCCGACGACAGCAGGGCTGCCTGCCACAGCGCATTGTCGCTATAGCCGCTGCGCGGGTACCGGCGCGCCACATCCTCGTAGCCGCTGATCGAAGCGCGGACCCGACGCAGAAGATCGAGAGACGCTTCTGACGTCTCATCTGGAGCGGGAGACAGGCGTGTGAGCTCCGCGCGCAGTTCTACCTCCTGCGCCTTCCGGTCGGAATACAGAGTTTCGGCGCTCTGCGCCGCCACTGCCACGCTGAACGCGCCTGCAGCAACGGCGAGGGCCATGAGCAGGTGTTTAGCGGAGCTGCGCATCCACTTCCTCGAAGTAGCCTCGATCGACGAGGACTTCGCGCGGCTTGCCACCTACACCCGGAGACACAAGGCCTTCGGCTTCCATCATGTCCACCAGTCGCGCGGCACGGCTGAAGCCGATTCTCAGCCGGCGCTGCAGGAACGAAATCGAGGCCTGGCCGCTGCTGACGATGATGCGGGATGCCTCGTCATACAGATCATCACGCTGCATGTCGACGCTCCCGGCCTCCGGTTTCTCATCTTCCGCGGTGATGGCGTCGTTGAACACAGGCTTGCCCTGCTTCCGAAGGAAGCTTGCGAGCCGTGCGCTTTCCTGTTCGGAGATGTACGGACCATGCAGACGGATGCAGCGCGAGGATGCGGGCGGCAGAAAAAGCATGTCACCGCGTCCCAGCAGTTGCTCGGCTCCGTTGGCATCGAGAATCGTCCGCGAGTCGGTCTTGGACGACAGCCGGAACGAGATTCTCGAGGGCATGTTGGCTTTGATGAGACCAGTGACGACGTCCACGGACGGTCTCTGTGTCGCGAGAATCAGGTGGATGCCAACGGCACGGGCCATCTGCGCGAGCCGGGCAATCGACTCTTCCACTTCATTGCTCGCCACCATCATCAGGTCGGCGAGCTCGTCGATGACCACAACGATGAACGGCAATGGTCGCGGTGCATCGGCGTCTTTCGACGCACTGCCGCCTTCCTCGAGCACAAGACGAATGTTCCGGTTGTATTGCTCAATGTTCCGGACGCCCTCGGCGGCGAGCGTCTTGTAGCGCTCTTCCATTTCGTGCACCGCCCAGCGGAGCGCATTGGCGGCCTTCTTGGGGTCGACGACGACCGGTGTCAGCAGGTGAGGGATTTCCTCATACATGCCGAGTTCCAGACGCTTGGGATCGATCAGGATCATCCGCACGTCATCGGGTGTGGCGCGGAAGAGGATGCTCGTCAGCATCGCGTTCACGCCGACCGACTTTCCGGTTCCCGTGGAGCCGGCGATCAGCAGGTGAGGCATTGCGGCGAGGTCGGTGAGATACGGTTCGCCATGGATCGTCTTACCGAGGACGAGGGTCAGCTTCGACGCTGAACGCTGATAGCCATCCGACTCGAGAAGCTCGCGAAGAGAAATCGCTTCACGATTCGGGTTGGGAATCTGGATGCCGACCGTGGACTTGCCGGGAATCCTGTCGATCAGCACCGACTCAGCCTGCATTGCCAGGCAGAGGTCATCAGCGAGGCCGGTGATCTTGCTGTATTTCACACCGGCTTCCGGCTTGAACTCGAACGTGGTGACGACGGGTCCCGGATGAATCTGCGCGACTTGCCCTTCGACGGCGAACTCGCGGCACTTCTCCTCGAGCTGACGCGCTGAATCCATCAGCTCGCGCTCGTCGATCTTTCGTTCCGCCTTGGCCGCATCGAGCAACGATGCGGGCGGTAATGTGTATCCACCGCTCCGGCGTTGAGCAGTCGCCGGAGATGGCTCCGGCAGCGGCAAGGGTGGGGCGATGGTCACCGGCTTTCTGCTGGCAACCGCGGGTGCTGGTGGCGCCGGCGGTCCCGCAGTCTTATTCGGGGCCACGGCGACCGCTGGCGTCGGCACGACACCCTTCTTCGTGTGCTTGGCAATCACTTCCCGTCGCTCACGATCCTTGCGCCGTTGTTCGTTCCAGCGCCGCAGCCAGCCAACGCCGCGAGCGGAGAGATCACGAGACTCCCGGCTCGCCGTTTCGAACAGACGGCCGAAAGAAAAGTGCGTGGACACGATCACCGAGAGCGCCATCGCCGTGAGCAGGACGATGATCGACCCTGTGCGGTTCAGGTAGTCCGACATCAGGTTGCCGAGCGAGTTTCCGATCAGGCCGCCTGTGTGAAAAGTCTTTCCGTCAATGTCCGTGCTGCCGAAGAGCAGGCTCAGGAATGCACTGGCGCACGCAAAGAACATCGCGACGCCGAAGCCTTTGGTGTAGGCGGCGTCCGGTATCAGGCACCAGAAATAGTGCCATCCGGCGACGGCCAGCAGGACCGGCAGCAGGTATGAGCCATAGCCGAACAGCTGGAACGACAGCTCCGAGAGAAACGCGCCCACCCTGCCGACGAAGTTCGCGGGCGGCTGCCCGGTGTCGGTCGTGAAGAACCAGGCAGGGTCGCCTGGCTCGTGCGTGACCAGTGCAATCAACCAGATCAGGGCCACTGCGAACAACGCGACCCCGACGAACTCGCTGATGCGCCGTGCCAAAGTAGGCTTCGCCATCAAATCTCCATCAGTACCGGAAGGACCAATGGTCTCCGGCCTGTGCGCTTCTTGAAGTACCGCCGCAGCTCCACGCGGAGCTTCTCCGTCATCAACCCCTGGTCGGTGCGTTCCTCGAGCGGAGAGGATTCGATGCACTCCGAGATGACACCCGCCGCGTCCTTGAACATCGACGCTTCGGCTTCCTCGCCGAACACGAACCCTCGAGCGACGAGTTCCGGCTCGCCGATGAGTCGGCCATTCTGCCTGCCGATGGCCACCACGGCGATCACGATGCCGTCGGCGGCCAGATGACGACGATCTCGCAGAACCTCGTCGCCCACTTCGCCGATTCGCGTGACGTCGATGAGCACGCGCCCCGTGGGCGCCTTGTCAGCAATGCGAGCGCCGCGAGCGTCAAACTGAATGATGTCGCCATCCTGCGCGAGCAGAACCTGCAGTTTCGGCTCCTGTCCGGCCATCACGCGTCGCGCGGCGTTCGCATGCTGGGACAGTTGCCGGTACTCGCCGTGGACCGGCACGAAGTAGCGCGGACGGATCAGCGAGAGCACCAGTTTGAGCTCTTCAGCGCTGCCGTGACCGGACACATGCACGTGCTTCATCGAGTCGGTGACAGTGTCCGCCCCACGCCGGGCGATGTGGCTCATCGTGCGTGAGATGGCTTTCTCGTTTCCCGGGATCGCGCGAGCCGAGAGCACGACGACGTCATCCTCTGAGAGACGGACAAAACGGTGGTCGTCAATCGCAATCCGTGAGAGCGCTGCCTGGGGTTCGCCCTGGGAGCCGGTCGTGAGGCACAACACTTCTTGCGACGGGAAGTTCGGGACATCCGAGTCCCGAATCTGCATGCCTGATGGCACCCGCAGAAAGCCGAGTCGCTGGGCGATTTCGGCGTTCTTGACGATGCTCCTGCCGACGAAGGCCACCTTGCGATCGAACTGCGCCGCGAGGTCCACGAGCAACTGCATGCGAAAGATGCTCGAGGAGAAGAGCGCGACGAGCAGCTTGCCGTCGGTGCTGGTGAACAATTCCTCGAACGCGTCGATGACCTCGACCTCAGGTCCCGTGAAGCCTTTTCGATCGATGTTGGTGCTGTCGGAGAACAGCGCGAGGACCCCCTGACGACCGAGCTCCGCGAATCGATGCAGGTTGAAATGTTCGCCGTCGATCGGTGTCTGGTCGATCTTGAAGTCGCCAGTGTGGACGATGAC
>JABFSA010000113.1 GCA_013140775.1 Acidobacteriota bacterium | reverse complement strand
TCGCCCACCCCTTGTCCGACGCCACCTTCGTCAACGCCGCCGTCAACGTCGTCTTCCCGTGGTCGATGTGCCCGATCGTCCCCACATTCACGTGCGGCTTCGACCGATCAAATTTTTCTTTCGCCATATTCCGTGTGCTCTCTCGACTAAGAAGTAACTGCCTCGTTCTACTATCCGGTCCGCCTCCGCGCCTTCGGCGCTTCGGCGAGACATCCTTCGCCTGGCTCGCCTAGCCGTAGCCGCGCTCCCTCATGTTCGCGCGGCGAAGGCTGGAGCCGATGACCGGGATCGAACCGGTGACCTCGTCCTTACCAAGGACGTGCTCTGCCAACTGAGCTACATCGGCCTTCGCACCCCGCTACGGCCGACCAGCGGCCCTTGCAATCGTGTCCTGCCAGCCCACACCCGCCGGCAGAATCTGCGGCAGAAAAGCTGGAGCGGGAGACGGGGATCGAACCCGCGACCAACAGCTTGGAAGGCTGTGACTCTACCACTGAGTTACTCCCGCCTACGCGCTCGCGCGCTCGCGCGCAGCGCGACTTGCCCCCAGAAAACAGCGCCTACCAACCTTCGCGTCGCGCCCAACTTCGCACCGGAACACGGTGGAAAGTTGGTGGGGAGGGGAGGGTTCGAACCTCCGTAGCCGCTAGGGCGGCAGATTTACAGTCTGCTGCGATTGACCGCTCCGCCACCTCCCCGAAATTCTTATCTGCCCCGAATGTCTCGGTTCCAAAGTCGCACCGCGCGCGAGTGCAGGCGGCCTTTAATCGTGTCATGTTTCGTGTGGAATCCGTGCTATTCGGTGCTTTCCTGAATGCGCGGCGAGACGAGCCGATGGAGCTGGCGGAGGGATTTGAACCCCCGACCGGCTGATTACAAATCAGCTGCTCTACCGGACTGAGCTACGCCAGCCAGACAAAGGGCAGATAGTAGCACGTCCCGTGCCAGTCGAACAAGACCATCAGGCCTTGGACGTTCCCCCGACCTCCCGCTGGCGCAGCACCTCAAAGAGGACAACCCCCGTTGCAACGGACACGTTGAGGCTTTCAACATGCCCCCGCATCGGTATTGAGGCCAGGTAATCGCATTTTTCCTTAACCAGGCGCCTCAGACCTGCTCCCTCTGCCCCGACGACAAGCGCCGTCGGGACCGTGAAGTCCACCTCCGTATGCGACATCGTTGCCTCGGAGGCAAGCCCGACCGTCCAGACCCCCGCCTCCTTTAATTCCTCGATGGCTCTGGCAATATTTACCACCTCGGCAATGCGAACATGCGCGACCGCACCCGCGGACGCCTTCGCCGCGGCCCCATCGAGAGAAGCCGATCGCCGGCTCTGCCTGATCACGCCGTGCACGCCCGCCGCGTCAGCGGTCCGAAGAATTGCTCCGAGGTTGTGTGGGTCCTCGATGCCGTCCAGCACGAGGATGAGCGGAGTGCCCACAGCGCCTTCGATGAGCTCTGCGATGCTGTGGTTCGTCGAGTCCTCGACGTCCGCAACGACGCCCTGGTGAACACCACGACGCGCATCGCGATCGAGCGACTCTGCCGGAACTCGAAGCGCAGGAACTCCACGCTCGCGCGCCAAAGTCAGGAGTTGCTGCACCCGGGCATCCCCGCGTTCGCCCACTCGCAGTTCCTTCACACGGCCCGCGCGAAGCGCCTCGAGAACCGGGTTGATGCCGTAGACGATCATTCAGGCGAGGGCACGGCCTCGTCGGATGCCAGCGCGCCCAGAACGCGATCGAGTGCCGCTGCACGTTCGGCGGGGCTGGAAATCGGCCGTATCCCTGCTGCCCCCAGCGCCGCACCCCGGGTGATTGCCGGCACAGCCAGATCCAATTCCAGGCCCTCGGGCTCTCCCATCAACGCCAGACGGATTGGGTGCAACAACGTTTTGCCTTTTGCCCCCGTGCGCTCTCGCACACGCGCGACAGCGGTACGAAACGCATCCCGGTCGTGCAGTGGCTCACCCGAGGCGAGCACCTCGGCCAACGCCGAGATCACGGGCCGTGATGCTTGCGCCTCCGCCCGAACGGCAGAGTCGGACAGCGCCCGCTCTGCCGAGTAGTCAAACAGGAAACCAAGTCGCGCCGGGATCTGATCGAGCCGGTCCACTGATGCGGTCACGAGTGGAATCACGGTCGCCAGATAGCTGACGGCCTCCGGCGTGGGCGCCTCGGCGTACCCTGCACGACGCAAGTGGGGAAGCGCCAGTTCAAGCAGCCGGTCAGGGGTCGCGTGCTTCACATAGTGGCGATTGACCCACCCCAGCTTCTCGACGTCGAAGACCCCAGCGCTGTGCCCGACGTCCTCGAGCCGGAATCGTCGCGCAAGTTCATCTATCGGGACGATCTCCTGCCCCTCTCCAGGCGACCACCCAATCAACGCAAGATAGTTCGTCAACGCTTCAGGGAGGTACCCCCGGGCCCGGAACTCCGCCACCGACGTCGCACCGTGCCGTTTCGACAACAGGCTGTGGTCGGGGCCCAGCACCATCGAGACGTGCGCGAAGGTTGGCGGCTTCCACCCGAAGGCTTCATACAACAGGATCTGCCTCGGAGTGTTCGAGATGTGATCCTCTCCACGCACGACGTGCGTGATCTCCATCAGCGCATCATCGATCACGACGGCGTAGTTGTACGCAGGCACGCCCTCAGAACGCACGATGACAGGGTCGCCGAGCACATCGGTATTGAATGTGACTTCCCCACGGACCAGATCGTTGAACGTCACGTCACGATTGTCCGGAATTCGAAAACGGATCGCGGCCGGTTCGCCACTCTCGGCACGACGTCGCGCATCCTCGGGAGAGATCTCACGGCATCGCCCGATGTACTTCGGTGGCCGACGGTCCTTCAGGGCGTGATAGCGATCCATCTCCAACTGCTCTGGCGGACAGAAACAGCGATACGCCAGACCACGAGACAGAAGCTCAACCGCATGAGCCCGATAGATATGGAGGCGTTCTGACTGCCGGTAGGGCCCGCGATCGCCACCGCGCTCCACGCCTTCGTCCCACGTCAAACCAAGCCACTCGAGATCCTCGATGATGGCGGCCTCGGATTCACGGGTGGAACGCGCGACGTCGGTGTCCTCGATCCGGAGCACAAACGTGCCCCCGGATCCGCGAGCGAGCAACCAGTTGAAAAGCGCGGTACGCGCGTTGCCGACGTGCAGCTGACCTGTTGGGCTGGGAGCGAATCGAACTCTCACGGGACTATCGTAAGGCAAAATTCAAAAGGCAAAATTCAAAAGAACTACGGACTTCGACCGTCACGGTTTGAATTTCGAACTACATCCGTGACACCAAAGCGACCGCGTGCGTGGCAATTGAATCGCCCGCTCCCATCGAGTCCACTCCCTCGTTCGTCTTGCCTTTGACGCTGACATCGCTGACAGGGATCCCGAGAGCCTTGCCAAGGTTCGCTCTCATTGCATTGATGTAGGGCAAGAGCTTCGGTCGCTGAGCGATCACGACGACGTCCACGTTCACGACCGCGAAACCAGCTTCCGCAACGATCGCTGCCGCCCGGCTCAGCAGTGCCATGCTGTCAGCGCCCTTCCAGGCCGCATCTGTATCCGGAAAATGGCGGCCAATGTCACCTGCGCCAGCCGCACCCAGGATGGCATCCGTCACCGCGTGGCAGACAGCATCGGCATCCGAATGCCCATCCAGTCCCTTTTCAAAGGGGATGGTCACACCCCCGAGCACGAGCGGTCTCCCAGCGACCAGACGATGCAGGTCGTAACCATTGCCGATGCGGAGCCGTGTCGAATGACGCTCTGCCGCTTCAACCATTCGTTCCGCCATGATCAGGTCGTCTGCAGTTGTGATCTTCACGTTTCGCGGATCGCCTTCAACCAGGCGAACCGAATGCCCGGCTCGTTCCGCTAACGCAGCCTCGTCCGTCGCGTCCGCGGTCATGCCGCTTTTCGCGAGCGCGTCTCGCAGGATAGCCGTGCGAAATGCCTGGGGCGTCTGTGCGAAAAAAATCTCCGCCCGAGGCAGCGTCTGCTGAATTGTGGCATCAGCGCCGGCGCGCTTGACGGTATCCGTGGCGCCAAGGGCGGCGATCGCCGCGCCATGCTCGATCGCCGCATCGACGGTACGGTCGATGAGGGCTGCCGTCACGAACGGTCGCGCGGCGTCATGGATGACGACAACGTCCGATCGCGACGCGACCGAATGAAACGCGTTGGCGACCGAGTCCTGCCGACGCGCTCCGCCCTCAACGACGGTAATGGGCTTCGCTCCACGTCGGAGGTATTCCGGCACGCTCGCCATGAGTTCGGCTGGAAGCGCCACCACGAGCTCTGCGACGCGCCCGCTCGACAGCACAGCATCGACGCTGCGTTGAAGAATGGTCCGGTCGCCAAGAGACAGAAACTGCTTGGGCCGCGCGCCTCCCAGACGCACGCCTCGGCCTCCTGCCGCAATGATGGCGCTTACGTGCACGGCGCTGCCATCTTACCCGCGCCGTATTGCATTCGTGAACTCGTGCATGCGACTCACGGTCGCATCGAGCACGCGCTCGAGGTGCGTGGGCGCCACCTCGCTGGGTGCAAACACCACGACCAGCGCGCTGGTCGTCGCAGTCGTCACCATGGTTCGCGCAGAGTCCGATGTCGGGTTGCCGAATGGTCCTTGACCGTCCGCAAGCGTGATCCGTCCCTCGACATTCACGTCGTCTTTCCGAATGCCGGGATACGACTCGCCTGCCAGGCCAAGTCTCAACACGACGTCACCTTCGATGTGGGCCGCGTCATAGAGACCGTAGGGCAGTTGAAACTCCAGGGAGCACCAGTTGCAGACATCGACCATCGAATTGATCCGCGGCAACGCCTCGCCTTTCCGAACCCGACGCAAGAGCGCTTCAGACGATGGCCGCCGCTTCGTGGGATCGATGCCGACACGCTTGTACATGGTTCGAACAGCTGCGATCTCATCTGGAGGATTGGAACGCACGGCGCGTTCGGCTTCGGCAAGCGGCCCATCGAGCCGGGGATCCGACTCCACGACAACGGCGCCGTCCAGCCACACAACGCCAGGACGGACGATCGACTCGAGATCAGGCGCAAGGCTGAACGTCACTTCGCCGCCACATCCGACTCGGCATCGGGCGCGATGATCTGTTTGATGCGCTCGGCAAAGATTTTGGGATCGCTGCCCGCCAGCGCCGTTGTGTCGATCGGATCGTGCACCACCAGCTGGACCCGACCCGGGTAGGTTGCCAGCCGTCCTTTGAGCATCACGTGCCGGCTGCCAATCACTGAAATCGGGACAACCGGTAGTCCCCCGTCGAGCGCGAGGTAGAAGCTTCCTCGCTTGAATCGCCCGACCCGGCCATCGCCGCTGCGCGTGCCCTCGGGAAATACGATCAGCGACAGCCCCTGCGACGTGAGACGCGACGCCCATTCGAAAATGGCTTCCCGATCGGGTCTCCGGCGATCCACGAGCATGTGACCAGTGCGCCGAAGGTGCCATCCGAGAAATGGAAACTGCCCCAACGACTCCTTGGCAATGATGCGGAGTTGATACGGGAGCGACCAGAAGAGGATGGGAATGTCGTAAATGCTCTGGTGATTGGCCACGAACACATAGGTTCGACCCGGGACCAGCCGGTCGAGTCCACGTATTTCCACGTGAACGCCGGTCGTGAGCAGAATCAATCTCGACCAGGTTCTCGCGCACCAATGCGCGAAGTATCCCCGCCTTTCGAACAGGCTCGACCCGATCGACAGCGTTCCAAGAACGATGGTGTACACACTGATCGCGGGGATCAGATAGAAGACCGTGCGCCACCAGTGAAAGGGAGGAATGGTCGGACGCCTCAGGCGATGACCTGGTCGAGTGCTTCGCCGACCGTTCGCACACCCACCAGATCGCAACCGGCTATCTGTAAACCGTCCGCGTTCGCGGCGGGCATGATGACGCGTGTGAAGCCCATCTGCGCCGCCTCACGAACGCGCAAGGCCGCCTGCGGTGTGCCTCTAATCTCTCCGCTGAGTCCGACCTCGCCAAAGATCGCCGTCGATGGGGAAAGACTACGGTTACGAACGCTCGAGGCAATGGCCGCCACCACGCTCAGGTCAGCCGCGGGTTCGTCGATGCTCATACCCCCCGCAATATTCACATACACGTCGTCACCCGCGAGACTGAGACCCGCGCGCTTTTCGAGCACGGCGAGCAACAGTGACACACGATTCTGATCAATGCCGATAGACATGCGCCTCGCATTCCCGTAGGTACTCGTGCTGACGAGCGCCTGGACTTCGACGAGCATCGGGCGCGATCCTTCGACACAGCACAGGACGGCGGATCCTGGTGTGCCGGCAGCACGTTCGGAGAGGAACAGCTTTGACGGGTTGGGTATGGGCCGCAGCCCTTCACCCGTCATCTCGAAGACCCCGAGTTCGCTGACAGCCCCGTAACGATTCTTCACCGCTCGAACGACGCGGTGCGCGTGATGGCGTTCGCCTTCGAAATACAACACCGTGTCCACGACGTGCTCGAGCACTTTGGGACCGGCCAGCGCGCCATCCTTCGTGACGTGCCCGACAAGGATGGTCGGAATATTCTGACCCTTGGATGCAAACAGGAACTGCGTAGCAGCCTCGCGCACCTGGCCGATGCTCCCGGGAGCAGACTGGAACTTCATGGAAAAGACCGTCTGGACCGAGTCGATCACGACGAGCGACGGCTTCACACGCGCAATCTCTTCCAGGATGCGTTCGATGCAGGTTTCCGACAGCAGATACAGCGGGGCCTCTCCGATGCCCAGGCGATCACCTCGACTCTTGATCTGATGCTCGGACTCCTCGCCGGACGCATACAAGACGGGACCAAACGAACGCGCGAAGTGAGCGGCGGCCTGCAGAAGCAGCGTGGACTTGCCAATGCCAGGTTCGCCACCAAGCAGCACCAGCGATCCAGGCACGATCCCCCCGCCGAGCACTCTGTCGAATTCGCCAATCCCGGTTGAAAGACGCGCCGCGTCGGTGAGCTCGACCTCGGCGTATAGCTTGGCGCCCCCTCCGGCTCCAAGCCGCGCATAGCGATTGACCGCAGCGGCGGCAACGGAGGGCTCAGCGGCACGTTCCTCGACAAGCGAGTTCCACGCGCCGCACTCATTGCAGCGGCCAACCCACTTCGGCGCCTGAGCTCCGCACTCCTGGCAGACGAAGACAACCTTGGGCTTCATGCGCTGTACTGTCTCTCGATTCTGGTGCCGATACGACACACGATTTCGTAAGGGATCGTCCCAATCGCCGCGGCCATTTCACGCGCGTCGATTCGCTGCCACGCCTCGGAGCCCTGCTCCCCAATCAGCACCACTTCGTCCCCGGGCTCGACCTCGCCGAGCTCGGTGACGTCAACGGTAATCATGTCCATCGAGACCGCGCCGACGATGGGTACCCGACGGCCGCGGATGAGCACGTGTCCATGCTGCCCGAGACGCAAATCGAGACCATCGGCGTAGCCCGCAGGCACCACGGCGATCGTGGCCGGACCGTTCGTATTGAACCGGCAGCCATACCCAACGGACTCACCGGGACGCAGTCCTTTCACGGCAACTACGCGGCTGGTCAGCGACATCACCGGCTTCAACGGGATCGTGGAGGCGAGGGGGGGAGGCACGATTCCGTACAAGAGCAAACCCGGACGCACCACGTCGTACCACGTGCGTGAGTCACGAAGAAGCGCCGCACTGTTGGCGGCATGTCTCGTCACGCCGGCCGGCGCACCGAGCGCGCCAATCGTCTGCAGCGCACGCTCGAAGCGCTCACGTTGATCCGTGAACAGTTTGTGGCCCGGAGAATCCGCTGTCGCAAAATGCGTGTAGACCGCTTCAAGACGCAGGTTGAGACTTCCCAGCACTGCCGGCAGCGTCCGCGCCAGGTTGTCGTGCCGAAACCCGAGCCTGTTCATTCCGGTATCGAGCTTGAGGTGGTAGCCGATCACGATTCCACGCCTGGCCGCGGCCACCTGCAGTGCACGGGCAGCTGACGGCGTCGAGATCGTCGGGGTCAATGCGTACTCGAAGATGCCGTCGAGATCGCTGACGCTCAACGCCCCGAAGACCAGCACGGGCACGCGGACCCCGGCGCGGCGAAGCACGATCCCTTCCTCGATATCGGCACACGCGAGCATCGTGGCGCCCGCCTGCTCCAGGGCCAGTGCCACTCGCTCGGCGCCGTGGCCATACGCGTTGGCCTTCACAACAGCGATCACCGACGGGCGACCAGAGTGCGAGGGTGCGAGAAACTCCTGAATCGCGCGGAAGTTGAACTGCAGCGCGGCCAGGTCCACGCGAGCGATCGTGCTGCGAATCACGCGCCCTGTGCGAGATTGGCGAATCTCGTCTGCTCGCGAAGGAACGCGAGCCGCACGACACCGGTCGGGCCGTTACGCTGTTTCGCGACAATCAGCTCGGCCGTGCCCGCGTCGGGATGATTGGGATCCCTGTTGTACGCGTCCTCCCGATAGATCAGCATGACGACATCGGCGTCCTGCTCGAGGGCGCCGGACTCGCGGAGGTCCGACAGCTGTGGCCGGTGATCTGATCGCGCTTCCGGAGCGCGGCTCAACTGCGACAACACGAGCACGGGCACATTGAGCTCCTTGGCGAGCCCTTTGAGCGATCGGGAAATCGCTCCCAGCTCGAGCGTGCGATTCTCGAACCTGCCCCGCCCGCTCATCAACTGAATGTAGTCAACCACTAACAGACTCAGCCCTTTTCGCTCGGCTTGAAGACGGCGCGACTTCGCTCGCATTTCCAGCACACCGAGGTTGGCCGTGTCGTCGATGAAGAGGTGCATCGCGCTCAAAGTTTCGAGCGCGTGCGAGATCTTCGAGTAGTCCTTCTGTCCAATCGCTCCGCTCATCAGGCGATGGCTGTCGATCTGCGCCTCCGACGTCAGCAAGCGCAGGAACAGCGATTCCTTCGACATTTCCAGACTGAAGACGCCCACCGTGCTGTCGGGCTGCAGCGCCACGTGCTGGGCGATGTTCAGCACAAGGCTTGTTTTGCCCATGGACGGCCGCGCCGCGATGATCACCAGGTCGCCACCCTGGAATCCTCTCGTCATCGCATCGAGATCGACAAAGCCGGACGGCACGCCGGTAATGAGCTTCTTCTGCTCGAACAGCTGCTCGATCTTGGGAAAGCTGTCCTTGACCAGATCGCGCATCGGCACGAATCCGGCCTTGAGCCGATCGTCAGCGACGGAGAAGATGGCGCTTTCCGCTTCGTCGAGAATCAGGTCGGATTCCTGATCCGCCCCATAGGCGTTCGTCAGGATCTTGTTCGCCGCGTAGATCAGGTTCCGCAGCGTGGACTTCTCTTTGACAATCCGTGCGTAGTACTCGACGTTCGTGGCTCTCGGCACGCCGTCTGCCAACGAGGCGACGTACGCCGGGCCACCGACTTCATCGAGATCTCCGCCGCGCGACAGTTCCTCTTTGAGCGTGACGAAGTCAATCGCCTGGTGCCGCTCGTTGAGCGCCACCATCTTGTCGAAAATGCGCCGGTGAGCGTCGCGATAGAAGTCGTTCGCGTCGATGACCTGGACAGCCTGATTGAAGGCGTCGTTGTGGACGAGGATGGCGCCAAGCACCGAACGCTCAGCTTCGAGATTGTGAGGAAGCGCGCGGTCTGCAGCCGCGACGGCAGTGTCGGCCATGAACGTGGAAGGTGCGAAATCAGGAGCATAGCACTGTGATAGTCTCCGCGCCATTCATGCGTCCTTCGCCAGCTCGCGTTTCTCCACTTCCCGCCACCTCCGTACCGTGGTACCGCACCATCACGCCGGACCAGTGGCGCGTGCTGATTGCCGCGAAGGCCGGCTGGATGCTCGACGCGATGGACTTCATGCTGTACGCGATGGCCATCGGCGAGCTGCGAGCGTATTTCAGCATCAGCGACGCGATGGCTGGCCTGCTCGGCACGGTCACCCTGGTGATGTCCGGTGTCGGCGGCATCCTGTTCGGCGTGATCTCCGATCGGCTCGGTCGCACACGCGCGCTGATGGCGACGATTCTGGTCTTCTCGCTGGCCTCGCTCGGCGCGGCCACATCTCAGACGCTGATCCAGCTTCTGCTGTGGCGGGCGCTCCTCGGCATCGGCATGGGCGGAGAGTGGGCATCGGGCGCTGTGCTCATCAGCGAGACCTGGCCGGCAGCCCATCGCAACAAGGCCATCAGCATCATGCAGTCGGGGTGGGCGATCGGCTACATCGCCGCGGCGCTGACGGCCGCCGTCATCCTCGGCTCTCCCGGTGCCGGACCAGAGACCTGGCGCCTCCTCTTCGTGGTTGGCGTCCTGCCCGCGCTCTTTACGCTGTGGATCCGTCGCCACGTGCGTGAACCTGACACGTGGGTGTCGCGCGGCGCGCCCGCGGCCAGGGTCAAGAATCCGTTCGCCGTGATCTTTGGACCAGGCCTCCGCGCGCGCACGTTCCTGATCATCCTGCTGGGCTCGGCGGTCCAGTTCGCCTACTGGGGCATCTTTTTCTGGCTACCCGCCTTTCTCGCACGGCCTGTCGAACAAGGCGGCGCGGGCATGGGCGTCGTCGGCTCACTCGGCTGGATCATTCCGGTGCAAATTGGTGCGTACTTCGGATACCTGACGTTCGGCTTCATCGCCGATCGCGTCGGCCGACGACGAACGTTTATCGCCTTCATGTTGATCGCGGCGATCCTCGTGCCCATCTACGGCCAGATGGCAAGGAGTCCACTAGTGCTCATGCTTCTTGGCCCGGTGCTCGGATACTTCGGCCACGGGTACTTCAGCATGTTCGGGAGCTTTGTCGCTGAGTTGTTCCCCACTGCCGTGCGAGGAACGGGACAGGGAACGAGCTACAACGTCGGACGGATGGCTGGCGCGCTCGCTCCGTACACGATCGGCGCAGTCGCCGCCCTGCCAGGCATTGGTATCGGCCTGGCGCTGGCCACGACGTCAGCGTTCTTCCTGCTTGCCGCGGGCCTGATCTTTACGCTACCTGACAGAAGCGGGCAGGCACTGGAAGCCTGAGACGCTCGGCGCAGTGTCAGCGAGCGAGCAGTTGAGACGCGCGCATGGCTGCGCGTATCACGCGTGCATCCTGACCATGATCGGCGGTCAGCTGCAATCCAAGCGGCAACGCACCTGCAGCCACGGGCATGGGAACGGTGATCGCTGGCGTTCCGAGTGCCGTCCACGGTGAGTTCATCCGGGCATCGCCCGTCAGCGCAAGTCCCTCCGGCGCGGGTCCGGTCGCCCCGGGAACCAGGATGACTGGCGTCGCGGCGAAGATCGCTTTGACTCGAGTCTTCCCCGCCGCGATCTGACGCTTCGCCTCGTCGTATCGCTCCGTCGGTATCTTCAAACCGTCACGGACGAGATCCCCGAGATGCTCGAGCCTGGCGCCGTACTCCTCGAAGCGTTTCTGGTGGAACCGGGCGCCCTCATAGAACTCGACGTCGAGCGCCGCCTGATGAAGCTCCTTCAGCATGCCGGAGATGTCGATCGCCTGGATCGACATTCCACCCTGACGCAAACGGGTCACGGCGTCCCGAAACGCGTTGGCCATCGGAGGCTCGACGTCAGGAATCGGGTCGGGCGCCGCCAGCGCGAACTCCTCGGCCACGCCGGCCGCATGACCCATTGCGTCCCACAAGGCCAGCATGTCCGCGGGTGTGTGCGTGAAGAATCCAAGCGTGTCGAGCCCGGTTGCGAACGGCAGGACGCCTTCGAGCGACACAAGCCCGTAAGTGCCCTTGAACCCGGTCACACCGCAGTACGAGGCCGGACGCAGCACCGATCCCATGGTCTGCGTGCCAAGAGCAAAGGGCACCATCCCTGCGGCGACTGCCGCGGCTGAGCCGCTCGAGCTGCCCCCCGGAGTGTGGGCGAGGTTTCTCGGATTACGAGTCGGTGCCGGGGTTCGATACGCGAAGGATGTCGTGTGAGTCTTTCCGAGCAAGACGGCCCCGCGCTGACGAAGATCGCGCACGATGGCGGCATCGACGGTGCCAATACGACCCTTGTAGATCGGCGAGCCATACTCCGTGGAGAGCCCGCGCGTCTCCATGATGTCCTTCGCACCGAAGGGAATCTCGGCCAGCGGTCCGTCACCCGTGGGTCGCTGCGGCTGGACCTGCACCCAGGCATGTATCGAAGGATCGAGCGAGGTAATGTGCGCGAGCGTGGCCTTCAGCGCACGCTGACGAGCCTCGCGCGAGGCGCTCATCCACTGCGTCAGCGTTTCCAATCGAGGCTCCTGCGCGAACATCTCGACGGCACCCGATCCGGCAACCGCGGCAGATACCGCAGCGAGAAACGTCCGGCGATCGACGTCCATGAACGCTACTTGCCGATCGTCCGTTTCAGAAATGCCACTGCCCGATCGTTTCGCGACTTCGAAAAGAACTTCGGTTCGCCGTCGCCATCTCCGTGAACCCCGCCATGGACGACGTCGAAGAAGACGTCGAGACCAAGCGCTTCGTAGGCACCCTGCATCTCGTGGGATTGATTGATGGGCATCTGCGGGTCCTGGTCACCGTGAAGGAGCAGCAACGGCGGATCGGATCGGTCCACGTGCGCCACCGGACTCGCAAGCGTCGCCAGTTCACGAGTTTGATCGGGAGTGGCACCCAGGAGCGCCTCGAGTGCCGGCTTGCGCACGCCCACCCCGTAGGGCGTGGACTGCGCGAGGATCGTCATCAGATTCGACGCACCGTAGTAGCTCAGAATCGCCTGAACGTTCGAGGACGTTCCCAGGTGATCCCCGAGGTTACCTTCCAGAGCCTTGTTGCCGTTGGTCACGCCCACAAGCGTCGCGAGATGCGCACCAGAAGACGTGCCCCCGATGGCGATGCGGTCGGCCCTATAGCCATACGCCGACGCCTTGGCACGCAGAAATCGGATCGCGGCCTTGATGTCGTGAACCATCGCCGGAAAGCGCGCCTGTTTTGACTGCCTGAAATCCAGACTTGCGGTGGCAATTCCGCGCTCGACGAAATCCGTCGGCACATCCGACTTGTCTCCATTCATCCAGCGGCCACCATGAATCCAGACGACCAGGGGCGGCGAATCGACACCAGCAGGCATATAGAGATCCAGCGCCAGCGAGGTGCCGTCAACCTTTGCATACACGATGTCCTTCTGGACACGCACGTTCTGTGCAAAGGCAACGGAGGGAAACACGACCGCTGCAACGATCACCGCGCACCAGCGCCTGCACGCCGACCCTGATCTGTGTGTCATGGATGCTCCTAAATTCCGCCGAGGCTGAGATACTTCACCTCGAGAAACTCTTCCATCCCGTACTTCGATCCCTCGCGTCCGAGACCCGACTCCTTCACGCCACCGAAAGGCGCGACCTCGCTTGAGATCACACCGGTGTTCACGCCAACCATTCCAGTCTCGAGCGCCTCAGCCACACGCCAGACCCGGCCGATGTCGCGTCCGTAGAAGTAGGCGGCCAGACCGAAGGGTGTGTCGTTAGCCATGGCAATTGCTTCCTCTTCCGTGTGAAAGCGAAACAGCGGCGCCACCGGGCCAAATGTTTCCTCGCGAGCGATGAGCATCGACGAGGTGACATCAGCAAGCACGGTCGGCTCAAAAAAGCGTCCACCGCGCGCATGGCGATGACCACCCACGACGACGCGCGCGCCATTCGCCAGCGCGTCCCCGATGTGCTCTTCCACTTTCAGCACGGCCTTGTCGTCGATGAGCGGACCCTGCGTCGAGCTGGGATCGAGACCAGGTGCTGGTGTCAGACGCTGAACCGCCTCGGACAACTTGGCCGCGAAGGAGTCATACACCGTGTCCTGCACGTAAATCCGGTTGGCGCAGACGCACGTCTGACCGGTATTCCGGTACTTGGACGCAATCGCACCTTCAACTGCCGCGTCCAGATCCGCATCGTCGAACACGATGAACGGCGCGTTGCCGCCCAGTTCGAGCGACACCTTCTTGATGGTGGCGGCACACTGCGCCATGAGGAGCTTGCCGACTTCAGTGGATCCAGTGAATGACAGCTTGCGGACGATGGGGTTTGACGTGAGTTCGGCGCCAATCTCGGTTGCGCCGCCGGTCACGATGTTCAAAACGCCTTTTGGGATCCCGGCACGCTCGCCCAGTTCCGCGAGCGCGAGCGCCGAGAACGGCGTTTGCGACGCGGGCTTCAGCACCACGGTGCAGCCTGCCGCGATCGCCGGACCCGCCTTGCGCGTGATCATCGCGAGCGGAAAGTTCCATGGCGTGATGCAGGCGACCACGCCGATCGGCTGCTTGATCACCACGATCCGCTTATCGCCCTGTGGTCCCGGGATCGTATCGCCGTAGATGCGCTTGGCTTCCTCGCCGAACCATTCCAGGAATGACGCTGCGTACGCCGTCTCACCGCGTGATTCGGCCAGCGGCTTCCCCTGTTCGGTGGTCATCAGCCGCGCCAGGTCTTCCTGGTGCTCGACCATGAGCTCGAACCAGCGTCGCATCACGCGCGCGCGTTCTCTGGCCGACGTTTTTCGCCAGGCCGGCAATGCGCGCTCCGCCGCTTCGATGGCACGTCTGGTTTCTGCGGTCCCGAGCTTTGGCACCACACCGATGGATTCGCCAGTCGCTGGGTTGTCTACCGTGATGGTCGCGCCGCTGCTGGCCGTCACCCAGGCCCCGTCTATGTAGCAGGCCTGGCGAAACAACGCCTGGTCAACGAGATCAACACCGGCAGTCGCAAATTCAGTTTTTGTCACGTTCGTCTTCCCCGATAGCGGTCATTACGCAGCTAGACGCCGACCTTCCCCGGAGCGGGGACCTCCGCGCGCGCCGCAGCCGCGATCAGCTCGACGACTTGCGGGTTCGGAGCCGCCTCGATTTCCCGGACGGTTGGCAGATTCCCGGAGACGGTCACGAATGGCGCGCCGGCCACGAGCAGCTCCTCGGCGGGGAATCGTGTGATCACTTCGTGGCCGGTCTCGGTTACCACGATCTCCTCCTCGATGCGCGCGGCACTCCAGCCATCAGTGGACGGCCAGAACGTCTCGAGCGCGAAGACCATCCCCGGCTTGATTACGTGCGGATGGTCAAAGGAGACGAGCCGGCTGATCATCGGTTTCTCCCAGATTGCCAGACCGATGCCGTGGCCCATCTGCAGGGCGAACGCCGCCTCCTCGCTCGGGAATCCAAATTCCTGCGCCTTCGGCCACACCGCCGCAACTTCCGCAGTGGTCCTGCCGGGCTGAATGAGTGCAATCGACGCGTCGAGATAATCCCGGCACCGCTTGTACGCATCGACGAGCGCCCTCGATGCCGACCCCACCGCGAACGTGCGGTAGTAGCACGTGCGGTAGCCCATGTACGAGTGCAGGATGTCGTAGTACACCGGGTCGCCGGGACGAAGGACGCGGTCGGAGAACACGTGCGGATGCGGGCTGCAACGCTCGCCCGAGATCGCGTTCACGCCTTCCACGTACTCCGAGCCGAGGCTGTAGAGACGTTCGGCAACAAGCGCCACCGCCTCGTTCTCCCGCATGCCAGGCTTCATGGCTTTGTACAGGTCGTAATACGCTGCGTCCACCATCATCGCGGACATGTTCAACAGCGTGATCTCGTCCTGTGTCTTGATCTCGCGTGCGTCGGACAACAGCTGCTGCCCATCGACCACCGTGATGCCCTCGCGCTGCAGCGCGAACATCACGGGTGGCTCGATGACATCCACTCCCAGAGGTTCCTTGTGCAGGCCGCGCATCTCGAGTTCGATCCGAATCTTCTTGGCGACGTCTTCGGCACGGCCCATCTCGGGGGTCATCGTGCCGCGCATCGAAGGGATGCCCGCACGAGACCGGTCGCCCATCCACGGGCAGTTGAGTTGATGGTGTCGCGCAGCGGAACCGAAGTCCCACAGGATAGGCTCGTCTTTCCGCGCCAGCAGCGTGAAGCGGCTGATCTTGTCCTGCGCCCATGTCCCGATATGCGTAGCGGTGATATAGCGAACGTTGTTCATGTCGAAACACAGGACCGCGCCCATGCTCGACTTTTCCAGCAGCGCTTTGATGCGAGCGAGACGCTCCCGCCGGAGCCGATCGAAATCGATCCGCTGCTCCCAATCCACCGCCATGGTCCCGTAGGTCTTCAAGCTCATTCGGAATCTCCGTCCCCTGGGTGCCGCTTCCGCTACTTGTTACACATCGTCCGCGCCATCTCGAACACCTGACGCTCCGTCGGCACGGTGGCATCTTCGAGCGGCGGCGAAAACGGAATGGGTACATGCGTGGCGCCGATGCGGCGCACCGGCCCATCGAGATCGAAAAACGCACCCTCTGCGATGACCGAGGCGATTTCGCCCGTGACCCCGTAGCGGAATGACCCTTCGTCAATCACGATGGCGCGTGACGTCTTCTTCGCGGATTCGATGAGCGTCTTCTCGTCGAGCGGCCAGGTCGTCCGTGGATCGACGACCTCGGCACTGATGCCGATCTCCTCGAGCATGGCTGCCGCGCCCAGAGCCACCTGCACCATGCTGCTCGTGCCCACGAGCGTGATGTCACGGCCCTGCCTCTTGATGTCAGCGACTCCGAACGGAATCGTGTAGTCGCCCTCAGGCACCGGGCCTTTCACCTTGGTGTAGCTGATCTTGTCTTCGAAGAAGACCACGGGGTTGTCGTCGCGGATGGCAGTCTTCATCAGACCCTTGGCGTCGTAGGGCGTCGAGGGAATCACCACCTTCAGGCCGGGTACGTGGCTCGGCCAGGCGTGCAACGACTGCGAATGCTGCGCCGCGGAACGACGGGTCGCTCCCATCGTGGCGCGAACAACCATCGGCACCTTCCAGGCGCCGCCAGACATGTAGTGCACCTTCGCCGCCTGGTTCACGACCTGGTCCATCACCAGCGTCAGAAAGTCGCCAAACATGATGTCCACGATCGGGCGGAGCCCGGTCATGGCGGCGCCGACACCGAGACCCGTAAAGCCAGGTTCAGAAATCGGCGTATCGATGACGCGGCTCGTGCCAAATTCGTCTACGAGACCCTTCAGCACCTTGAACGTCGTGCCAGCCTCGGCAACATCCTCGCCGAGCAGCACGATACGCGAATCTCGACGCATCTCCTCAGCGAGCGCCTCACGGATCGCTTCGCCGAAGGTCAGCTCTCGCACCTGCACAGCTGCTTCAGGCATAGACGTCCTCCCCCACTTCGCTCACGTCCGGATACGGCGCGTTGACAGCAAACTCGACGGCACGATCCATCTCGGACGCGATCTCTGACGTGATGCTGTCGAGACCGGCCTGATCGACGGTCCCCTGTGCGATGAGCCACTGACCGTGCAGCGTGATGGGATCGCGCTCCGACGTCCAGAACTGCTCCTCCTGCTTCTGCCGGTAGTACTCGCGCGCGATATCCCCGACGTGATGCCCGCGATAGCGATAGGTATTGAGCAGCAGAAATCCCGGTCCCTCTCCCGCTCGAGCGCGCTCCACAAATGCCGACGCCGCCGCATGAACTGCACGGACATCCTGGCCATCGACCGCTTCGGCCGCGATCCCGAACGCCGTGGCCCTTGCCAGCATGTCGCCCGCGGTTGACTCCGAACAATGCGTGTACTCGTTGTAGAGGTTGTTCTCGCAGGCGTAGATCACCGGCAGCTTCCAGAGCTGCGCGAGGTTCATCTCTTCGTAGAGTATTCCCTGCCCCAGCGCGCCCTCACCGAAGAAGCAGACAGACACCTGCTTCGTACCGAGATACTTCGCGGAAAACGCTGCGCCTGTCGCAATGCCGGCGCCGCCGCCGACGATCGCGTTTGCGCCCAGGTTACCGGTGGCAGGGTCGGCGATGTGCATCGAGCCGCCCTTCCCCTTGCAGTAGCCAGCCTTCTTGCCGAGCAACTCCGCGAACATCCGATCCGGAGCAGCCCCTTTCGCAAGACAGTGCCCATGACCGCGATGCGTGCTGGTGATGTAGTCCGAGCGCGTCAGGGCTTCGCACACGCCGACGGCAACGGCTTCCTCGCCGATGTAGAGGTGAGCGAGCCCCGGCATCAACGCACGCGTGTAGAGGTCGTTGACCCGTTCTTCGAAGAGGCGTATCGCCATCATCTGGCGATACATGCGAACGACAAGTGCGTCGCGATCGACGCCCGCTGCCTGTTTCGTCTGCGTAATCATGCGGAGACTCCCGAAAGCTGCGCCAGAAGATGAAAGAGCGCCGCGAAATCCTTGTCTGCCAGGCCAGCGCCGCGGGCCGCCGTCAGCCATTCGTTGGTGACAGACGTCGTGGGCAGCGGCACGCTCAAGTCACGGCCCATCTCGAGCGCAAGCGACATGTCCTTCTGCATCATGCTCATACTGAACCAGACCTCGTCTGGCAGGCCCAGCACAAATGGCCCCCGATACTGGACCATCGGCGACGCGACAACGCTGTGCGTGAGCACTTCGACAGCCGTCTTGCGCGGAATGCCGCTCTTCTCGGCGAGAAGAACGCCTTCGGAAAACGCCAGCATCTGAACCGCAAGGCTGAGGTTTACCGCAATCTTCATCGATACGGCCAGGCCGTTGCCACCCACGTGGGTCACCTTCGGGCCCACGTCCTCGAGCAGCGGCTTGACGCGGGCGAACGTTGCCGCATCGCCGCCCACCATCATCGAGAGCTTCCCCTGCTCGAGAGTGGCGATGCTGCCGGACACCGGAGCATCCACCATGTCACCACCGGCGGCCTTCACCCGTGCGGCGATCGCCCGGCTCACGGCAGGACTGACCGTACTCATGTCGATGACCGTTCGCCCTGGTGTGAGTCCGGCGATAAATCCGTCCGGACCAAGCGCCACCGCCTCGAGGGCCGCGGAATCCGTCACCATCACGAAGATCGTGTCAGCGGCTCGAGCGACCTCACGCGGAGATTCGCCCCAAAGCATGCCCTGGTCCACGAGCCACTGGGCCTTGGACTGGGTGCGATTGAAACCAGTCACGCTATGGCCTTTGGCGAGCAACCGGGCGGCCATCCGACCGCCCATCGCACCGAGGCCGATGTATCCGAGCTTCGCCATACCGGTTGTAACAATAGCGCAGGATTCGCGTCCTCAGGTCGTCTGACATTCAGGCGCCGGTGAAGTATTTTTTGGTTCGGAGGGAGCCTTGACGGGCAAGTCGACCAACGCCACGCACCCGGGGTGGTTTCACACGTCGCTCCGTGTCGTCGCCGCATCACTCGTTATCCTTGCCGCGATCTCGCTGGCAACCGGCGGCGTGCGCTGGTCACTGGGCTTCGTTCGCGTGTCGGCGACCGATCCGTCTCGGCTGCTGCTGGAGGCCGCGACCATCTGGCTGATCGCTGAAGTGTCTGTCAGGAAAGACAGTCGCCGTCTGTCAATCCTGTTCGCGCTCGCCGGGCTTCTCGTTGCATCGATTGCCGACTCCACGCCACGGCGGGTCGGTGACGGCCTGGAGTACGTCGCGATGACGCTGAACCTGAGCCGCGGCCGCGCGCCCGCATTGTCGCCCTCCGAGCAGCAATCGTTACTGTCCGAAATCACCGTGTTGCCAGGCTTCGATCGCGCAGCGGTCGATGCCCCCGTCCCAGGAAGAGATGGGAAGGGTGATTTTCGTCACTTCTGGCTCTACCCATTGATCGCGTCGCCTTTCGCGATGCTGACGAGTTGGAGCGGCGTGCATGTGAACTACGCCTTCGCCGCCGTGAACCTCCTGCTCGTCGGGGCACTCATCTGGGTATTGGCTGGACAAGGTTATCTGCCGGCCGCGGCAATGCTGACAGCGGGTCCCATCCTTTGGTGGATCGACAAGGCCCACGTCGAAGTGTTTCTTTTTGTGACCTTGGCCTGTGCCGTACTCCTTATCGAGACGTGGCCCGCGGTGGCACTTGTCGCCGCCGGCCTGGCCGCCGCGCAGAATCCAGCGGCGGGCGTGGTCCTCCTGCTGTGCTTCGCGTCAGTGCTCGCGCGCGGTCGAGTGCGAGGCATCCCGTGGTTGCCGGCCGCGACAGCGCTCGGGATCGCTGCCTCCGCTCCCGCGTACTACCTGTGGCATCTCGGCATGTGGTCGCCATTGTCCTCGACGGTGCGCACGGATCTTCCAGGTGTGCGCGCCTTCATGACGCCAATTCTGGACCCTAACCTCGGCCTGCTTCCCTATGCTCCCATTCTGGCCATCGCCGCATGCATGGGCGTCAAAGACACGTCGCGGCGCACGCGCGTGACGATTGCCGCAGCTTCGGTTCTTCTCCTCGGAGTCTTCGCCCTTACCGGCAATGTGAACCACGGAGGATCGCCCGGCATGAGCCGCTACGCACTGTGGATACTTGCGCTATGCACGCCACTGGTAGCCGCCGGCTGC
Source organism: Acidobacteriota bacterium (assembly GCA_013140775.1). Classification (GTDB taxonomy): domain Bacteria; phylum Acidobacteriota; class Vicinamibacteria; order Vicinamibacterales; family UBA2999; genus JABFSA01. The sequence continues at coordinate 6,156 of JABFSA010000113.1, read as the reverse complement.
GAGGCGTGGCGCGCGCGCCACCGAGTCACCTGGCAGGCCGCGGTGACGCTGTCGATAGCCTTCTCGATCTTCGCATTTCGGCCGGCACTCGCCGATCGCGGAGGCGACTCACCAAACTGGCTCGCGAAGGAGATCTGGACCCTATGGCCCGCTTTCGACAATCCGTTGCCAGAGGTGTTTGCAGAGCGCGTCTCGGGCCTCGACGGCTCTGCACTGGTCCCGGCAGGAACAACAGCGTGCACGAAGCTCTTGATTGCTGGAAACGGCCGGGACGCACGGTGGCCGTTTCCGTGCCCTCCACGCAACGCGCCCGCGTACTGCGCGACCGCTGGCGCGTTGTGTTACGTGAACAATGGGCAATTCGCAGACGTGCCCCGGCAGCCGGCGTTCAGCTTCGATGATTCCCATACACACGCGTGGACGTTGAACGACATGGCGCGCTTCGATCTCATCCTGGCGCGGCTGGGTACGCACCCGCAATTCGTGCGGCTTACCGATCCGGGCGGCCGAATCGCCGACGTGGAGAACCTCGACGTGTCCTACATGGTCGAAGGGGCTGCAGGGACGGCCGCGTGGGTGAAGATGACGGTGCCTGACGAGGCAGCGTCCATTCGCCTGCACGTGACGGCAGAATCTACGCTCGAACTCCTCGAGCCCTCGGATTTCAGAGCCACCGGAATCCCGGTTGCGCTCTCACCCGGCCTCCATGACATACCCCTTCTCGACTCGAAGCCCGTCATAGTCCTGGTGAGCGATCGATAGGTCACCCACGCACCTTCGCAGTCACATCGATTGAGGCCTGGCAAACGTCGCGGTAGACTGCGGCACATCGACGAACTACACCGACCCCCATCAGAGGCTGCGACCATGGCGAGGACACACGATGAAGGCAGGACCCGGCGGCCGGAACCTGGCCCCCTGACCGATGAACGGTACAGCAAGGAGCTACGCAAGCTGCAGCTCGATCTCGTCAAGATGCAGGAGTGGATCGTCGAGAACGGACTGAAGGTTCTGGTGATCTTCGAGGGACGCGACGCGGCCGGAAAGGGCGGCGTCATCAAGCGGATCACCGAAAGCTTGAACCCGAGGGTGTGTCGCGTCGTGGCGCTGGCCAAGCCCACGGAGCGCGAACGCACGCAGTGGTATTTCCAGCGCTATGCGGCACACCTGCCAGCGGCAGGTGAGATGGTCCTCTTCGACAGGAGCTGGTACAACCGTGCCGGCGTCGAGCGCGTGATGGGATTCGCGACGAAGTCAGAAGTGCAGGAGTTCTTTCGCTCCTGCCCTGAGTTCGAACACTCACTGATCAGGTCTGGCATCCTGCTCATCAAGTACTGGTTCTCGGTCAGCGACGACGAGCAGGAACGCCGCTTCAAGGAGCGCATCTCCAACCCCTCGAAGCGCTGGAAACTGAGCCCCATGGATCTCGAGGCGCGCGCGCGGTGGTTCGACTACGCTCGCGCAAAGGATGAGATGTTCGCGGCAACCGATTTGAAACCCGCACCCTGGTACGTCGTCGAAGGCGACGACAAACGGCGGGCCAGGCTGAACTGCATCCACCATCTGCTCAGCCAGATACCATGTCCCTACGACAAGATCGAGCCGGCAAAACTGAAGCTGCCGAAGCGACAGAAGCCCACCGGGTACGTCCGGCCGCCAAGGAGCACACAGACGTTCGTACCCGAGGTGTATTAGGACGAGCCTATTTGTTGCCCGCGCCAGTGCCTGGCTGGAAGTCCGCTGCGCTGCCGTACTGGTTGTTCTCGGCGCAGATGAACTCCAGCAGATCTCCGACGCCAAGCTTGGCATCGGGCCGGAGCAATCGCGACATGAACTTCACCGTGAACGGACGTGCGAACGCGCCAGGATCCGTGACGGTCGCCTCGGTCTGAAGCTGACCGTAACTGAGACGGGTGTAGCGCTCGACGATGTGCAGTTGCTCGGTGTGGGGTGTGCCGCGCCGATCGAACCACCACTTGTCATTGAAGCCAATCGAATCCACAACCAGCGTGTCGCCTTCCCATCGGCCGATCGAATGACCGGTCCACGAGGGAACGGGATCCTCAGGATGCTTTCGTCCGTCCATGTACACCACACGATGATTCCCGGCGTCACCGAGCTCGTGCAGGATGTACATGTGCGACAGGCCCTTCGAGGTGTACGACGCCGCGAACTTCCACGGATAGGGATTCGAACGGAGCGGACCCATCGGCAGACACGCGGTGTACGGGTCGTCCTGCGACCGCCGCTTGTCTCTCAGCTCGCGTGCCCACGGCAGCAGCTGAATCTCCCCCGGCTTGAGCCCGCCGTTCGCCTCGATGTCCGCGACGGCACCACCGCCAACCCACGGCCCGGTCAAATCAACCTTACCGTCGGGCAGTCTTGGAATGGGCTTCGAGTTGAACTCCGACTCCGGCAGCACCGGACTGCCGGGATTGATGAAGGAGACGCCGTTCTCGGTGGTGATGCTGTTGGGATTCTGGGCCTGCAGGGAACTGGCGAGTGGCCACGAAAGTGCGAGGCCGATTGAGAGGACGAGAACAGGTCGTACCACGGAACCCCCTCTGAAACGAAGCGGTCGCGCGGCCATCGACACGCTCCGGTCGAGGAGCCTGTCGATGGTCGCACACCGCAAGAACGAAGCTAGTTCGCCCGGAGCGGCGAACCGACGAGCAGCGACTTGTCAGCGTCAGGCCGCGGGATGAACTTCTCCGCACGCCCGGTGTTGACTTCGGCGAGATACAGATTCCCGTCTGAGTCCACGCTCATGCCGTGGACGTTCCAGAGGGCGCCGGGCCACGTTCCGCCGGTGCCCCAGGAGTAGAGATAGCGGCCGTCCATGTCGTACTTGATGATCTTCGACGTCGTCCCGTCAGCCACCCAGATGTGCCTGTCAGCCGAGGCATACAGCACCTGCGGATTCGACGGGTTCCCCGTCTCGAACTGATCGAGGTACTTGCCGTTCTCATCGAAGATCTGGATGCGGTGCCGTTCGCGATCGGTCACGTACACGCGACGCGTCTGCGGGTCGAACACCACGCCGTGCACCGCGTCGAAGGTATTGGGGCGCCTGTCTTCCGCGGAACTGCCCTTCTCACCCCAGGTGAGCAGGAACTTGCCGTCCTTGTCGAACTTCACGACGCGGGTGTTCGCGTAGCCATCGCTCACGTACAGCGTGCTGTCCGGAGCCCAGGCGAGGAACGTGGGCCGGTTGAAGTGCTTGTCGTCGGTTCCAGCTTCACCACGAATACCAAGTGTCTGCACGAGCTGCTTGCCGTCGTTCGAGAACTTGTAGACGGCGTGCTGACGATCATCCACGACCCACACGTGCTTCTCCGGGTCGTAGGGATTGATGGTCACCGAATGCGGACGCCGGAAGATCTCGTCCCACTGCGTCCACGACTCGGTGATATTGCCCTCGGCGTCCACCACCAGCAGGCAGTGTTCCCATCGTGCGTCTACACCAAGCTTGCCCTTCCACCCCGAAAACCCGTCAGGTCCCTGGTTGCCGGGACTCGCGGCAATACCGGTGGAGGCGTTACGGAACGGCACGGCGCCGACAGGGAACGACAGGCTGGGACCAACGGCCGGCAACGGCGCCTCGGCCGGACGGGCAAGCTCAGGCAACTCGCCCCGCTGCAGAATGAACACCCGATTGGGCGATTCGGCGAAGACGCTCTGCATTGCACCCCAGGTCCACTTCTCGTGGCCTGGCAGCTGCGACATCGGCTTGGGCCAGTTCGGGGCGACCGTATACGGGCCAGTCTGATCCTGCCCACCCCTCGGTGCGGCAGCCTCAGCGGCCGGGGCTGGCGTTGCCGCCGGCTGGCTTTCCGGAGCAGCGCCGCCACAACCAACAACCAGGCCTGCGCCCATTGTGATGACTGCGGCAAACGCCGCTCTCGTTCTCATGATGTCCGTGCTCCACCTTCTTTGACGACCTTGACCTTGAGCGGGATCGTGACTGCACGATGCAGCTTCAACGGCACGTCGTAGTCGCCAATGGCCTTGATTGGCTCCGGAAGGATGAGCTTTCGCTTGTCCACTTCGAAACCCTTCTCCTTGAGGAACTCGGCGATATCGGCCGATGTCACGGACCCGTACAGCTGCTCCGTGTCACCCACGCGGCGCGCGATCGAGATGTCGAGCCCCGCCAGACGCGCACCGAGCGATTCGGCCACGCCCCGCTCCTGCGACTCACGCGCCTCGACGATCTTCCGCTCACGCTCGACGTGCTTCTTGTTGCCTTCGGTTGCCGGCAGCGCCAGCTTTCGCGGCAGCAAGTAGTTGCGGGCATACCCCGCGGCGACCTTGACGATCTCTCCGCGCTCGCCCAGATGGTCTACGTGCTCTCTCAGAATGACTTCCATTAGGTGTTCCTCGTCGTCTCTAGTCTCTGGTCCTTAGTCTCTAGTAAGAGACAGGAACCTAAAGACCAGAGACCAAAGACTAAAGACTGTCCTACTCCGCCGTGTACGGAATCAGCGCCAGCTGACGCGCGCGGAGAATCGCCACGCGCAACTTCCGCTGATGCAGGGCACAGGTGCCGGAAATACGTCGCGGCAGAATCTTGGCGCGCTCAGGAACGAACGGCATCAAGAGCCGGGTGTCCTTGTAGTTGATGTCGTCGATCTTGTCCGCGCAGAACTTGCAGACCTTGCGGCGACGGAACATCGGACGACGCTGCTGTCCATCCTTGCCGGTCTGGGTCTGACCCGCACGACCCCGGCCGCCACCACCGCCGCTGCCGCCACCGCCGAAACTCTTGCGTCCGTTCATCGCATATCCTCCGACAGGTCAAACCGGTCGTCCCGGTCGTCATCCGCATCTCCGCGCTGTCCTTCACCCGGCTGACGGTCGGGCGGCAGGCCACGGGCCACGCGCCGGCGTCGTGAGACTTCCGTGCGCTTGTTCTTGGTGCGTTCGATGACGTCCTGAGTTTCGTCGATCCGTACGACCAGCTGCCGGATCACGAGATCCGACACCTTGAGCCGGCGATCGATTTCCTTCATCAACTCGCCAGAACCGTTGATGGCTTCGAGCACATAGGTGCCTTCCTTGTGCCGGCCGATCTCGTAGGCCAGCTTGCGACGGCCCCAGTTCTCGGTCTTCTCAATCTGGCCATTCATGCGCTGCACGATGGCCTCGACCTGCGTGTGCAGGTCGGTCACCTGGTCGTCGGTCGCATCGGGTGACACGACGTAGACGAGCTCGTACTTCCTGTTCATTAAGTCTCCTTCTGGACTAATGGCTGTCTTCCACGGTCCGGCTAAAGCCGGACACTACGAGGACCTGACAGCAAGGAGTTAATCGACTTCCGGACCCGTAGCGTCCGGGTTGTATACGTTCATCACCCTCTGGATGCCCTCCACGGCGAACATCTCAGCGGCATCGGCCGCCCGGGTGATGAACTCTTCAAGCCCCTCGCGTTCGATGGGCTCGAATTTCGCGAGCACGTGATCCGACAGCTCCCGCCTCGGATCGCCACGCCCGACGCCCAGCCGAAGCCGGGCAAACTCGCTGGTCCCAAGCCGTTCTATCACCGACTTGAGACCGTTGTGACCACCGGCCGACCCGTGCGCCCGGGCACGCAGGCGGCCAAACGGCAGCGCCACTTCGTCCACGACCACCAGCAGATCCGCCACACCCACGTCGTAGTACCGGGCCAACGCCGCCACAGCATCGCCGCTGCGATTCATGAACGTCAGCGGTTTGGCCACGAGCATCGGCTCCGCGCCGTACCGCTTGGCCACGAACGTTTCCGGCACCTGCGCTGGCGCCATCGCCATGCTCAGCTGATGCCGCCGCGCGATCTCATCCGCCACCAGGAACCCGACATTGTGGCGGGTATCGCGATACTCGCGTCCGGGATTTCCGAGCCCGACGATGAGCTTCATGCCGTCCAGGGCAGACTCAATGCTGCCCTACTTCTTCGGCTCTTCGCCTTCCTTGTCGGTCTTGCCCTTCTTCAAAACTTCCGGTTCTGCCCCGGCCGCTGCTGTCGCGTCGGCATCGGCGGTCGCCGCCGCTTCCTCGGCCTTCGGCAGAACGACGTGCACGAGCATGGTGTCGGGCGCGTTGAGCGCCTTCCACTTCGGGTTCTCCGGCAAATCCCGGAGCCGAATCGAATCGTGCAGGGTCAATTCCGTCACATCG
>JABFSA010000181.1 GCA_013140775.1 Acidobacteriota bacterium | reverse complement strand
GCTGCGGGCTGCCGGCACGCCACGCCGTCCAGACCGCCGCGACTTCTTCTGTGGTGAGTGGTGTCCAACGCACGTGACAGATCCTCCATCACGTTGCGTCGACGGGTTGAATTCACCGGACACTACGTCATGGGCTACGCGGGTGGTGTGGCGGTCTTGCGCGGTGGATTGAAGAACGGCGTCTTCACGACGGTCGCACTCACATAGTGACGCACCGCCTCAACAGTCACTTCCACCTCGACTCGCGTGCCTTCGGTGAAATACGGCGCTTCGATTGTGGCGAGCGCCAGCAACCGCTTCAGCGTGGGTGACCACGCCGTGGTCGTGGCGCGGCCGACCTGCCGGCCGTCTCGCCTCACCGGCACTGCGACGCGTGATGCCGCGGCCGGCGCAACAGGTGCAAGCGCCACGCGGTCGTAGAGCGCTTCCACTTCGGTCCAGTCGAGCTCGAGGCCGACGATCATGCGCGACGATCCTCGTCGCTGCTCTTCGATCAGCGCCGCGCGCCCGACAAACGGCGCCTTGTCCGTACTCACGAGCCGGCCGAGGCCAAGCTCAAAAGGTGAGTATCGCTGCGTCTCGATGAGCGCCTTCCGGCTGCCCTGGAAGTCCACGTCGATGAGCAGGAGGCCCGCTTCGACCCGTGCGACATCGAGCGCCAGCATCCCGACAGGCTTGAGCTCATGCGCCGCTCCGGCACGCATCAGCGTGTCCCACACCTCCACCGCCCGCTCGACGGGTATCCAGATCTCATACCCGAGATCGCCCGTGTAACCGGTCCGGGAGACATCCACGGGTACACCGCCGATGCGGCCCTCGGTCGTCCGGAAGTAGCGCAACCCGTCGATGTCGGCATCAGCAGCGGCTTTGAGCACGAGAGCTGACGTCGGTCCCTGAATGGCCAGCGCGGCCACTCGCTCCGACATGTCGTCGATCTCGACGTCAAGCCCGACGGCGTTCTGTCGAAACCATCGCAAACTGGGATCCGCGGCGGTCCATCGATACAGCTGCTCATCCAGCCTGGCGACCGTCCCGTCGTCGATCACCTTGCCCTGCTCGTCGCACCACGGCGTGTACCAGACCTGTCCGACGTTCATACGTCGCGCATCGCGCGTGATGACGCGATCGACGAGGCGCGTCGCATCGGGACCCGCCACGCGATACTTGAAGAGCGGCGAAATGTCGATCAGCGCGGCGGCGTTGCGGATCGCGTTGTACTCGTGCTCGTGATGACTCTCGTACGCACTGACAGCGAAGTAACCCGACCAGTCGCGATAGTTCAGCGACTCGCACAACGCCAGCGTGCGTTGATGGAAGGCGGTCCCGATGGGCACGGGCGAATTATAGAGGCCGGCACGATAGAATGCGCGCCGTGACCTACGACGTCGTCATCATCGGTGGTGGGCACAACGGCCTGACAGCAGCCGCGTACCTCGCACGCGCCGGCCGCAAGGTTTTGGTCCTGGAACGGCGTCATATTGTCGGCGGCGCCGCCGTCACAGAAGAAGTCGTCAAGGGCTTCAAATTTTCGGTCTGCTCGTACGTCGTGTCGCTGCTGCGACCCGAGATCATCCGCGAACTCGACCTCGCGCGACGCGGCCTCGACATCCTGCCCCTGGACGGAGCGTTCACACCGATGCCAGACGGCGACTATCTCTGGCGCGTCAACGACCACTCGAAGACCCGCCGCGAGATCGCGCGTCACTCGCTCGTGGATGCGGAGGCCTACGACGAGTACGGCCGTGCGATGGTGGCGATGGGCCGCTTCGTCAAGCCGATCCTCAGCATGCTGCCGCCGGATCCGACGTCACTCGATCCGCGCGACCTGCGGGATCTCCTGGGCCTCGTGCAGCGCTTTCGCGATTTGCCGCGTCAGGACCAGTACACACAGGTCCAGCTCATGACGATGAGCGCCATCGACTTTCTCGATCAATGGTTCGAGACCGATGTGCTCAAGGCCACGATGGCGGCGTCCGGGATCATTGGAACGTTTCTGGGCGTGCGCTCGCCTGGCACCGCCTATGTGTTGCTGCACCACTACATGGGCGACATCGACGGTGCGTTCCGCTCTTGGGGCTTTGCCCGTGGCGGGACTGGCGCGATCTCGAATGCGATTGCCGACGCCGCGCGGGAAGCCGGGGTGGAGATCCGCACGGAAGTCGCGGTCTCAGGCATCACCGTCCGAAACAACAAAGCCGAAGCTGTCGTGCTCGACAATGGTCACGAGATACGCGCGAACATCGTCGCGTCGAGCGTGGATCCGAGGCTGACCTTTCTGAAGTTCATCGACGAGAGAGTGCTTCCGGCGGATTTTCTGGACGACATCCGGCGCTACAAGTTCCGTGGATCGTCTGGCAAGGTGAACCTTGCCCTCGACTCGCTTCCGGAGTTCACGTGTCTTCCCGGCTCAGGGCCACATCTCCGCGGCGCAATCTCCATCTCGCCAGGTGTGGACTACATGGAGCGCGCGTACGACGCGGCCAAATACGGCGCCTTCTCCCGTCAGCCCTACATCGACGTCGTCATCCCGTCGCTCACCGATCCAAGCGTCGCACCGCCGGGCAAGCACGTGATGTCGTGTTTCGTCCAGTACGCTCCGTACCATCTGTCCGAGGGCACTTGGGACGAGAAGCGGGAAGAGTTCGGCGACACGGTCGTAGACACGCTCTCGCAATACGCACCGAACCTGAAGAGTTCGATCGTGCATCGCCAGGTCGTCACACCACTCGACCTCGAACGCGAGTGGGGATTGTCCGAAGGAAATATTTTTCAGGGTGAGCTGACACTCGAGCAGCTGTTCTTCCTCAGGCCGGCCCCGGGGTGGGCGCAGTACCGCACGCCGGTGAAAAACCTCTACATGTGCGGGTCGGCCACGCATCCTGGCGGAGGAATCATGGGCGCACCTGGTCGAAACGCGGCGTTGAGAATCCTGGCGGACACGGGCCGATGAAGGAGGTCGTGATCATCGGCGGCGGCCACAACGGTCTGACGGCTGCCTTCTATCTCGCGAAAGCGGGTCTGCGGCCAATCGTGCTCGAATCCCGTGCCGTCGTCGGTGGTGGCGCCATGACCGGTGACTTGCATCCCGGCTTCAAGTGCCCGACGCTCTCGCATCACACGTCGCTGTGGACAGACATCGTCAGCGACATGGATCTCGTACGACTTGGCGTGAAGTTCCTCGAGCCTCGAGTCGATGTGCTCGCAGCGCCGATCGACGGTCCCCCTCTCGTCCTTTACGCAGATCCCGACCAGACCGCGGAGGCGATGCGCGCACGGAGTGTGAAGGACGCGGAGGCGTATCCGGCGTATCGCGCGTCGATGGAACAGATCGCCACAGTGGTGGGTTCACTGCTGGCCTCGCCGCCCCCTGACATCGACAACCCCGGGGCCGGCGATTTGTGGAACCTGCTGGGCGTCGGCCGCAAGTTTCGAGGGCTTGGCAAACGCGACAGCTATCGACTGTTGCGCTGGGCGCCAATGGCCGTATCGGACCTCAGCCGCGAGTGGTTCGAGTCGGACCTTCTCTGCGCTGCGCTTGCGGGACCGGCAGTCTCAGGGACGATGCTCGGCCCACGATCGGCCGGTTCGGGACTGGTGCTCCTCCTCCAGGAGGCACATCGGATGTTCTCCGGAAACCTGTCGCAGGTTCGTGGCGGTCCTGGCGCATTGACGCTCGCGATGGCTATCGCAGCGCACGACGCCGGCGCCGATGTGCGCCGAGGCACGACGGTGGAGCGGATTCTCGTGAAGGATGGACAGGTAGCCGGCGTTCTTGCAGGGGGACGCGAGATTCCGGCAGCTGCCGTCGTTTCGGCCGTGGACCCCAAGACCACCTTCATGCGGCTCATGAACCCGACGGACCTCACACCGGACTTCTTGATGAAGATCGGGAACTACCGCGCGGCAGGGACGCTGGCGCGAGTGAACCTCGCACTCGCCGGGCTTCCCCGATTCAGATGCGTCGCGCAGGATGAAACCGCACTGCTCTCCGGCCGTATCCATCTCGGACCAACGCTCGACTACATCGAGCGCTCGTTCGATCACGCGAAGTACGGCGAAATATCGACCGAGCCCTGGCTCGAGGTGAGGATCCCTTCGATTCTCGATCCCGATCTCGCCCCGCCGGGTGCGCACGTGATGTCGGTGTACGCCCACTACGCACCGTTCACACTGAGAAGCGGAGACTGGGCATCGTCTCGCGATCTGCTCCTGCGGCGCGTGCTGGCGACGCTCGAACAGTTTTCGCCTGGCATCGGCTCGCTCGTGCTGGCCGCGGAGGTCGTGACGCCCGCCGACCTCGAATCAACCTACGGCTTCTGGGGCGGTCACATTCACCACGGCGAGCTTGCGCTCGATCAACTCGCGACGATGAGACCGTTGCTTGGGTACGGGCGATACGAAAGCCCTGTGCCCGGACTGTACCTGTGCGGCGCGGGAACGCATCCCGGCGGTTTCATGACTGGCGGAAGCGGGAAGCTGGCGGCGCGGGAGATCGCGCGTTCGCTGACCGCCTGATGTGATCGCTCGGCTGAAGCCGAGCACTACGAGTGTCAGGCAAAGCCGAGGATGTGGGCCCGCCTCGGCCCGCGCGTTGTCCCTGACGCGCGGACCGAAGCCGTCAATCAGCCGAAGGGCGGGAGCTCAGCGCCGGCGGTCGCGCTGGGCCTCGCGAAGGTCTCGCTCGTAGTCCCGACGGGCATCGCGGATATCGCGCTCATAGTCACGACGCGCCTCGCGAACGTCCTTGTAATACTCCCGGTCGCGTCGATCCCAGTTTCGACCGCGGTAGTAGCGGTCATCACGCCGCGGGTAAATAACCCGTCGCGAGTAGACCGGTTCGCGGTAGCGATCCACCGGCACGTACACAACCCTGGGCCCGCCAACGACGACCCGAGCGCCGATGTTTCGGGACATCACGCCGACGTCCACGTGCACCTGCGCGCTCGCGGGCGCAGCGAACGCCACGAACATCAATCCCGCTCCCAGTAACCACCCGACATGGCGATTCATCATGTCCTCCCGCGAATTGACCCCGATCGGTCTGGCGCCGGTGTGTGCATTGCCAATGCCAATAGTGAAAAGCGAGTTCGCAGTGAGAGTTAGCCCGGAAACATCAGCGTGGTGTCCTTCGCGGTGTTCACTCGCCAGGACGCAGGTGACACCTGCAGGTGAACAGATTCGGGGATAAGATAGGCGCCTCAGCATGGCAGCACCCAAACCAAAGGAACCCTCAGTGAGCGAAAAACGTGAAGTCGGCGATGCCCTGGGGATGATCGAGACGCGCGGCCTCATCGGGATGATCGAGGCAGCCGACGCCATGCTCAAGACGGCAAACGTGACGCTCGTCAGCTGGCAGAAGGTTGATGCCGGCCTCGTCACCGCTCTTATCCGCGGGGACGTGGGCTCGGTGAAGGCCGCGACTGACGCCGGAGCCGCCGCTGCCCGGCGCGTAGGCGAGCTCGTCGGCGTGCACGTTATTCCGCACCCGGCCGACGACGTCGAGAAAGTGTTTCCGATCCGCTAGTCCTGCGTTTGCGCTCGCGCACGACGAGCGGCCGAATCGGCAGGTCGTGCCCCACCATCAGAAGCGGCTGCGCCGGCGTATCCAGGTCGTACAGGCTTCCATCTCCGGTCCGCGCGTACAGCTGATCGCCCGCGATGAACAGCGTCATCGGACCATCGTCACCTATCGCCTCGTAGAGCCGAATGCCGAACTGATCGTGCAGGGTCGTGAGCAGGCGCCGGAGGCGGGGGACAGAAAACCCGCGACGCCGGAGATCGGCCAGCACCTGGAGCTCGAGCACATCAAGCGGGGTGTATCGCCGCTCGGTGAAACCTCCAGCTTCGGTGCGGTGAGAAGCCAGGGCCGACTTGAAAATCCGGCGGCTGTCCCACCATTGAAGCTTGCCGCGCGGTCAGCCCGGTCATCACCGCGACTTCTCTCGACGAGTAGTGCTTCTTGAGCTTCACAGCCCGAACCGAGCCGGCTGTACGAGCACCGATTCCGCTCGCTCCCGCCCGTCCAGAACGAGTTCGGCAATCATCACCGCCGTCAACGGAGCGAGGAGTACGCCGTTGCGGTAGTGCCCGGTGGCGTAATACACGCCCGGCATTGTCGATGAAGCGCCGATGATCGGCAACTCGTCGGGTGTCGCGGGCCGCAGCCCGGCGCGAGCGCCGTCGCATCTGGCCGATTCCGCCGCGGGCAACAGCGTCTGCGCGCAGGCGAGCAGCTGTTGCAGTCCGTCGATGGTCACGCCTTCATCGAACCCGACGTCCTCGACCGTGGCGCCGACGAGCAGACGGCCATCCTCCCACGGCACCAGGTAGCCCAGGCCGCCCCAGACCACGTGAGACAAGGGCGGACGCTCGAAGCGGAGCTGCAGCAACTGTCCGCGCACAGGACGCACGGGCGGCGAAGGCGTCGAGCCCATCGGTATGCCTCCAGACCAGCTGCCGGCCGCGAGCACCACGACGTCCGACGTCAACGCTCCATCGGAAGTGTCGATACGCACCCCACCGGACGCGGACGATACCTCGCGCACCTCAGTGGACGACAGCGAGGCTCCGAGGCGGCCCGCCGCATCCGAGAGTGCCGAGATGAGGGTTGCGACGCCGACGTAGCCGTGCCCAGGAATGAGCAGGCCCGCGACAACAGCATCGGTCAGGGAAGGTTCGAGGCGACGGACCGCGGCCGCGTCGAGCCAGGAGTGCGCGACCGCAGCCCTCGTCAGTGCGTGGTGTTGCTCTTCAAGACGACGCGCCTCGTCGTCGGTCAGCGCCACCTGCAGCGTGCCCGTCCGTCGATACTCGACGCGGCGCTGGGAATCGGCAACCACGCGCGCAACGAAGTTGTCGTAGAGATCGAGACTCGCCAGGCCCAGTTGGAGCAGCGCGACGGAATGTCCTTCGATACGAGGGGCAAGCATCCCGGCGGAGGCACGCGACGCACCCTGGCCGGCCCCGCGCGGGTCGATGAGCCGCACGTCCGCTCCTCGCGCGGCCAGCTCGTAGGCGATGGCGCAGCCGACTATCCCCGCGCCAACGACAGTGACGGTCACTGTTTGATTTTATTCTCGGAGCTCGGGACTCGGGATTCGGGATTCGAAAACACCGGTCCCGGTGCCCAGGATCCGACCGAGCCCCGAGCCCCGGTCTAGAACCGTACGTTCATTCCGACTTCTATGCGCCGTGCGGGGGCCGCCGAGGTTGGGCGTCCGAAAAACGGTGAACTGAGATTGCCGCTGAAACCACCGACGTTGACCCGATTCAGCACGTTGGACGCCTGCGCGTAGATCTCCATCGTGAAGCGTTCGTTGTTGGCGCCACCCTGTCCGCCGCCACGACCGCC
>JABFSA010000057.1 GCA_013140775.1 Acidobacteriota bacterium | reverse complement strand
ACCAAGGTGCACACCGATTTGCGTCCCGAGGAGCCGACGAAGTAAAACCTATCTGTCTCGGCTGCCGCCAGGAAATTGCCGGTTTTGCCCTGTCGATTAATTGCCGGTTTTGAGATGTCCACCGAGGATTTGGGAATCGCGGACGATCAATTTCGCGGTTGAGCACACGCGGATAGAGGCTTTCGAAAACCAAATTCGCGATGGAGCAAACTTTGTCGCCCTTGTTGAGCCGATCCAGGCCGTTCTCAATGGGCGTGTACCAGGACGGTTTACGTTTTCGATTCCCGTCGGCGTAGCGTCCCGACGACCCGCACCGATACAGGACGTTCAGATCGAGATTGCTAGGGTGATATTCGAAGCTGCACCGGGGCTGGCCGACGGCGCTAAAGCGGTACTGAGATCACCGCTATTGCCGTACGAGATCCACCTCTGGAAGCGGCACAGCCGTGAGTCTCGAATCTTCGCCGCCCGTTACATTGACAGCTCCGATTCCAAACAAGAGCGCACGGAACGGATTCGGACGGCGTTGACGCGAAAGATCCCGAAGTTGGTGGCCACGGCGGCAGCGCGTATCAATTGCAAGTCCGTCTTAATCTTGGAGTCGGATGACATCGCACTCAGTAACGTGTTCGCGATTGCAGAAGCTTTTCGATCTGCGCTCGCTTCTTTCGAACAACTGCCTGACTACGTCTTTCTGGTCGAGACGGATGGAGGCGTGCCAGTGGTCTCGATTCTGAAAGATGGGGCACGACTGCTACCACACGAGCCTTTCTACGAAGATTTCGCGACGGACGACGAATGACTCGGTATCGCGTCGAGACGTGCTGCGGCAGCGTCTAGATCGCCGTCGCTGACGATGTTATAGCGCTCGAAAACTGAGCGCGTCTTATGTCCGCTCAATTTCATCGCCACTCGTTCAGGAACACCGGCCCTCACCATGTTTCGTATTGCCGTGCGTCGTAAATCGTGCGGAATGCGTCCAGGGCAACCGGCAGCGATGCAAGCGTTTGCCCATGCCTTGTTCAGGGATAGGATCTTCCGCGGTGACTTGTCGCCCCTTCGCTTGTCGGCGACCATCCGGAAGAACACATAGGGGCAGATCTTTCCGAGTTTCTTCAGTCGATCCCGCTCATCACGTTGCACCTCAAGGAGCGACCGGAGTTGCGTCGTCATCTTGAACACGCGGCCTTCCCGATTCTTCGTGGTGCCCGGATCGAGCCTTACCTCGCCAGCCTTGAAATCCACTTGCCGCCATTCCATCGGCAACACTTCGCTTGCGATGCGCCACCCAGTGACATACGCGAAAGCAATCACAGGCTGAAGCGACGCTGGAAGGTGTGACCGAACGCTCTCGAACTGCTCACGCTCGAAGAACCCCGTTCGGACGTTGTCTTCCTGCAGCATCGGAATGTGCGGCCGGTACAGAATCTTCCCGGCCTGCATTGCCAGAGTGAACATCCGCTTCAGGACCGTCAGCTCCCGGTTGATCTCACCGTTCGACACTTGTTTCGTGAGTACTGGTGATACCTCAATGACTGTGCCGCCAGGTCCCTTCGTCGTTACCGCTTTCTTGATGACAATCGCGTCGTCCTGTCGCTTGGCGACAAACGCGCGGACGTCGGTCGTCGTGATAGTCGACAGCTTCCGGTGTCCAAAGTAGGGCTCGAGATGCAGCTTTAGGCGTCGCTCAAGCTCATCGAGCGACTTCCGATTATTGGTCTTGTAGTCATTGATCAGGTCCTTCGCGGCGTCCTCGAATCGCACCCGTCCAGTTTTTGAGGTGATCGGGACACCCTTCGCAATATCGCCTTCGCGGACCCGAAGGACCTTCTTTGCCTCGTCCTTGATTTGCGTGCCGGAGCTCTCGTAGATCGGGCGGCCGTCTCGGTAGTACTTCAGCATCCACGTTGAACGGCCCTTCTGTCGGTAAACGACTCCCATAGCTACTCTCCTTTGCGTTTCGAGGTTGGCCGGCGCTTGGATTTAAGGGAAGGAGAAGGCGCCTGTTGTCCCAGAACGCTGCCTTTCGCGCCCAAAGACCAGCCTCTCTTGTCGTACTGAATCCGTCTCGCTCTCGCCTTCTTGTCAGGCGGATACTTCTCGCGCCAGTACTGCCGGTCGTAGCATTTCTTTCCGCAGTGGGACTGGCTGTTGCGAGTTCGGTAAAACACTCGGTGACACTCAGGGCATTTCAGCACTTTGGCAGAGGTGCCGTGTGCGAGAAGTAGGAGAGTGGTCGCTAGGAAGACGTCTCTCGGGGAACCTTGGAGTGCGAAGAAGTGGCGATGCGGTTCGGCCCCATCGTTGCCCAACGAGATTCGCAGAGTCACGGGCACCGGCACCCCGGTCTGCTGGACCCCCGCGCCTCCGAAGATCGAGTTGGCTTCTTTCCATTGAGCGAGATGTTCAAAAACCTTCCGCAAAATCGTGCGGATCTCTTGGACTGGCAGATCCCAATTTGGCTGTCCATCAGGCTGAAGCTTCAGGTCAGGGAACCCCCAGACTGTGAAATCCCGCAGACTCAAGGGTCTTCGCAGGGCCTTGCCGAGTTCATTTAGGCCCCAGGCCGCACGCTCGGGTTCCGCATAAACCGTTTCGATGAGCAACCCGAGAATCGCCTCCGCGCTTGCAGAAAGGTCGTTGTTTCGTTTCGCCACTGATCCCCTTCTGGCAAGGTCAGTTCGTTGCTTTCGAGCATACGTAAACTGGCAAGTTTTAGTCGTTGATCAAAACTTGCGAGAAGTCGACGATAGTCGATGTGGATGTCGTTGCACAACCGATGATTCGCCTGAAGGCGGAACGCCTCCGTCGGGGATGGACTCAAATCGATCTCGCCTACCACTCTCGGGTACACCCGGCGGAAATCTCCCGCTTTGAGACCCGAATCGCGCGGCCCTACCCGGGGCAAGCGAGAAGACTCGCGGCGGTGCTGTGTTTGGAGCCGTCTCAGCTCCTGGAGAATGAAGTCCCGGACGAAGTGAGCCCGAAGTGAGCCAGGAGCCGATTACGCCGCGTCTGCTGTCGCGTGAGCAAGCCGGCCTCTACGCCGGATGTTCATCTGATGCGATCGACCGGCTGATTAATGCTGGGCACTTGTCCGTCGTCAGCTTGCCCGCGGGCAGAGCCAGGGACGGTGCGTCTCGTCGGGTCCTCATCGACCGTTTCGAACTCGATGAACTCATTCCAAAATGGCGAGAGAAGCGAGCGTAGAGCGCCCGCGTACTGACCCCAAGGTCCTCGCCATGTTGATCGAACGCTCGCTGAGACGATTAGCCGGGTTGGACATACAACCGTCAGCGCGGGCAACGGAGCTCGTCTCGTGAGTTGGCGAGTGCAGCAATTGGTCCGCGACGCGCGTTTACCTAGATTCGTGAAGCGACGTCCCGAAGTGAAGGCCGTCCTTCTGGCTCTCGCCAACCGGTGTTCCGACGACGGAACAAATGCAAGACCAGCCGTCGCCACCATCGCGGCCGAAGTGGAAATCAGCGTCCGAACCGCGCACGCCTGCCTGGCCACCCTGCGGAATCTCAAGCTGATCGAGGAACAGGCGCCGCCACGACAACATAAGCCACGCGTCTGGCGGCTGATCCTACGCGCTATCGTGGCGCTCCACGCAGGCGTAGCTGCGCAGTCCGTTGCGCGCCTGGCAGATGCGCAGCGGGTTGCAGCGCTAGCTTATGCAGGCCCGCAGCCTTCGAGTTCACCTGCGCAGAAACTCGAGCCAGGCGCGCAGCAATCGATTCCAGGTGCGCAAGCTGTTGCCGAGGATCCAGTCTTAAAGATCCGTCCTTTGATCCGTAAAATGAATCAGGCGCCTTCGGCGCCACATTCACATTCGACAGAAGGCACGACGCTAACGGAGAGAGCGGAAGAGAGGGAGTATGCCCGACGTGTGCTCGAAGCGGCGAAGCGGAACATCTTCGCCGGCGAGTCAACAAATGAGCACATCACTCGACCAAGAAGCGTCGATGCTGTCAAGGCAGGTAGCGCGGTGGTGGGACTGTCTCTGAAAAAGTCTGGGTCGTCAGGAACGAATAATGGCCAATGTTAACGTCACGTTAGCGGAAGAAGCCACGACGCCTGAGCATCGGACATTTCCGTGTCCCTTGTGTAGCGCGCAACTCGAGCTGCGAGAATCCCGATCGAACAAGCCGTACTGCGTGTGTAACACCTGCGGATTACAGATATTTTTCCGTGGCAAGGTAGGTATTTCGCGTTTGGGCAAACTCCTTGAGGAACGCGATCGGATTATTGGCAGGGGTATGGCGATCGCGTCGCCCGCTATTGCCACGTTCGAGCGTGTGGAGCAGTTGCGCGCACACAAGAACGAATTGCAACGTCGACGCTCGCTGATTTTTGCGGATGACGATCTTGAGCACACGATTTCGGCTGTCGATCGAGAAATCGCGAGTTTGCAGCTGTTGTTGGAACAGATGTCTGGCACGAGCACAGGCTAGCGCTATCGAGCAGGAGAATCACGTCCGGCTTCCATCTTGGAATGTGGTTCTTGCTTCCTAAATCGGAATTCAATCTCGTGACGAGTAGATCTTAAATCTATGGAATGTGATGAGAGCGGCACTGTACGCGCGCGTTAGCACGCTCAACGCCCAGGACCCAACAGTCCAGTTGCTTGAGCTCCGCGAGTATTGCCAACGTCGTGCATGGCAGGTGTGCGGTGAATTTACTGACGTGGGAGTGAGCGGTGCGAAGGAACGGCGACCTCAGCTTGACGAATTGCTGGTGGCATGTCGCGGGGGGCGATTCGATGCCGTTGTCGTCTACCGATACGACAGATTCGCCCGAAGTCTACGCCAGCTCGTAGCCGCTCTAGGCGAATTCGACTCGCTCGGGATCCAGTTTGTCTCACTACACGAATTAGTGGACACCTCGACGCCAAACGGACGACTCGTATTTGGGATCTTTGCGACAATCGCGGAGTTCGAGCGGGAGTTAATCCGCGATCGTGTGCGGTCCGGCATAGCGGCGGCGCGAGCGCGAGGCATCCAACTGGGCCGTCCTCGAAGGCATGTCGACGTTTCGCAAATCCTGGCTCTGCGCGCTCGCGGGCTGTCCTGGCGGGACGTCGGCCGGGAGTTAGGCCTCAGCGTATCAACCGCGCGCGCAGCGCTCCGGGGGCGTACAGAAAACGTCTCGGGATCGACGCCCGTATCTTATTGACTGGATTGTATCGGTCTTGGGCGGTGTTGGCGTGCGACAAACAAGTGTTATTCATACGCTGGCATTCGGTTCGGACGGGCCAATCAGTGGTGGGCCAGGAATGCCCAGCCACGCTTCTCTAAACCCTGCGGCGTTATGGCGAGGAATTCTTTGACTCACGGCAGTCCAAACGAACAACACGGCGATGGAAGTCCTCATCAACGAGCCGGACTGCATCAACAATGTTGAAGCCCGCCTTTCTGAACGCGCTGACTGAGCGCTCATTGCTCGCTGAGGGATCGGCGACGATCGCGCCCACGTCTCGGTTGGTGAATATGAAATGCGTTACGAACTCTCGGATCACCGCAGGCCCGAGCCCGCGACCCGTCATCTCGACTTCTCCTATTGCGAGATCGATTCCTGCCGACATACCGTCAGCGCCAACTTGAATTGCATGCTCTGGAAAGTCGCGCCACCGATACCACTGAATCCAACCGATCGGAATGCCGTCACGCTGTATGACGTACACGTGGATCGGCTCGCTCCCATCAATGGCAGGACCGTACTTGGCCTCCAGGCTCGCCAGATCGAAGCGCTCATTCCACCAGACCGCGACATGAGGAGCAGCGAGCCACTTCTGCAGCAGAGGGAAGTCCGAGCGCCCAAGCGCGCGGAATGAGATTACTGATTGCTGTCCGCCGATGATCTCCACGGGGCCATCTTCCGCGGTTCCACTTGCCGACTCAAATCCTGACAAAACGCCAAGTGTTTAAAGGAACCGCGCAGGGCCCCACCCTGGCGCAGCCTTGCGACAATCCAGTGTATTGAACCGCGATCGATCGGCGGCATAGTATTCGTTCATCAGAGTGCGGACAAGATGCTCGTGGTTTCGCTTTTCGGTTCGCCAGGTATTCGATCTTGCCCGGTGGATCTTCAGACAAAGAAGGCGTCGCAGCGATCGCAATTGCGGCTGATTTCTCGATGAGAGGCTAACGGATGCCGACGAATGTGAGACAAACGGCGCTCTTCTCGTTCCTGTCCACTGGCGAATACGCAGACAAACTCATCGAGCTACGGACGGCTGTGACTAGCTGGTTGGAACAGATCCCAGCGACGTTTCCGCACTATACGAGACACACGGTCGACCATAGTGACGCGATTGTATTTCAAGCCTCACGACTTCTCTTTGACGACTCGAAGCGCCCCGTCGTCAATTTGTCCCCTGTGGAAGCTTACGTTATTGGTGCAAGTGCATATCTACACGATGCGGGCATGGTAGTGCTCGAAAGCGAGAAGATACGAATTCTTGCATCGGAGGATTGGCGTGCGTGGGTGTCCGAGGGGCAGGCCGGACACGAACGGTGGTCAGCTGTTAAGGCTTTACGAAGTGCCACGGAACTTGAAGAGACTACCCGTCACTTTCTTGCCGATCTTGAATTGCGGTATCTGATAGCGGAGTTTGTAAGGCGTCAACATCATTTGCGGTCAGCCCAATTACTTAAACAACACGAATCGGTCTTGGGTCGATTTGCATTCGGTGATCAGATTCTAATCCGAACGATCGCCGAGGTGTGCGCTGCACATGGCTTGTCGCGCGCCGCTTTGTCAGATCGGGACAGGTATCCGGATCGTACTGATGTCCGCGGCGAGACCGTCAGCGTTCGATTCTGCGCGATCATGCTGCGGTTAGCAGACCTGCTAGACCTGAGTACGGATAGAGCCTGTCCTTTGTTGCTTGCTCAGGGATGTCCTTTGCCGGCCGACAGTTTGGCTCACTGGAATCAATATCGCTGCATACAGCACCGCTTGACCACCACAGACGTTATCGAACTGACCGCCGAATGTGAGAATCAGGCGGAGCATCGTGTTCTGCAGGATTGGTGTCGTTGGCTTGTAGATGAATTGAATGGCGCCGCGACGCTGATGGCGCGTTCATCGCGTCACAACGACTGGCGTCCACCTCGTGCCTCAATGGATGGCAATGATGCAACGATTCTTATTCGACCCGCTTCAGGTGCGACGTATCGACCCGCGCGTTGGATCTTTGAAATCGACCACGAAACAATCCTGAACCGACTCGTTCACGACCTGTACGGTGGTCGGCTAGCTTTCTTGCGTGAACTAGTGTCCCGTAACCATGGTTCGTGAAATTTGTTGCGCGGCCCGTGCATCGGCAGTCCGCTGGGCAAAGCGCGCGATGCTCGCCAGGATTTCATCCGCGCTCTTGGTCCAGACGAACGGTTTC
>JABFSA010000047.1 GCA_013140775.1 Acidobacteriota bacterium | reverse complement strand
CCCAAGCGCCGGCTTCGGGGCTGGCGCTTGAGCGAGAGCACTCGACGATGCGAGAAGCGAAGCGATGATTACGGCTGGCCATCTCATCTCGCGAGTATAATCAGGACCGGCCGCCAGGGGTATTCCCGTCAGTGATGTGAGGAAGAACCCCTAGCCGATTGATGCGGTCCACAACTCTCGGCGGAGGGAATGCGGCGCGGTCCCGCCTTCACAGTCCATGATTGATTTCTCCACGGCATTCCCGAATTCCAGGAAGGTCTTTGAATCACGCTCGGTCCCGCTCGTTCCGGACGGGCCGACGAGCACTCTTCAGGTGCCCATGCGCGAGGTGACGCTTGGCGGTGACGCAGCGCCCCTGCGCCTCTACGACACGAGCGGCCCGGCTGGCCACGACGTGCGCAACGGGCTGCCGAAGCTGAGGGCACCCTGGATCGAGGCGCGTCGCGCAACGGGCACCGTGGGTACGCAGCTCCACTATGCGCGTCGCGGCGTGATCACCCCAGAGATGGAGTTCATCGCCGTTCGCGAAGGCCTGCCTGCCGAGTTCGTGCGCAGCGAGGTCGCTCGCGGTCGCGCCATCATCCCGTCGAACATTCGTCACCTGGAGCTCGAGCCGATGATCATCGGCCGCAACTTCCTGGTGAAGATCAACGCCAACATCGGCAATTCGGCAGTACGATCGTCGATCGAAGACGAGGTGGAGAAGCTGCAGTGGGCGACGCTCTGGGGCGCCGACACGGTGATGGACCTCTCCACCGGCAAGAACATTCACGAAACGCGTGAATGGATCGTACGGAACTCACCGGTGCCGATCGGCACCGTGCCGATTTACCAGGCGCTCGAAAAGGTTGGCGGCAGCCCTGAAGATCTGACGTGGGACGTCTATCGCCAGACGCTCATCGAGCAGTGCGAGCAGGGAGTGGACTACTTCACGGTGCATGCCGGGGTATTGCTGCGCTACGTGCCGATGACCGCCAGACGGCTCACGGGAATCGTCTCGCGCGGGGGCTCAATCCTGGCGAAGTGGTGTCTTGCGCATCACCAGGAGAACTTCCTGTACACGCACTTCCGCGAGATCTGCGAGATCATGCGCGATTACGACGTCTCGTTCTCGCTCGGTGACGGGCTTCGCCCGGGATCGATCGCTGATGCCAATGACGAGGCGCAGTTTGCCGAGCTCAAGACGCAGGGTGAACTGACGCGCATCGCCTGGGAATACGACGTGCAGGTCATGAACGAAGGTCCTGGCCACGTCCCCATGCATCTCATCAAAGAGAACATGGAGAAGCAGCTCGAGTGGTGCGATGAGGCCCCGTTCTACACGCTCGGGCCGCTCACGACCGACGTCGCCCCAGGCTACGACCACATCACGTCGGCCATAGGCGCCGCGATGATCGGCTGGTATGGCACCGCGATGCTGTGTTACGTCACGCCGAAGGAGCACCTCGGCCTGCCCGATCGGAACGACGTCAAAGCCGGTGTGATTGCGTACAAGATCGCGGCCCATGCCGCGGACCTGGCCAAGGGGCACCCCCGCGCACAGGCGTGGGATGACGCCCTGTCGAGGGCGCGGTTCGACTTCCGGTGGGAGGATCAGTTCAATCTGTCGCTCGATCCCATCACGGCACGGAGCTACCACGACGAGACGCTGCCGGCCGACGGCGCGAAGGTCGCGCACTTCTGCTCCATGTGCGGACCGAAGTTCTGTTCGATGGAGCTGACGCAGCAGGTTCGCGACTATGCCGCGGCCAACAACCTCACGAGCGTGGATGTTCTCAAAGAAGGCCTGAAGGAGAAGTCGGTCGAATTCCGCAAGGCCGGCGAGCTCTACGTCAAACAGTAGGCGCGGAACGCGCGGTAGAACACCCAACGCAAGGCGCTCTCCATGGCGCGCACGGGAGCTCGCATGACACATCGGTTCGATCGCCGGGCGTTCCTTGGCTATGGGTCGCTGGCCGCCGCGGGTCTGGTGGTGGATGGCCTGCAGGTGCCCGCGTGGGCGCAGGACACGCGGGGCCTCCCGATGACGCCGGCCGTGCAGACGTCGGCCGGCCGGATCCGTGGCGCGGTGCGCCTCGGGGTCAACCAGTTCTACGGCGTGCCCTACGGTGCCTCGACCGCCGGCGCCAACCGTTTCCGGCCACCGGTGGCTCCCACGCCCTGGACCGGCGTGCGCGATTGCCTGCAGGTGGGCAACCGCTCTCCACAGGATCCCGACGGGCCCATTTCGGAGGTCTTCGCGCTCGACAGGCGTGAGCCGATGGGCGAGGACTGCCTGTCGATCAACGTCTTCACGCCGTCGCTGACCGGCAGCCGTCCCGTGATGGTGTGGCTGCACGGCGGCGGCTTCGCAGGCGGCTCGGGCAACTGGTTGCTCTACGACGGCACGAACCTCGCGCGCAAGGAGGACGTGGTCGTGGTTTCGGTGAACCACCGCCTGAACCTCTTCGGCTTCCTGCACCTGGCCGATCTTGGCGCGGGCGAGCGGTGGGCCGGCGCCTCCAACGCCGGCATGCAGGACATCGTCGCCGCGCTGACGTGGGTGAAGCAGAACATCGCCGGATTCGGTGGCAATCCAGGCAACGTCACCGTGTTCGGGCAGTCGGGCGGGGGCAGCAAGGTCACGACGCTGATGGCGATGCCGTCGGCCAAGGGATTGTTTCACCGCGCGATTGCGCAGAGCGGTTCGGCGCTGCGCGGTGTGCCGCGCGACGCGGCGACGCAGGCCACCACGCAGTTCCTGGCTCGCGTCGGCCTGAAGGCGACGCAGCTCGACGAGTTGCAGCAACTCCCGTGGGCACGTGTGCAGGAAGCCTTTTTTGCCGAGCCGCGCATCGCGAACCTCGGTGGCGGCCCCGTCGTCGATGGCACGTCCCTGCCGCGCGACCAGTGGACTCCCGACGCACCGTCGTGCTCGGCCGACGTGCCGCTGATGATGGGGTCGGTGGAAACGGAGGATGCGTGGAGCGATCCGCCGCCGCCCCTCCAGATGCCCGAAGACGAGATGATGACTCGTGTCCGGCGCATCACGCGTAACGACGACGCCAAGGCGCGTGAGCTCGTGGCGCTCTATCGAAAGACCCACACGGGCATCACCAACACGGACGTGTGGCTGATCATGAACGCCGACAACACGCGTCGCGCCAACGCGCAGCTGCTCGGGGAGTTGAAGACGGCGCAGGGCAGGGCGCCAGCGTACCTCTACTACTTCACCTGGCGGTCGCCGGTGCACCTCGGGCAGATGAAGTCGTACCACACGCTCGACATCCCGTTCGTCTTCGACAACGTGGACATCGCCGCGTCGATGACCGGCGCGGGCAGCGACCGATACGCGCTGGCGCACCGGATGAGCGCGGCGTGGGCCGCCTTCGCGCGTACGGGCAATCCGAACCACAAAGACCTGCCGTCGTGGCCGGCCTTCAATGCCTCGGCCTATCCGACGATGGTGCTCGGCAACGACTGCAAGGTCGTGAACGATCCGAACCGGGACGAGCGTCTGGCGCTGAAGGCGATGAACTCTGCAGGACGGGGGACGTCCACCGGATAGCCCGTCGGGAGAACACGCGCGCTGCGAGCGTCGCCCTCAGCGTTGCGCGGCCGGCGCGGCGGTCGGGGCGGGCACGATCATGATGATCGTAGAGAATCGCGCGGGCTGGCCGCCCACCTGGGGATTCGGGTATCCAGCCGATCCTCCCCACGTCCAATCCTTGATCGTGACGCCAGGCGGAAATGCCATGGTCTCGTCCCGAAAACGACCGACCTCGAACATGTGCGTCGGTGGTTCCTTGAAGATCTCGTCGCCTCTCTCCTTCAGCACTGTCCGGTAGTACGCCACCAGTTCCGCGTACGGTGTCGTCGCGCCAAACACGTAGTAGCGCTGCGAACGGCCTGCGTCGTAAGACGCGATGAACTGTGCAGACGGATAGATCGGGAACCCCAGCGTTGCTTCCGTGGGCGTGCCGGGATTGGCCGGCGGTGCAATTGGAACCGTGGGTGTCTGAGAAGCAGGTGCAGGTGCCACCGCTGACGTACCACCAGGAGGAGGCTGCGGCCTCGGTGCGGTGCCCTGGGTTGATTGGGTGGTCTGAGGCCGTGGAAACGGTTGCGGGGTCTGCGCGAACAATCCCACGCCCGTCGCGACGAACACAACCAGACACATCACTTCCCGGGTCATGAAGCCATTATAGGAAGTCGGGGATCGATTACGAAGCTCCGAAGTCCTGGAGCCCGAGCCGAGACCCTACGCCCAAGAGCAGAGAGCCTGAAGCCTGCTCAGTTTTCTGATCGCCAATACTCCAGCAGGTCGTCCAGCATTCGATCGAATCCAATCGACGGCGCCCAGCCGGTTGTCGCGCGTAGCCGTGACGCATCGCCGACGACGACCGGTGTGTCGTTCGGACGGAAGAGCGCAGGGTCGGTCGTGATCTCCACCGGGACGCGCGATCGGCCGACCAGCGCCTCGAGGATTGCCCGGATCGGCCGGGCCACGCCTGAGGCCACGTTGTAGATCGCGCCTGGAGTCCCGCGCTCCATCAGCAGCGCATATGCCTTCACGGTATCCCGGACATCCGTGAGATCGCGCTGCGCTTCGAGGTTCCCGACTCGAATGACGGGTGGCATCAGCCCGCGTTCGATCCTGGCCACCTGCCGGGCCATGCCGGCCGCGGCAAATGCGGGGTTCTGCCGGGCTCCGGTGTGATTGAACGCCCGTGCGACGACGACCTCTATGCCGTCCTCGGTCACGGCTCTCAATCCCAGTTGTTCCTGCGCCAGCTTACTGAGCGCATAGGGGCTGGCAGGGGCGATGACACCGTCCTCGGCGATCGGTGTGTTCGACGTGGCATACACGGACGCGGAGCCAGTAACCAGAACCTTGCAGGAAAGCCCTGCCCGGCGAATGGCGTCCAGCAGGTGTTGCGTGGTGAGTACGTTGCCCGCGAGCGGAACGGTCGTGTTTGCCCACGACTGGGCTACGTGCGCGGCGCCGGCGCAGTGGTAAACCAGACGAGGTCGCAGGCGGCGGATCTCCGCACGGACGCGCTCCCGGTCCAGAAGATCGACGCGAGTCCATCGTGCGAGTGATGCGACCGCGTGGGGAGGCTCGGACCTCGACCATCCGGTCACTTCGTAGTTCGGAGCCAGGTGCTCGACGAGGTGGCTGCCCGCAAAACCGGCGGCGCCGGTCACGAGGACCTGCGGACGGTCGTTCACGCTTCTAGGGTTCTCGGTTCCCGGTTCGTGTTCACGTTCGGTTCCGAATTCGATGTTCGAGGTTCAGGTTCGACGTTCAGGTTCGACGTTCGTACTGCGCCTGGTAGTAGGAGCGGAATGCCGGATCGTTCTCCTTGATCGGCCGCCACCACCATTCGTTGGCCCGGTACCACTCGAGGCTCTCACGTAGCCCGGTCTCGAACGGGACTTGCGGTGTCCAGCCGACGGCTCTGAGCTTGGCAGTATCGAGGCAGTACCGTCTGTCGTGGCCGGGGCGATCGGCCACCGGCTTGATGAGCGATTGAGGTTTGCCCAGCCCCGACAGAATCTTCATTGTCAGGTCGATGTTCATCACCTCGTTACCACCGCCGATGTTGTAGACCTCGCCGGACGTCCCCCGCTCGATGAGCAGGTCCACGGCGCGGCAGTGATCGTCCACGTGCAGCCAGTCGCGAATCTGCCGGCCGTCCCCGTAGAGCGGGACCGGAATGTCGTCGATCGCGTTCGTCACGAAGAGCGGAATGACCTTTTCAGGGAACTGGTAGGGCCCGTAATTGTTCGACGCACGCGTGATGATCACGGGCACGTCGTAGGTGGCCCAGTAGCTGTAGGCAAGCCGATCCGCTCCAGCCTTGCTCGCCGAGTACGGGTTGCGCGGCTTCAGCTCGTCGGTCTCCACGCTGGCGCCTGAGGCGACACTGCCGTAGACCTCGTCGGTCGAGATTTGGATGAATCGTTTCAGGTTCTTCGCGCGCCTGGCGGCTTCGAGCAGCACGAATGTGCCTTCGACGTCGGTCTTGATGAAGTCGCCGGCGGCCAGAATCGATCGATCGACGTGGGTTTCGGCAGCGAAATGCACCACCAGGTCCGATTGCTCGACCAACGGGGCGCTGACCGCCGCGTCCGCGATATCACCGTGAACGAAGGTGTGTCGCGGATCGTTCATGACGTCGTGAAGGTTCTCCCGGCGTCCCGCATATGTCAGCTTGTCGAGCGTCGTCACACGCCAGTCTGGATGGTGGGCGAGCGCGAAGCGAACGAAGTTGCTGCCGATGAAGCCGGCGCCGCCCGTGACGAGGACCTCAGCCATCCTTGCGCGTCCAGTCGTACGGGAGCGTGTCGTGCGGCGCGAGACGATATTCGTCGGGGTCGGCGTACCGGTATGGCTCGTTCGGTACGTTGACGACCATCGACGTGTCGGGGCTGATGCACTTCCAGCCGTGGTAGACGAGATTTGGAACCTGGACGAGGGTGGGGTTCTGCACGCCCAGGAAGAACTCGTTGATCGCGCCCTTCGTCGGCGAACCGTCGCGGGTATCGACGAGCACGAGCTTCACCATCCCGGCGACGCAGACGAAGTTATCGACCTGCTCACGATGGTAGTGCCACGCCTTGACGACACCTGGATAGGTGGCCGAGATGTACACCTGGCCGAACTTCGTAAAGAGATCCTTTTCGTCCGCGCGAAGGATCTCCATCAGCCAGCCTCGTTCGTCAGGAATCAGCCGGAGGCTCTTCGTGTGGACTCCGTGGATTCTGGGGGCCTTCGCCACGGTGGCCGTGTATGCCGCAGGATTTGTCATCTCACCACCTGATGCCGACTTCTGAATTGTCTCCCAGCATGAACCTGTAGGCACTGGGTTTCACCGGTATCCGGTAGATTCGCACGTTTCTGCCGATCAGGCTGTCGATCACGCGATTCGAAAGGTCTCGTACGCTGGACCCTTCGAGAACGATGCTGTGCTCGATCTCCGAGTCGAGGATCTCGACGTCATTCATGATGGAGGTGAACGGCCCGATGTAGGCCTGGATGATTCGGGCGCCTTTGCCAATGATTGCCGGTCCCCGGATCACGGATCGCTCGACGACCGCGCCCGCCTCGATGACGACCTTGCCCTCGATGCGGCTGTCGGCGTCCACGGTGCCATCGATCCGCCGTTCGTGCGTGTCGAGGATCAGCCGGTTCGCCTCGAGCATGTCCTCGAGCTTGCCGGTGTCTTTCCACCAGCCATCGACGATGTGCGGCCGGACCGTGAGGCCACGGTCGATCAGGTTCTGGATCGCGTCGGTGATTTCGAGCTCATTTCGAAAGCTCGGCTTGATGCGGTTGACCGATTCGAACACCTCGGGGCTGAACATGTAAACGCCCACGAGCGCCAGATCACCAATCGGTTCTTTCGGCTTTTCGACCAGCCTGACCACTTTGCCATCTCGCAGCTCCGCAACGCCGAACATCTGCGGATCCGGCACCCGTGCCAGGAGGATCTGCGCCGCGGGCTTCTCGCGTGCGAACTCTTCCACGAAGTGCGTGATGCCCTTGTTGAGGAGGTTGTCGCCGAGATACATCACGAAAGGATCGGTGCCGATGAACGGCTGGCTGATCTTGACCGCGTGCGCCAGTCCAAGCGGGGCTTCCTGCTCGATGTATTCGACGCGAACACCCCAACGCGAGCCGTCGCCGACCGCGGCCCGAATCTCCGCCTGTGTGTCGCCGACCACGATGCCGATGTCACGAATGCCGGCAGCAGCAATGGCTTCGATGCCGTAGAACAGAACCGGCTTGTTGGCCACTGGAACGAGCTGCTTGGCACTGGTATAGGTGAGAGGACGCAGACGTGTCCCCTTGCCGCCGCTGAGGATGAGCCCCTTCACGTCAGTAGCCGCCTCCCGTCAGACCGCCAAATGCGCCGAAAAAGTTTGAGAACGTGCCCAGGCCCGCCAATACAAACGAGACGTTGAACCGGCGGTCGGACGGAATTGGAAAATTCGAACTGGACTGAGGGTACTTGAACCTCTGAAACTCGGCCTGAATTCCGCAGCACTGCGCCAGATAGGACAACCCAATACCCTGGGTCAGGATCGTCGAGCGCCCGATGTCCCACGTTAGAGAGTAGGAGCCACGAGCCCGGCCGGCAAGCAGATCCACGTCTGTACCCCACGTCAGGGAGCTGTCGGCGTCTTCGTCTTCGTCACGGCGTCTGCTGTAGCTGACGTTCGTAGACCCTTGACCGATTCGGGCCCTGGTGGCGGTGGTGATGACGTGCAACCCCTCGCCGTGAACGTCGTACTCGAGTCTTGTGGTCGCGTCGAAGCGGTCACTCGGTGTGACTTTGACGTTCACCGCCACGTCGGACAGGTCCACGGCTCGTGAGCGCAGGTTCGTGCTGACGTACTGGGTATCGTTGAAGCTCGCGCGGTCTGTTGCGTAGTAGGTCTGCTGGATGCCCACCGTCAGGAACTGAATGGTTGACCCGGCCGAGCCATTGGACGTCCGCGCGCGAGCCAGCACCCGATTATTGATGCCGTAAGTCAGTCGTGTCGATCCGCCAGGAATCCGGTCGCTCGAGTCCGAGAGCGTCAGGACGCTGTTGGAGTTGTTGATCTCCGGGATGTATTCAATGGCGAAGGTCGGCTCGATGAGGTGTTTCCTCCGCTCGCTGTAGCCGCTGTCGGGCGTATCCCAGATCTTGGCGAACACCGGACCCACGATGTCTGAACGCAGCGAAAGGTATCGCCGCGTGATGGGCTCGTCGATGACACGCCCTCGGTCATCGGCGCTTCGGGAATAGTAAGTGGTTCGATATGACGCGCTGGTGTTGAACGAGAGGAAGCTGAGCCGCGACAGCGCCGCTCGCACGGTGGGCAGAACGTCGAGGCGCGTCAGCCCTTTATCGGTCGTCACAACCCCGTTCCTGACCTCCCGGTACGGAAGCCGTCCGAAATCGTTGGTCACCGAGGCGTAGATCGGAGTTCCGAAGATGCGCTGTGGCGCCAGCGAAGCCGTGACCCGGGGACTGCTTCCGTACACCTGGGAAGTATCTGTCCCTGTGGAGGTTTCGACCCTCTGGAACAGCGCGCTCGTGTTGATCCTGCGCCAGGAACCGACGATGCCTGCCTCAACTGTCCGGGTGGCGTTCGATGCCTGGTAGAAGTTCTGCTGGTAGAGCTGCTGCGTGATGAGGCTCGAGGTGTAGTCGATTCTCTGATGCAGGCGGATGGCGGTCCCGATGGTCTGGTTTCCGTTGCCCGTGAGCTGGTAAGTGGACTGGGCTGGAAGCACAGAGACGCCGCCTGATTGGTTGAACTCCGCCTGGTGCTGCTCGAGCCGGTAGTACTTGAGGTTTCCGTAGGAGTTCTGTCCCGCGACATACCGGTATTCCGCCCCGGCCCCCTGGCCCGTGCGCGTGAACCAGTCGTGGAAGAACGTGGCGTCCTGGCTGCGGTTGATCGCCCAGAAGAACGCGTTGCTGAATGCCTGTCCTCGAAGCGTCGAGGAGCCGTACGTCGGCATCAGGAACCCTGTCGCACGGTCGTCGTTCTGGATCGGGTAGTAAATAACGGGCAGATACATCAACGGCACGCCCTTTACGCGCAACAGCATGTTTCGCGCGATGGCGTAGTCGTTCAGGTTCAGAAGTACCGAGCTGCTCGTGACCTCCCAGCGGGGCGTGGGTTGCACACAAGTCGTGAACCCGCCGCGAGTCAGTTTGTACGACCGGCCCGATAGCCTCTCGATCGTGTCGCCGTAGAAATACACGTCCGGCTCCTGCCCGCCGAATTCCGCGCGATCGACTGTGTCTCCCAGCGAGAGAATGCCCGAGGCCTGGTGAAAGGTGCCGGTGCCTTTGGCCACATTGAACTCGACGCGCTCGGCGGCGATGCGCCCCTCGGGGTTGGAGAACACCACGTTTCCACTCGCGACAATCCGAAGCTCGGGGTCGGTGAACACATCAATCACGTCCGCGGAGAACCCCATACCCGGGCACTCGATCTCGGCCTGGCCGGTCAGGCGGATTTGCGTGGCCGACATCCGCTCGAACACCCACTGCGTATTGCGAGTACATGTGCTGAAGAAGGGGTCCGTTGCCGGGAGTGTCGGGACGGGCTGGCCCTCTGCCTGGGGTGACTGCGCCATGGCGGGCGTGGCGAGCGCGCAGATCAGGACGGAGAGCAGGATTCGCGAGGAAACCATGAGGAATCAGAGAGTTACCGCAGGATAGCACGCCGTTTGAAGTGGTCGCGAACAGCGCCGATCACGAAGATCGATCCCGCGACGCACACCGTGCCGGCCCCCGAGAGCGCCCGATCGACTGCAGCCGTTGGGTCGGGTTCCGTCGCGACGTCAAACGCCGGCGCGAACGTCCTGATTCGCGTGGCGAGTTCGTCGGCGGGAAGCGCGCGTGGAGTATGTGCAGCAGTGGTGATCACCGACGACACGACCGGGAGCAGGGCGCCGATGATCCCATCAACATCCTTGTCGCGCATCACTCCAAAAACCAGCACCGGACGTTCCGGGTGGCGCCGACGAAGATAGCTGGCGAGTGCGCGTGCACCATCGGCGTTGTGGGCGGCGTCGAGCAACAACCTGCGATCGCCTTCGAGCTCCATGAGCTCCAGGCGTCCAGGCCACTCGACTTCCGCCAGTCCTCGCTCGATGGCCGCCTTCGTCACGTGAATGCCGCGCCGCTGGAGCGCTTCCAGTAACCGAATCGCCACGAGGGCGTTGTTGACCTGGTGCTGGCCCCGAAGCCCAAGGGTCAGCGGGCCGTATCGATCGTCTGGCGTTTCGATCGTCACCTCGTCCGTGCCAGTCGAGGTAACGGCCCGAGCGACCTCGGCAGCATTTTCGAGCCGGGCTCCGTGTGCTGACGCAACCCGCGCGATGACTTCCGCGGCCGCGTCAGGAAGGACACCCGTCACGATGTCCATGCCAGCCTTGATGATGCCGGCCTTCTCGAACGCAATGGCTTCGATCGTTTCGCCCAGGTACTGCTGATGGTCGAGCCCGATCGACGTGATCGCGCCCACGGGAGCCGTGATCACGTTGGTCGAGTCGTACCGCCCGCCAAGGCCGACTTCGACGACGGCCACTTCAACGTTTGCGCGCCGGAAGAGCTCGAAGGCGATCGCGGTCGTGGCTTCGAAGAACGTGGGATGCGCCGCCAGTTCGCCTGCGGCCCTGAGACTATCCGCGCAGTCGAGCACGTCACCGGCGACGAGCCGGAGCGCTTCCGAGTTCACCGGGTCCTTTCCGATGACGAACCGCTCTTCCAGATTCACCAGATGCGGCGACGTAAATCGCGCTGCCCGCAGCCCCGCCGCGACGAGCCCGGCGTGGACCATCGCGGTCACGGATCCCTTGCCGTTGGTGCCTGCGACGTGGATGGATGTGAACGTCCGCTCGGGATGTCCAAGCGCGGAGCAGAGTCGCGAGATGTTGTGGAGTCCGAGCTTGACTCCAAAGGCTTCGAGAGCGAGGAGGCGTTCGAGCAAGTGAGGCCGCTAGGTCTCCACCTCGACGGCGTCGGTCGTCTGGACGACGGGCGGTTCGCCGGGGCTGGACTCGGCGCCCATGAAGCGAAGCGTGCTGGAGAGCAAGCTCTTCATTGAACGCCGGTCAACGATGAGATCCACCATGCCGTGATCAACGAGGAACTCGCTGCGCTGGAATCCTTCTGGAAGCTTCTGGCGTATCGTCTGTTCGATCACGCGGGGTCCGGCGAAGCCGATGAGTGCCTTGGGTTCTGCGAGGTTGAGGTCGCCCAGCATGGCAAAGCTCGCCGTGACGCCGCCCGTCGTGGGATCCGTCAGGATCGAGATGTACGGCAGTCGGGCGCGATCCAGACGCGCCAGTGCCGCCGAAATCTTGGCCATCTGCATCAGCGAAAGCGCGCCTTCCATCATGCGCGCACCGCCGGAGCACGAGACGATCAGGAGTGGCTGCCGGCGCGCAAGCGCCATTTCCACAGCTCGCGTGATCTTTTCGCCGACGACAACACCCATGCTGCCGCCGATGAAGGAATATTCCATCGCGGCGACGACGATCTCGATCCCATCCAGGCGGCCGGTGGCAATGAGCACCGCATCCTTGAGGCCTGTCGTATTGATCGTCGAGCGGAGGCGATCCTTGTAGAGCTTGGTGTCCTTGAAATGGAGCGGATCATTCGATGTGAGGTTCGCGAAGTATTCCGTCCACTGGCCTCCATCGAACAGCGCGCGCAGGCGGTCCGAGGCGCTGATACGGAAGTGATGGGCGCACTTCGGGCAGACATGAAGGTTGCTTTCGAGGTCCTTGTTGTAGAGGACCTGCGCGCAATCCGGGCACTTGACCCAGAGCCCCTCCGGAACACGACTGGGGGCTTCTGCCAGAGCCGAACTCTTCGAGGGCTTGCGGGCCTTCTTGAACCAGGCCATGAGTTCAGAACTGTAGCACGGGCCAGCGCCGGGCTGGCGTTCAGGTTCTGGGCACGTAGTAGCGCGTTCCCTTGTTCATCGTCCGGATCTGTCGGAGGAGATCGTCGAGCGCCGCATCGCTGGTGCCCAGGTCGGCGCTCGCCGTTTCCACGACGAGCAGGGGAGTGGCGGAATAGTGGAAGAAGAAGTGCTGATACGCCTCGTTGAGCTCGCGCAGGTAGGCGGCGTCAGGTTGCAGTGTGTCCGGCGCCTCGGCGGCGCGCTCTTTCAGCCGGCGCGTGAGGAGGTCCGTGGGAGCCTGAAGATAGATGACAAGGTCCGGTGACGGGATGTCTCGAGCGAGCAGGTCGTACAGCCGTTGATAGATGAAGAGCTCGTTATCGTCGAGATTCAGGTAGGCGAAGATCTTGTCCTTGTCGAACAGGTAGTCGGCGATCGTTGTTTGAGCAAAGAGATCGGTCTGGCGCAGCGCTACCTGTTGTCGATGTCGGTTGAGCAGGTAGAAGAGCTGTGCCTGCAATCCCGCGCCCGGGCGGCCCGCATAGAAATCGGCGAGAAACGGATTGTCGGGCTCTTCGAGGACGACTGTTGCGTCGAGCCGCGTTGCGAGTCGATCCGCGAGCAGTGATTTGCCCACACCGATCGGTCCTTCGATCGCAATGTGCTGAAATGACATGGAATCGGTCGCGCCGGATGCGTTGGTGCCTGCATGCTATCATCCGGCAGAGAATGCACAAGGCTCGCGCCACGTGTCTGTGCCTTGCCCTCCTGTGTGGCGCTTGTGCAACCGCTCCTCCGCTGGCACCGACCGAACCGCCAGTCGTTTCCTGGGAAGAGAAGCTCGGATGGATGATGCGGCTCGAGGATCAGCGCATTCTGCGCGATCCGAATCCGCCACCGCCGGTTGTGCTCGTGCCCGCGACGGCTGTGCGCCCCGCGATCGTTGCTCCTCCACCACCCTCTGATCTGATCCGGCTGCTCGGTGATCCGGAGGCACGTGTCAGACGCCGCGCCGCCCTGGCGATCGGACGTGTCGGACTTGACGCTGGAGTCGAACCCTTGACGGCGCTCCTGGCGGACGAAGTGCCGGACGTGCGGGAGATGGGTGCTTTTGCGCTCGGACTCCTCGGGAACCCTGCGTCTCGTCCTGCGCTCGTGGCTGCTCTTCGGGATCGAGACCCGAGGGTGCAGGGTCGGGCCGCTGAGGCACTCGGCCTGATCGGCAACAAAGCCGATGCGGAGGCCGTCGCCGGCATGGTGCGAACGCATGTGGCCGCTGGTGCGCTGGCCAATGTGGCGGCAGACGATGTGTCGTATCCCGTGAGCCCCGCTGCGGAGGCCGCTCGCCTGGGGCTATACGCGCTCGTGCGGTTTCAGTCATTCGACGCCTTGTGGTCCGCGGTGTTTCAGGCAAGCGGGCAGCCCGCGTCGAACTGGTGGCCGGTGGCGTACGCGATTCAGCGGCTGGGCGACCCACGAGGGGCCGACGCGCTCATCGCGATGCTGAATACACCCGGTCGTTACACCGCGGCCTTTGCCGCCAAGGGCCTGGGTGTGATGAAAGCGCCTGCGGCTGTCGGACCGTTACGCGAGATCGTCGAGCGGCGGGCCGCTCAGCCCGCTGTCGTGATCGAGGCCATCCGTGCACTCGGGGCACTCAATGCGTCCGGCGTTGCACCGGTGCTCACGAAGATTGTTCTGGACGCTGGAACCGACGCCGCCTTGCGTGGCGAAGCGATGACAGTACTCTCGGCGCTGGCGCCTCCAGAGAGTCTCGATCTGATGCTGGATCTGGTGTCGGACCCCACGCCCGTCACTCGAGGTGCTGCCCGAAAGACACTTGCGCGTCTCGACCCCGACACGTTTTTAGCCACGCTGTCCGGCCTGGACATGGATGCGGACTGGACTGTGAGAGCGGCCGAGGCGTCGGCGCTGGCGATGCTTCCGCCCGAGCGAGCTCAAGCGCGGCTGCAGATACTTCTGAAGGATCAGGATCGTCGCGTTGTGTCGGCTGCCCTGACCTCACTGATCGCGTTGAAGGCGCCCGGCGCGGAAGCGACGCTCGTCGAGTACTTGAAGGTAGACGACTTTGCTCTTCGGGCCGCGGCCGCGAATGGCTTGAATGAGCTCAAGGCAACCGCGGCGGTGCCGCGTCTGGTTGAAGCGTATCGCGCCTCCGCAGCCGACGAGACTCATGTTGCCAGGGGCGCGATCCTTGGCGCGCTGGTGGGGCTCGATCCAGCTTCGGCCCAACCGCTCCTCGAGGAAGCTCTGCGCGATCGGGAGTGGGCTATACGCGTGCGCGCCGCCACGCTTCTGCAGGCGCGGGATGCGGGCTCGAAACCGTGGGAGATGATTCGCCCTGCCGTGAGCCGCGAGATTCCCGACGCGGAATGGCGGGCGCTCGTCGCTCCAGCCTTCTCGCCGCATGCTTTCATCGAAACCGATCGGGGCGTGATCGAGCTCGAGTTGGCGATTCTCGACGCTCCTCGCACGGTGGCGAACTTCATTACGCTCGCCCGTCAGAAGTATTTCGACGGCATGGCAATCCACCGGGTCGTTCCAGACTTCGTTGTGCAGGCGGGGGACAGGCGAGGCGACGGCGAAGGTGGTCCGGGTTACACGATTCGAGACGAAATCAACACGCGGCTGTATCTTCGGGGAACCGTTGGGATGGCGCTCGACTGGGAAGACACCGGCGGCAGCCAGTTCTTCATCACCCACTCACCGCAGCCGCATCTGGATGCCCGCTACACGGTGTTCGCCCACGTCGTGGAAGGCATGGATGTCGTCGATCGGCTGGCGCCGTGGGACGTGATCCGCAGCGTGCGGATCTGGGACGGTGTGACGTTCGAGTAGCCGAGTCAGCGGTCAGACAAAAAAAGAGGGGACGCGCGGTAACGCACGCCCCCTACTTCATGGCGAGACCACGTTACTTCTTCTTCGCGGCCTTCTTCTTCGCGGCTTTAGCCTTCTTCGCCATCTGTAATCCCCCCCTTCGGTGGTGTGGATTGCGAGCTGTTCACCTTCCGACCCGGCGCACTCTGCCGCCTGGCACGTCGGCCCGGGTGGTGGTGTCCTCGCTTCGCGGCCTAACCCCCGGCGCGGCGCGCTCGGGAGTGCAGCAACTGTAAAAAGCTAAAAAAAAGGGGTGCTCAGTGAGCACCCCAATCTCGCTCGAAGAACTACCGCTTCTTTGCGGCCTTCTTCTTAGCGCTCTTGGCAGCCTTCTTCGCCATGGTGGTTTCTCTCCCTCAGGTTGTGCGGCTCAACCTCTAACGGCCTACTTGACCGTCACAACGGGTGGGCTGAGCCATCCACCCTCATACCAGATGTAGATTATGGGTGAGATTTTTTTGATGTCAAGCACAAAAGCGCGCGTGTTGTCAAAAAAACGCGTGTGGACGCCACGTCCAATCACACGCCATCTGTCAAGTCTCACTCTCTAAGAGTAAATGTCGGATCGATCTACGCGAAACTTCACCGCTGCGCGCGCATCGCGGCGCGCGCGCGTGATGCGATGCGCAGTGGATCGTCTGCGCCGGCGGTGTTGATCGCCGTCTGATACGACGCCATCGCCTCGCGGCGTCGTCCGAGATGCTCGAGTGCGTCGCCGATCTGCAGATGCGCACGTGCAACGGCGCCGAATGGTGCGTCAGGACGCGCGTTGATGACGGCACGAAGCGGTTCGAGCGCTTCCTCGCTGCGGGACAGGCGATCGAGTTGCAGTGCCATTCCGAGTTGCGCGGCTGCTTCGGCCATCTGCGGTTCGGCCACGCGTTCGGCGCGCGCGGCGTTGAGAAGTGATTGCCACGCTTTGAGGCTGGCATCCGGATCGCTGCGGTAGACGTCGTGCAGCTCAGCCGCGGCCTGTTGAAAGTGCGGGTTTCGAGGGTGTCGCTCGATCAGATCTTCGAGGAGCTCGAGCGCGGCGTCGGGTTGTTTCTCATACCAGAGATAGAGCAGGTGGAGCTGATAGTCGGCCTCGCTGCGCAGGAGCAGTCCGCCCTTGCGGGCCTTGTTGATCGCGTCGAGGCCTCCGATGCGATCGCCACCAGGCAGGAGGAACAGCCACTGGAGCATCCTGACGGCAGCAGGTGCGACATCGGCGTAGTAGCGGTAGAGACCGATGCCGAAGTGTGCATCCGTCAGACCCGGGTCGAGCGCGAGCGCACGCTCGAGCGAGTCCTTGATGCGCTTGCCGTCTCTTGCGGCAGCCAGCCTCGAGCCCCTCAGCACTCTCCACTGCGAGCGAGCGCCATACGCGCCCCCGAGATAGAACCACGCCTCAGCGCGCAGTGGTTCGCGGTGCGTCCACGCCTCGATCGCGGCAATGGCGTCATCGATCTGCGACTCGAATGCGCCGTCACGTGTGCGGTTGAATGGGTCGATCTGGATCTGCCACCACAGGTTGACCGACTCGAGTAGCTGGCAGGCTTCACGTGGTGCGGGGCCGCAGGTGCGATCGAGCAGTGGCGGCACGGCCTCGAACCGGCCGTCCATGATGGCTGCGTATGCCTGAGCGAGCTCGGGCGCTCCGGTAAGACCCTGTCGCGCCTGAGGAGCGGCGCTCGGCCTTGAATCAGCGATGAGCCAGACAGCCAGGACGGAACTGGCGAGGACTGTCCAGCGGGCCGGGCGGCAGTTCACCTGATACTGGTGCGTAGGGCCTGCTTCTCCGCGTGACGCTCGAGTGCCAGCGCGATGAGCCGGTCGAGCAGGACGGGGTAGGGGATCCCTGACGCTTCCCACAACTTCGGGTACATGCTGATCGTCGTGAATCCCGGAAGCGTGTTTACCTCGTTGAGGAAAATCTGCCCGGTCTCGCCGTTCATCAGAAAATCGACCCGCGAGAGCCCGGAGCCTTCCACGGCCTGAAATGCCTCGATGGCAAGCCGACGGAATTCAGACGCCTGCTTCGGCGTCAGCGGCGAGGGAATCAGCAACTTGGAACCAGCATCGATGTACTTGGCTTCGTAGTCGTAGAACTCGCGCGACGGCACGATCTCGCCTGGAATCGACGCCTCGGGTGAGTCGTTGCCTAGCACCGCGCATTCGATTTCGCGGGTATTGGGGACGCCCGCCTCGACGACAACCTTCCGGTCGAACTCAAAGGCCAGTTCCATCGCTGGCGTGAACTCGGCAGTCAACTTCACTTTGGAAATTCCCACACTCGAGCCGAGGTTTGCCGGCTTGACGAACACGGGAAAGCCGAGTTCACGCGCTCGGTCGGCGACAGCACGCGACCCTGCCACCCATTCGTGGCGCAGTACTGTGATGTGAGGGACGATGGGAAGCCCCCTGGAGGCGAAGAGGGTCTTCATCACCGCCTTGTCCATTCCCATGGCGGACGCGAGCACGCCACATCCCACATACGGAATGTCCGCGAGTTCGAGCAGCCCCTGGACCGTTCCGTCTTCACCGTACGGCCCGTGCAAAACCGGGAAGATGATATCTAGGCGCTCAGGCGAAACGGCGGCGGACGCCGCAACAGACTGAAGTGCGTTGGTGTCGGTTGTCTCGACTTCCGCCGCGGACAGCACCTCGGGTGCCTTGCCACCGAGCACCCATTGACCGCTCTTCTCGATTCGAATCGGAACGGCCTCGTACCGGTCGCGATCAAGATGCCTGAAGATGGACGCGGCCGATGCCACCGACACTTCGTGCTCGCCTGAGCGGCCGCCGTAGATCACGCCGACGCGAAGTTTCTTCACCCTTATTATCTTAGCGTGCGCGAGTTCAGCTTTTCGGTGAAGGCCACCCACGGCGCAGCCCGTCTTGGTGAGTGCCGCACCGCTCATGGTGTCTTTCAAACACCCGCGTTCATGCCGGTCGGTACCCAGGGAACGGTCAAGGCGCTCCGTCACCCGGACCTCGAAGAGGCGGGCGCGGAGATCATGCTGTCGAACACCTATCACCTGCTCCTGCGTCCCGGCGATGAGCTCATCGCGCGTCGCGGTGGATTGCATCGGTTCATCGGGTGGAAGCGACCGATCCTGACCGACAGTGGGGGCTATCAGGTGTTTAGTCTGGCCGACCGCTGCGCCATCACCGAGGAGGGCGCTGATTTTCGTTCACACCTCGATGGCGCGCGACAGATGCTGACGCCCGAACGAGCGACGGACGTCCAGGCCAGGCTTGGTTCCGACATCGCGATGGTGCTCGACGAATGCCTTGCGTTCCCCGCGACCCATGAGGCGGCGGCGAGCTCCATGCGTCGATCGATCCGGTGGGCGGAACGCGGGCGGCGTCGAATGATGGAGCTCCGTGGCGGGTCGGTGGACGGAGTGCAGGTTTCGAACCTCGGACAGGCGCAGTTCGGCATCGTTCAGGGTGGCGTGTTCGAGGACCTCAGGGCAGAAAGCGCCGATTCGACGGTTGCGATTGGATTTGAGGGCTACGCGATCGGGGGGCTCAGCGTTGGCGAGCCCAACGAACAGATGTACTCAGTAGCAGAGGCGGTTACCCGCCGGCTACCGTCGGACCAGCCGCGCTATCTCATGGGAGCGGGCACGCCGGAGGACCTCATTGAGTGCGTGGCTCGCGGGGTCGATATGTTCGATTGCGTCATGCCGACCCGGAACGCCCGCAACGGTCAGCTCTTCACCAGCCAGGGCCGCGTCAACATCAAGAACGCGCGGTACGCTGAGGATGATCGACCGCTCGATCCAGCCTGTCAGTGCTACACCTGTCGGCACCATTCGAGGGCCTATCTGCGGCACTTGTTCATGGCTGGAGAGATGACGGCAGGTGCCCTTAACACGTTGCATAATCTCAGCTTTTACCTTGACACCATGCGGAGGATCAGGGACGCTATAGCGTTTCGGACCTTCGACAGGTTCAGGCAGGAGTTCCTTCTGTCGTCTTCCCACCTGTCACTCGATTCATGACCTTTTTATCTCCAGAGTTTGGGTTCCAGGGTGCGAGTCTCCCCTGGCTTCTTGCCATGGGCGCCCCGTCCCCGGGTGCCCCCAGTGCGTGGGTCCAGCTTCTGCCCTTCGTGCTGGTCGTCGGTATCTTCTATTTCGTCATCCTGCTCCCGATGAAGCGACGTCAGCAGAAGGTTCAGGCCTTTCTGGCGGCGCTCAAGGTCGGAGACCGGATCGTGACGTCGGGCGGCCTTTTCGGCACGATCACCCGTCTAACGGATGAAGCAATTCAGATCCAGATTGCCGACAAAGTGCGGGTCGATGTATCCCGGAATGCGGTCGTGGGTTACCAGGGGCAGGAGCCCGTGGCGCCGGAGAGTCAGTCGTGAACAAGAATCTGCGCTGGAAGATCCTCTTAATCGTTGCGGTCATCGGCCTGTCGGTCTGGTCGTTCTACCCACCGGGTACAAAGGTGAACCTTGGCCTCGACCTGAAGGGCGGCGTGCACATGGTCATGCGCGTCCGGACCGATGCCGCCCTCCGCATTGAGACCGAGACCGCGGTTGAGCGTCTTCGGGAAACCCTGGCCACGGCCGCGATTCAGTATGCGAAGCTCGAGGTCACCAACCCCACCGACTTCGTCGTTGAAGGCATTCAGAACGACCAGGCTTTCCGTCAGGCAGCTGTAGACGTGGATACCGTGTTTGCCCGCTCGTCAGGCGCCGGTAGCTACACCTATACGATGCGGCCGAACGTCGCCGCTCAGCTGCGCGAGGAGGCCGTGACGCAGGCGCTTCAGACCATCGAACGCCGCGTCAACGAACTGGGCGTGGCAGAGCCCATCGTGGCTCGCCAGGGCGCCGTTGACCAGATTCTGGTGCAGTTGCCGGGCGTCAGTGACGTTGCGCGTGCGAAAGAGGTCATTCGCTCAACGGCGCTTCTCGAACTGAAGCTGGTCGAGCAGGGTCCGTTTCCGACGCAGGAAGCGGCCATGCAGGCGGTCAACAACGTGATGCCGCCCGACATGATGGTCGTCTCAGGTTCCCAGGATGTGGCCGCGACAGGCGGCGGAACCCCGGGCACCGTCTACTACATCGTCAGGCGTGTGGCCCCGGTGACGGGCCGGGATTTGAGAAACTCCAGGCCGACGCTGGACGAGAACAACCTGCCCGCGGTCAGTTTCACCTTCAACCAGGATGGCGCCCGGCGTTTCGGTCAGTTCACGGAGCAGAACATCGGACGCAGCCTGGCGGTGATCCTCGACAATCGTGTGTTCACGGCTCCGACGATCCAGTCACGCATCGCCGACGAAGGGCGCATCACCGGGAGCTTCACGCAGCAGGAGGCTCAGGACCTGTCGCTCGTGCTTCGGACTGGCGCCCTGCCGGCGCCGATGGACTTTCTCGAGGAGCGCACGGTCGGGCCGTCGCTTGGACAGGCGTCGATCGAAGCCGGCGTGAAGGCATCGATCGGCGGGCTTGTCCTTGTCGTGCTGTTCATCCTCTTTTATTACAAGCTCACCGGCCTGAACGCGGTGATCTCGATTGTGGTCAACCTCATCATCCTGCTTGGGATGATGGCGTATCTGGGCGCCACGATGACCCTTCCCGGCATTGCCGGCTTCATCCTGACGATCGGCATGGGTGTCGATTCGAATGTGCTCATCTTTGAACGCATCAAAGAGGAGCTCGCCACGGCGAAGGGGGTTCGCGCCGCCGTCAACGCCGGCTTCGACCGGGTGTGGTGGACCATTGTCGATACCCACGTGGCCTCGCTCATCGCCGCGATGTTCCTCTTCCAGTTCGGTACCGGCCCGATTCGTGGCTTTGCAACGACGCTCACGATTGGTCTACTGTCGAACGTTTTCACGGCTGTCTTTGTGTCGCGAACGGTTTTCGAGATCGTGCTGGCCCGCCGCGGGCAGGCGCAGACGCTGAGCATCTAGGCAGGCGGGCTCATCATCATGCAAATGTTCACCAACACGACCTATGACTTCACCCGATGGCGGTGGCATGCCATTGGGCTCTCGCTCATCGTCATTTTCGCGGGCCTGGCGGTTATCGTGCAGCGCGGCGGGTTGCCGGTCGGAATCGATTTTTCCGGCGGCACGATCGTCGTCGTGAAGTTCGACCAGACGGTCACCGAAGATCAGGTTCGCAGCGCTGTTGATCCGATTCCCGGGGAGGAAGTCGTTCAGCGGTATGGCGAGGTGGCTGACAATCAGTGGCTCATCCGCCTGGCGCAATCGGGGGTCGAACAGGCCGCTGGTCTCGAACAGGGTTCGGAGCAGATCCTCGGAGCTCTGCGTGGCGCCGGCCTGCCGACGTTCGAGGTGCTGAGCCGTGAGATCGTGGGTCCGGTCATTGGCGAGGATCTTCAGCGGCGCGGCATCTACGCCACGCTCGCCTCGATTCTCGCGATCACCGTTTATATCGGTTTCCGGTTCAGGTTTTCGTTTGCTCTCGGCGCCATTGCCGCCACTTTCCACGATCTCATCGTCACGACGGCCGTCCTGGTTATCTTCAACTACGAGGTCTCGCTCAACATCGTGGCTGCATTGCTCACGATTACGGGCTACTCCGTAAACGACACAATCGTGATCTTCGACCGTGTCCGCGAAAACATGCGTTCGATGCGTCGCGACTCGCTCGATCACGTCGTCAACGTCAGCGTGAACCAGACTCTCGCGCGCACCGTGATCACCGCGGGAACCACCTTCCTGTCCGTGCTGGCGCTGTATCTGTTCGGCGGTGAGGCGCTGGAGGGCTTTGCCTTCACGATGCTCGTGGGCATCGTCAGCGGCACCTACTCCACCATCTTCATTGCGTCGTCTATCGCCATCATCCTCGGGCAGCGGAAGGGCCGCGGCCATGCCGCAACCGTGGCGCCCGTAGCCGGAAAGGCGGAGGTCCAGGCGCGACCCGGGCGCAAGACGCGCGGCGCGCGAGCTTCTTGAGTACGCGCCGTAGGCTGCCGCCCGCGGACCACCGGTGAGCTATCTCGTCGCCGCGCTGCTCGGGGTGGTCCAGGGCCTGACCGAGTTCCTGCCCATCTCCTCGACAGCTCACCTGCTCGTGGCCGGGCGGTTTCTCGGCTACATGGATCCCGCCTTCACGGTGATGATTCAATCGGGCTCGATGGTCGCGATTCTATGGCTCTACAGGGCCAAGATCGCAGCGGTCG
Source organism: Acidobacteriota bacterium (assembly GCA_013140775.1). Lineage (GTDB taxonomy): Bacteria > Acidobacteriota > Vicinamibacteria > Vicinamibacterales > UBA2999 > JABFSA01. The sequence continues at coordinate 4,168 of JABFSA010000047.1, read as the reverse complement.
TCCGTGGTCTCCCGTCGGATCGTGAGGCCCGGCGCTTCACGCTGATGCTGATAGTCTCGGTCGTGCCCGCGCTGGTCGCGGGTGCGTTGCTCGGGGACTTCGTGCAGACCGTCCTCTACGAGAGCATGCGGGTCATTGCAGGTGCCTTCATCATTGGCGGGCTGGTCATGCTTGCGGTGGAGAGGCTGCGACCCACGCCCTCGATTGTGGACGCCGAGAAGACCCCGATCTCCCGCGCGTTCGGTGTCGGAATGTGCCAGGTGCTGGCGCTCGTGCCCGGCGTCTCGCGCTCCGGGGCAACGATTGTGGGAGGGATGCTGATGCGGCTTGATCGGCCAGCGGCGGCAGAATTCTCCTTTTTTCTGGCAATGCCGACGATGGCCGCCGCGTTTGGGTACGAGCTCATGCAGGTGCGGGGCGCCCTGTCGCCAGATCGAACAGCGGAAATTGTCATCGGCTTCGTGATGGCGTTCGTGGCATCGGCCGCGGTCGTTCGGCCGTTTCTCGGCTTTGTGAGGCGCGCGGGATTTGCGCCGTTCGCCTGGTACCGAATCGCGGTCGGGATCGGTTTGCTGGCGTTGTTTCCGGCCGGGTAGAGTCTGCATGCAGTGGATGCGGCGTAGTTTCGTCGCCGGTTTCTTCGTGACGGTGCCGCTCGTGATTAGCGTTGCGGCGCTGGTGTGGATCTTCGGTATCATTGACAGTTTCACGGGGCCGTTAGCGACCAGACTCCTGGGTAGGGGCGTCCCGGGACTCGGACTCCTGATCACGCTGCTCGTCGTGCTGGCCGTGGGGGCCGTGACGACCAATGTCATTGGGCGCCGGGTCATTGCGCGCGCCGAGCAGTGGTTGATGCGGGTGCCGGTGTTTCGGACGGTGTATGCACCGGTCAAGCAGCTCGTAGTAGCCTTTTCGCCGGACAACGAGTACGGATTCAAGCGCGTCGTGATGGTGGAGCTTCCCGGCCGTGGCCTCGTGATGGGATTTCTCACGAAGGAATTCACCCTCGAGCGGGGCCAGGAACCCGAGTCGATGGTGGCGGTGTACGTGCCGACGAATCATCTGTACCTCGGCGATGTCGTGATGTGTCCGAGGAGCAGCGTGTTTTTTCCCGATCTCGAAGTCGAGGACGGGCTACGTATTTTTCTGACCGGGGGAATGTCGCTGTCCGATCGCGTCCGCGAGAAGGGCACGACGACCACGTGAACAGCCGTTCGGGCAGACCAGACGAGAGGATGAGAAAGTGATGATCGCGTCGTTCAGAAGTTGGATGAAGGTTGCGGCGGCCCTGGCGGCCCTGCTGGTGGTGTTGGCCGTTCCTGTCGTTGCACAGGAGCCTGAAGGGGCCGAGCGGGCACCCGGAGGCGAAGCCGCCCTGGTGCTGCCGGCGCTCGACTCAGTCGATGTCGGAGGCTACAACGGCAGGACACTGCTGATGCTCGGCCTTGGAGTGTCGGTCGCCGGCATGGCGTTCGGCCTGCTCATCATGTCGCGGCTGAAGAACCTCCCGGTTCATCGCACGATGGCCGAAATCTCCGACCTCATCTACGAGACGTGCAAGACCTATCTCGTGACGCAGGGCAAGTTCCTCGCACTCCTCGAAATATTCATAGCCATCATCATCGTGCTGTATTTCGGGTTCCTCTCCGGGATGGAAGCCGGACGGGTCCTGATCATCCTCCTCTTCAGCGTCGTGGGGATTCTCGGCAGCTACGGCGTGGCGTGGTTCGGTATCCGCGTCAACACCTACGCCAACTCGCGGACGGCGTTTGCCAGCCTCGAAGGCCGGCCGTACCCGGTTTACGCGATTCCCCTCAGCGCAGGCATGAGCATCGGCATGCTCCTCATCAGCGTCGAGCTGCTGATCATGCTGTTCATCCTGCTGTTCATCCCTGGCGACTACGCCGGTGCGTGCTTCATCGGCTTCGCCATTGGCGAGTCGCTTGGCGCTGCGGCGCTCCGAATCGCCGGCGGCATCTTCACCAAGATCGCTGACATCGGCGCCGACTTGATGAAGATCGTGTTCAACATCAAGGAAGACGATGCGCGGAACCCGGGCGTGATTGCGGACTGCACGGGTGACAACGCCGGCGACTCGGTGGGACCGAGCGCGGACGGCTTCGAGACCTACGGCGTGACCGGTGTTGCGCTGATTACGTTCATCATGCTCGCGGTTCCGGAAGCGGCGACGCAGGTTCGCCTGCTCGTCTGGATCTTCGTGATGCGCATCATGATGGTCATCGCGAGCGGCGGTTCGTACCTCCTCAACGAGGCGATCGCGAAAGCACGGTACGCGACGGCCACCAAGATGAACTTCGAGGCCCCCCTCACGCAGCTGGTGTGGCTGACCTCCATCGTCTCGGTTGTGGCGACGTACGCCGTTTCGCGGGTCCTGATTTCGGACCTCGGCGACGGGACCCTGTGGTGGAAGCTCTCGACCATCATCACCTGCGGAACGTTGGCCGGCGCCATCATCCCGGAGCTCGTGAAGATTTTCACCTCGGTGGAGTCGTCACACGTGAAAGAAGTGGTGACCTCCTCGCGTGAGGGTGGTGCGTCGCTGAATATTCTGTCCGGGCTCGTTGCCGGTAACTTCAGCGCGTATTGGCTGGGCCTGAGTATCGTGGCGCTCATGTCGGTCGCGTATCTCGTGAGCGCGGGGAGCACCTCGATGTCGGCGCTCATGCTGGCGCCGGCGGTGTTCGCGTTCGGTCTGGTGGCGTTTGGCTTTCTCGGGATGGGTCCCGTAACGATTGCCGTTGACTCCTATGGACCGGTCACCGACAACGCACAGTCCGTGTACGAGCTGTCGATGATCGAGGCGGTACCGAACATCGAGCAGGAACTGAAGCGCGACTTCAATCTTGTTCCCCAGTTCGAGCGCTCCAAGGCACTCCTCGAGGAGAACGACGGCGCCGGTAACACCTTCAAGGCGACCGCCAAACCCGTGCTCATCGGCACGGCCGTCGTTGGCGCGACGACGATGATTTTCTCCATCATCGTGCTGCTGACGAATGGTCTGACCACCAACCTCGACAAGCTGTCGTTGCTCCACGCGCCGTTTTTGCTCGGCCTGGTCACGGGCGGCGCGGTCATCTACTGGTTCACCGGTGCATCGATGCAGGCGGTGACGACGGGCGCTTACCGTGCTGTTCAGTTCATCAAAGCCAACATCAAGCTCGAAGGGGTTGAGAGGGCTTCGGTCGCCGACAGCAAGAAGGTGGTCGAGATTTGCACCCAGTACGCGCAGAAGGGCATGTTCAACATCTTCCTGACGGTGTTCTTCTCGACTCTGGCCTTCGCATTCGTCGAACCCTACTTCTTCATCGGGTATCTCATCTCCATCGCGCTCTTCGGGCTGTATCAGGCGGTGTTCATGGCGAACGCCGGAGGCGCCTGGGACAACGCGAAGAAGATTGTCGAGACCGAGCTCAAGATGAAGAACACGCCGTTGCATGCGGCGACGGTCGTGGGCGATACCGTTGGCGATCCGTTCAAGGACACGTCGTCAGTGGCGCTGAATCCTGTCATCAAGTTCACGACGCTCTTCGGACTGCTTGCCGTGGAGCTGGCGGTGGAACTGACGGCGGACATGGGAAGTGGCGTCAGCCACGTGCTGGCAGCTGTGTTTTTCGTCCTGTCGATGGTGTTCGTCTACCGCTCGTTCTACGGAATGCGCATCGGTTCGGCACACTGACGCGGGTCTAGAGCGGGTTCGTGTCCGGTTCGGGCCGCGATCAGCGCGGCCCGAATGTCACAACGGCTTTTTGATCTTGCGTTCAGGACAAAACCCTATAGTAGAATGCCCGGTCTGTTCGCTAGGAACTCCGGAGCATTTAGCCGGTTGCGGTGTCTAACCTCTCTAGGGACCTTCGGGCAGGCCGGCCCGGCGGTTTCGTTGACACTGATTTTTCGGGGTAGCTATAATCGGCAGCCCGCTCGGGGCCGACCGACGTTTGCAGGAGGGTAAGACCCGTGCCACGCGTAGAAAAGATGTTCGGGGACGTCGTTGAGCCGTCCGTCAAAGTGGGTACGAAGCAGTGGTACACCATCCCACTTTCGATTGCGGTTCATACGTTCGTGATCCTGGGGCTGGTCATTATTCCGTTGATGGCGTACGACGTGTTGCCGACGCCACCTTCGATGATGAGCGCGTTCGTGGCTGCAC
>JABFSA010000171.1 GCA_013140775.1 Acidobacteriota bacterium | reverse complement strand
CCTCGAGCCGAGGCACGGCGGTCCCAAATCACCTCTGCATCCAGCTCTTGCGTGGCCTGCTTGAGGCGATCGAAACGGCGCAAGGCGCCGCGCCGTACGACGAGAGTCACGGGTGGTGTGCTTTTCCTGGTCAAGGTCCTGTTTATCGGGCCTGACGCGACGAGGCTTTAGCAGCGCGCCAGAGCGCTTTCAGCACCAGAATCACAGCTTGCCGCAGGTGGGGGCCTTGGACCATCATGTGTCGCCACCGAGTGTTCCGTGGACGGTGAATTGGGGTTGCCAATGGTCGTTTCGAGACAGATCGCGCTCGCGGCCGTGCTGGTTACGCTGGGCGCACCTCCCGTTTTTGCACAGGTCGATCTGGCAGGCATGTGGCGGCCTCTCGCACGCAACGAGGACGGCAGCGGGCTGGATGGCGACTATGCCGGTATCCCGCTCAGCGATGCCGGCCGATGGCGGGCCCAGAGCTGGGTTCCCGAAAACTTCGAGGTCCCCGAGCTCGTGTGCCGACCGCACGCGTGGGACTTCTCTCTCGAAGCCGGCGCGGCGCGCCTGCGCTGGACGCCGCAGATCGAAGACAGCACGCAGCGCGTGGTCGCCTACCACGGCCGCCTGTCCATGCGCGAACAGGAAACCACTATCTGGATGGACGGCCGCGAGCGTCCGCCCGACTACGCCCGCCACAGCTGGAGCGGATTCAATACGGGTGAGTTCGAAGGCAACACCCTTATTCAAAGCGCCACGCACCTGAAGGAAGACTACATTCGCCGCTGGGGCATCATGCGCAGCGACGAAGCGACGTATCGGATCCGCTGGAAGCGCTACGGAAACTACCTGCGGGCGACCGTCATCATCTATGACCCGATCTACCTCTCGGAACCCTACGTTCGCACCTCCCTTTTCTGGGTGCTCGACCCGAATCTCGAGATGCCCCCGTACCCGTGTGAAGAAGCGACAGAGACGGTTGTCGAGCGCGGCACCGCGCCACACGCGCTGCCGGGCGAGAGCCTGCTTCCCGGTCAGGACCCGAAGCTGACAGATGCGTACGGGACGCCGTTCGAGCCCAGGCTTGGGGGCGCGGACACGATGTACCCGGAGTACATCGCCAAGATGAAGTCCTTCGCGAAACCGGCGACAGTCGTTGGTGGCGGGGAGCGAGGTCAGTGAGAACCTCACGCCGTCTACGCTGGGGGATGCTGGCCGCTGTCAGCGTCGGGATCCTGTCGTCGGCCGACACCTACACGCAGACGTCGTCGTGGGCCTGGAAGCCTTCCATCCGGACCACAGCCAGCGGCCAGATCGACATCCTTCCAATCAGAGACAACGTGTCAATGCTCGTCGGTGCAGGTGGCAACATCACCGTCAGCGCGGGCAACGACGGCATTCTGATGGTGGATGACGGCCGGGCTGACATGTCCGAAAAGGTGTGGGCGGCTGTCGAGTCGATCTCGCGGCGTCCCTTGCGCTACATCGTGAACACGAGCGAGCGCCTCGAGCACTCGGGCGGCAACGATGTCATCGCGCTCAAGGGCAGCACGATTCCCTTCCGTCCGCCGGAGGACGCCAGGGTCTCGGACGGCATGCGAGGTGTCGAGCGGGCAAACATCATTGCGTATCTCAGTGTGTTCGATCGCATGTCAGCCCCGACGGGCAAGGTTGCCGCGCGAGCAGAGGCCGCATGGCCTGACAACACGTATTCGAGTCCGCAGAAGAAGCTGTTCTTCAACGATGAGCCTGTGGTCATCATGCACGTGCCGTCGAACACCGACGGCAACAGCATCGTGCACTTCCGCGGAGCGGATGTGGTGAGCGTCGGCGATCTAGTGGACCTGACAGGCTATCCCGTGCTCGACATCGCGGCCGGCGGCAGCATCGAAGCCGTGGTGCAGGGACTGAATCGCGTCATCGAGATTACGGTGCCCGGCCGGAAATCCGAAGAGGGCACGCTGGTGGTGCCCGGGCACGGACGCCTCGCCGATCAGCCCGACGTCGTCTACTACCAGCAGATGACCGCGATCATCCGCGACCGTATCAAGAACATGATCGGCAAGGGCATGACGCTCGAGCAGGTCAAGGCCGCGCGGCCCACCCGCGACTACGACCCGAGGTTTGGTGCAACGACGGGCCCGTGGACGACCGACATGTTCGTCGAAGCCGCGTACGCGAGTCTCAAGAAGTAGCAGCGCGGTCTTCAAGAACATTCCGAATCGATACTGCCTCACCTCACGTGCCGGACGAACTCAGCCCCGTGTAAATCGTCGCCCACATGTTTCTTTCGGCGACCGACGGATCTGACATCACGGTGCACTCGTCGTTCAGCACCATGATCTGTCGACCCTCGCGAGTGTACGCGGGCCACGGCAACGACGCAGTGCTCGGATCACCGCTGCGTGCGAACGCGATCCAGGCATCGGCGACCCTGGCTGCCAATGCGGCCGCTCTCGGGCCCCCGCCGGACTGACGCGGCACCTTCGTGGTGTTGTCGAACACGAACGAGCCTTCGAGCTCGTGGTATGCGCGCCAGCCGGGGGCACCTGCAGGCGCTTCCCAGGCAAACTGATACTTGAAGACTCGACCCTTTTTGAGCGCGAGCTTCCGTTCCGCCATCCCGAGGACGTCGAACCCGAACCCACGGTGCGACGCCATCAGGACATAACGTTCGGCCACCGATGCCCGTGGGTAGATCTCTTTGTAGAAGTCATTGAGCAGTCCCGCGGCCGTTCCCACGAGGGGCTGGATGCGAGTCTTCAGTTCTTCCTCGCTCAGAGACTCCGCGACGGTCTTCGGGTCGTTGATCAGCATGTTTCCCGCTTCATGCTTGTTGGTGCCGATGAGCAGTGGCACATCGGCTGAGACCGCGGGCGAAAACGGGTCGCAGTTGTGTGTCGGAATATGCGTGCCGTCCACTGTCGGCACGAAGCCCAGCTGCACGTAAATCCCGAACTGCTGCCGATGCATCTGGTTCTGCCTGGCCTCTACGGCTGCTCGCGCCTGGTTCAGGCGCTGCGTGGGCAGTGCGTGCAGGTCGGCCGCCTGGCTCGGCTTCAGACCGAGTTCCCGAAGGAAGGCCACCGCCATCTCCGTCGCCAGGTCAGGCGGGTGAATCCGGAGCTGCGCTCCACTCTCGATGATCGCGCGACGAAAGAGGCCCTTGGCCGACGGCATCGCGAGCAAGGTCGATGTCTTGCGCGCACCACCAGCGATCCCCCAGATCGTCACGTTCCCCGGGTCACCACCAAAACGCGCAATGTTCTCACGCACCCACCTCAGTGCCGCCACCTGATCGAGCATCCCCGCCGCACCGGATGCGGCATATCGATCGCCGGCGAGCGCGGCGAGATACAGCCACCCAAATGCATTGACACGATTGTTGATGGTCACGACCACCACATCGCCACGGTTGCAGAGGTTGACGCCATCTGCACGTGGGTCGGCTCCGCTGCCTCCTGTATATCCGCCACCATGCAGCCAGAACATGACGGGTCGCCTCCCACCGTCATTCAGCCCTGGCGTCCAGACATTGAGCACCAGGCAGTCTTCGCTTTGGTTACCCTCGCCGGTGCCCTGCGGACACATCGGTCCGTATTCAAACGCGTCGCGGACACCGGTCCACGGTGTCACCTTGGTGGGAGGCATGAATCGATTCGGCCCGGCCGTCGAGCCCCCATAAGGAATTCCCTTGAAGACGTACACACCGTTGTCCACGCGTCCGCGCACGCGTCCAGAGGCAGTCTGGACGATCGGCTCAGGCGCCGCGGTGCCCTGCGCGCGGGCCACGCTCGGCATCAATGACGTGGTCGCGGCACCGGCCGCGAACGACATCTTCTGGACGAATGTGCGACGGTTCATCACTCGACACCTCCAGACCACTCCGGGTCCCGCATACCTTACAAGAAAGACCTTCCTTGCGTCAGGCCGACCGTAGTAGGCTTCGCCCGAAACCGAGGAGAGTAGAACGGATGAGCGCACGTGCCCTGACATTCCTCCTGACGATCGCGGTGCTGCCCGTCAGCGCTGCGATTGCGATCGACCAGCCGGGTTCCCCACCCGGCACGCCCGTCGCGCCACCGGCACACGACTCCAGCGCGATGAGCGCCTCGATCATCACCAGAGCAGGTCTGCCGCCGGAACAGATGGCCAAGAGCGTTCTGAGCGCCGCGCTTGCCCGCCGGCACCCGCAGTATCTTGACTTGCCGGCCGGCGCCGAAAAGGTTCGGTCTTTCGTCGTCTTTCCGGAGCGGCCCAGCAAGGCACCGGTCATCGTGATCACCGCGAACAACCAGGGCATGACCGACTGGATGCGCGCGGTCGGTGACGACGCAGCGGCGCAGGGCTTCATCGCGGTCGTGCCGGATCTGCTGACAGGCAAGGGGCCCCGTGCATCTGCCGTGACACGAGCGGCGATCGACATGCCCGCCTCCAACGGCCAGGGCGCATCAGTCCAGTTCAACTTCGAAGGCACGGGCGGCCGCATCGACGTCACCATTCAGTCGTCACCGTCCCGCACCGTGTCCTTTGAAATCGGGGACCACGCCTGGCACAAGGCGCTCGCCTACCTGACCCAGATCGACAGTCCAGGAGCCGCTCAGCAGGCAGCACGAGGTGCGCAGGCAGGCGCCCCCGCTGAAGCAACCAGCGGCATGCGGGGCAAGCTTCCCCACCTGCCCGCCAATTTCCTGATGGCCGCCAAGGTCGTCGCGCAGTCACCGCGGAAGGGCGAGTGGGTGGACATCCCGATGGCAGGTGGCACGAAGCTGCACACCTGGATCTCCTATCCCCAGACCACCGGTAAGGCACCGGTCGTCTTGGTCTACCAGCCGGGGCCGGGCATGGATATGGGTGAGCCCGTCACACGTGGCGGCGGGGCGAATTGGCTTCGCGCCATCGCCGATCAATTGGCCTACGAGGGATTCATCGCGGTGTTACCCGATCTGACTTCAGGTCTCGGACCGAATGGCGGCAACTTCGATTCGTTCCAGTTTCCGGACGAGTCAGGTGCGGCGCTCAATCGCATCCCTCACTCGGCCGTGCTCGACCGCATCAGGGTTGCCCGGGACTATGCGATGAAGCTGCCGATGGCGAACGGAAGATTGGGTGCGACCGGGTTCTGCATGGGTGGCGGGCTCGCCTGGGAATCGGCGGCTGAGATCGAGGGGGTCAACGCCTCGGTCGTCTTCTACGGCACTCCGCCGGACGAGCCGGTGATGACACGCATCAAGGCCCCGGTCGCTGCCTTCTTTGGTGCGAACGACCTCGGGCTCGCGCCGCGCATCGCACCCGCGACCGCTGACATGAAACGACTCGGCAAGTCGTTCGAAGTGGAAGTCTACCCGGAGGCGACACACGTGTTTCTCTATCGCCAGGACCTTGGACGCAACATGGCCGCCACGCAGGACGCCTGGCCCAAGGCCATGGCGTTCTTCAAGCGACATCTGATGACCACAGGGACGGCCACACGCTGAGGCCTCTCGTCTGCACCGAGGACACACCCATGCGCACCCGCACGCTGATTCTCACCCTGTCGCTCGTGGCCTTCACCATGCTCGGGACGTTGGGCACCGTTGCGTCTGCGCAACGCGGCACAGGCAGCGCCGTCCAGATGCCGAAGTACGACACCGCCGCGGACATCGCCGATCTCCCCTTCTACGGTCGCTGGCGCATCAACGTCGCCAAGTCGACGCAGAACGGCAGCCGCGCCAACTCCGACACCTTCACCTGGATCTTCAGGCGCGAAGGTGACATGGTCCGGCACGACATCTATGACGTCTATCCGGCCGACAAGCCGAGTCGGTCTTATGCGGTGAAACTGAACGGGTCGCAGTCGCCAGACCCGCACGCGGTGGGCATCGGCGAGACCATCTCGTGGTGGCCGATCAACAAGTCGATGATGTTCCGGGAGGTGCGTCAGAATGGCGCGCCGACGCAGCGCACGATGTATTCGGTGTCGGCCGACGGGAAGGTATTCACTTCCCAGTCCTGGTCACCGACGAAGCCGAATGAAACCGGCCGAAGCAACCTGATGTACTTCGACCGGCAACCCGACTGACCTACTCTTTCACGCCTACTTGCGGCCGGAGCTTGTCGGCGTTGTACGCCTCGGTTTCGGACGGCACGCACATGTATTCGCCGAGCTCCGTTCCAGGGCTCAGCTGGATGACCGTCTTCGTCGTCCACGGCTTCGTGTAGACCTCTGGATCGATCACGGTGAGCTCGGCCTCGAGGGTGCCGAAGCTCGTTCGCCTGTATCGCTCGACGACGCGCATCTGGTCGGTGTGCGGGAATCCCCATCGGCGATCACGCCGGTCTTCCTGGATCCATGAACGATCGTCGTAGCCGTTGGATTCCACGACGAAGGTGTCGCCTTCCCAGCGGCCGACCGCGTATCCAAGCCATCGTGGCGCCGGTGGGTCATCAGGGAGCGTGCGGCCGTCGGTCCAGATGTCACGCCAGGTGTGCCCCAACTCAAAGAACTGCAGGACGCGGTCAGGCAACACGACGAACTGGAACCCGTAGTTGTACGCGAACCACCGCGGATAGCCCAGCGGGTCGCAGATCAGCATCCCGTCCTTCGAGTTGGAAATCGCCACGCCTTCGGCTGTTTCTTCAGCGCGGGTGGCGTCGTACATCGCCTTCCCTTTCGCCGTGAACGGTGGCACCACGATGTTGAGCTCGACGCCGTTGTTGCCCCAGATGCCGTTCAGGTCACGTGCGTTGAACGGTTTCTTGTCGACGTCGTATTTCTCACGCGATGCCGCTCGTTCCTGTCGGCTCTGACAGCGGGGGCACGGCAACCACTCGGGCGCGCTGCTGGTTTGCGCCAGCACGAGCGGCGAAAACAACACCACGAGCAGCAGCGTGGGCAACGACACAATGTTCCGCATACAGTCCATCCCCTTTAGTCCGGAGCCGCCGTAGTCACGGGGCTGCCGTCAGCCCTGACAATCTTCCTGGCCTGGGCGCAGACCGGCCCGCCGGCGCGAGCCCGGATGCAGGTGGCGGTGATCTCTTCGCCGACCTTGAACGTGTCTTTCTTCATACCGTTGGCGAGCGACGAAGCCACCGAGGCGAATTCAACGACCCATCGCTCCGTTTTGCCGTCCTGGTCCTTGGCGTCCCAGAACAGCAACACGTGGGGATTTCTCCACCGGTACTCCACCACCGTTCCTTTCACGTCGATCGGCGTCGCATTGGGATCGAATCCAGTCTGACTGTGATGCCCCGCCACGGCGCCGCCCGCCAGCACCACGCACGCCAACGTCAAGACCGCGCCCACGTGTCCCCGATGTATCCAAGTGCTCATACTTACCCTCTTAGTCAATCGCGAAACAGTAGAACTGCCCCGCCCCCCCTGTGGCCGCCAAGTTGGCCTGGCTGCATCCCTTGCTCGGATGCGCTGAGATCCACGACGATCCGCCGCTGCGATCGGAGTGACCGAGCTGTACGGTGCCCCTGCTGTTGCTCGTATATCCGATGCACGTGTGGTCAACGACGTCCACACGATCGGGATAGGCGGTACCGTCCGGCTGCGACCCGGTGATGATGTCGTGCAACGACACCGTGTCGCCCTTTTCCGTCAACGCGGTCGCCTTGTTGATCGCGTCAGGTCTCGTGTGGAGGTCTGCGACGTCCTTTGCCACCATCACGCCCTTCGAGTTGTAAAACGGTCCCTTTCCGATCCGGTCCTTCGCATGCAACGTGGTCGTGCCATTGGAAGGTCGATTGCTCAAGTACGCGTAGAACGTCTTCGCACTGCCAGCCGCTGCGGCGAGCTGCTGGCAGTGATAATCCGCGCCCGCGAGGCCGCCCAGATTACCTCCATCGCCGAGACCCTTGCTCGTGACGAAGAAGTTCATGGTGGGCGCGGGTCCGGTACTCTGGCCTGACACGTTCGAGCGCCAGGTGCCCCACCCGATGCTGCAGGTCATCGCTGCCACCAGGATGATCGATCGTCTGCTCACGTTACACAGTCCTCTGTCGGCTCTCTGCTGGTCATTTTAGAAGTCGTACTGCAGCACGACCTTCGCCCATCGCGCGTTCAGGATGCTGGTGGGCGCCTGCCAGGACGCATACGAATTGTTCTGCGTCAGCACGGCGTTCGAGTTGAACAGGTTGTAGATGTCCACACTGGCCGTCGCCCTGCCTCCGCCAACTCGCAGAATCTTCGCGAGGCGCAGTTGCATCTGCGTCGCGCGCGGCGCATACAAGGTGCCCGGTTTGACGACGTTCACCGTCATGTTGGCCTGCCCACCGGCCAGCGGCCGCCCGAGGCCTGGCGCGATCACCGCGTTCGTCGCCACGTACTCCGCGGCGATCTCCTGTCCGGGAGAACTCTGCACCGTCGCCGCCACCTGCACGTCAATCTTCGGCACGGTGTAGGAGCCGAGCGCCTTGATGTCGGTCAGGAACTTCGTCTGGTACCGGCAGTTCGACGCCGGTCGTACGCCGGTCGCCGGCGCCACCACCCGCAGCGTGAACTCGGGAAGATCATCCACGATCTCGCAATCGTCCACGGTGGTGCGCCCCGTGCTCGTGCCACCCTGCAAAGTGAGTCCCCGCCCCGGGCGAGCGTTGAAGGTGACATCGAACCCGTCCCAGCGACGGGTCTGATCGCCATAGTTCTTCCCCGCCGTGATGTAGTCGTTCGCCGGCACGCTGAAGCGGTCCGGCTTGATGTTGTACAGCCCGGATACGGAATAGCCGCCACCTCCCGGCAGCCGGGCATCACTCGGTGCCGTAATGCTGAAGATATCGAAGTCTGCGGCGCTCCAGGCCCGGTTGTCTGTCACCCAGAAGTTGCCATACGACGTGCGGTAGTAGCCCACGTCTACCGAGACCTGACGCATCAACTCCTGCTGAATGCCGACGGAGTACTGCCAGTTGTACTCGCGTTTACCCCATCCCTCGATGAGATCAGGATCGTAGGCCACGCCCGCATTGGCGCTCCCGAAATTCGACGGCGTCATCGCGCCGCACTCGCCGTTTGCCACAGGACTCGTCAGGTCGCAATCCGGCACGAAGTCGCGGTTGGCATCCGTCCACGAACGGTTCGTCGCCACGACCAGCCGCGCCGCAGGCGCCATGTTGGTCGAGAAGGTTCCCGCCTCGGTTCCTACGTTGAGCTGCAGTCCGTAGAACGGCAGATACTTGTTCGCGCCGGCTTTCAGCGCCGTCTTGCCGTTGCCGAATACGTCGTAGGCCACGCCGAGCCGCGGCTGCAGGTCATGCCAGCTCACGCCCTCGGCCTCCGGAAGCGACAGATTACGGTTCGGGACGAACTGCGCCGGGCCAAGCGTGACGGCCGGGAACGACACGTGGAAATAGTCGTAGCGGAGGCCCGCCGTGGCCGTGAGTTTCTTCATCGTCCAGCGATCCTGGACGAACGCGCCGTGGTCGTCGCTCAGCGACTCCCGATACCAGGGCGTCGCCCGCAGCGTCAACCGATTGGGAACGCCGTTATTGAACTGGAAGCTCATCGGCGAATCGGTCGTGAAGATGTTCTGGTTCTGCCGATTGAAGCCGAGATTGAAGCCCGCCTTGAACGAATGTGACCCCGTGATGTACGCCACGCTCGAGCGATAGAGCGAGGTATACATCCAGGTATCCCGGCTGTCGCCCACCGCCGCGCGGTAGTTCAACCCGTTCGACTGCTCGACAACGCCATTGAGCTTCACGCCACCGGGGTCGTTCGTGAAGTAGAGGTTCTCATAGGGGCGATAGGCGTGCTCACGCTGTCGATAGCCGCGAGCCTCAACCAGCACACGACTGGTGAGCGGCGCCGTCCACTCCACGAAAATCATGTCTTTCGGCTCGAGAATGGCGTGATTGATCACGTTGGCCTCTGGCGCCAGCTGCGCGGTCAACGAGCGTGGGCACTGGCACTGGTCCTGAAAGTCGTACGACACGGCGAACTTGTGCTGCTGGGTGGCCTGCCACGTGACTCGGCCATTGAAGCCGATGAACCGGCTGTTGTTGGCGGCGGCCTCACGGCTGTTATCGGGCTCGTAGGTCCAGGCCCTGGGGTTCCCGGCGTTTCTGTTGAACAGAATCGGCGCGAAGCTCTGGCTGCGCAGGTGACGCGCTGTGGCGTGAAACCAGATGGCGTCCCGCTTGATGGGTCCGCCGAAGCTGGGGTTGACGTCGCGGTAGCCCTTGAGAGAATTTGGCGCCCGGAGCCCGCGGGCCCTCAGGTCCTCGGTGTAGTTGGTTCCCTCCATGGACGGCCCGGCGTACGCGAAGTACATCGACCCTCTGAAGGTGTTGCCCCCCTCGCGCGGGACGAAGTTCATCATCACGCCGCCCTCTTTCTGTTCCGCGGTCCCCCCGATGTCGACGTTCATCTCCTGGTAGGCCCCGACATTGCTGGCGCCGGTGTTGCCGGAGCCCGACGCCGAGGCGACCGAGACGCCGTTGACCAGCGTGCGCACCTCGCTGTTGCCGTGGGCCGTGACGGTGCCCGCCGTGCCCGAGCCCTCGCCCGTGAGCCCGCCCGGATCCTGAATACTCAGCGATACGCCCGGCAGCATCCCGGCCATAGCCACGGCGTTCCGACTCGAAGGGATGGAATTGATGACGTCCTGACTCAGTACGTACTGGCGCGACGAGCTCTGCACGTCGACAATCGGAGACTCGCCGGTGACCGTGATCGTTTCCTCGACGGCGCCGACCCGCATCTCGGCATTCACCGTCGCTGTGAACGACCCTGACAGCTCGACACCGTCGCGCTTAACGGCGCTGAACCCCGTCAGTGAGACAACCACAGAGTAGGTGCCCGGCCTGAGGTTTTCCACGCGGTACTGTCCGGCATCGTCCGTCACGGCGGAGCGGACTTTTTCAATCAGCGCGGGACTCGACACCTCGACCGTCACTCCCGGCAATACCGCGCCCGAGGTGTCTCGCACGACACCCGTTATCGAGGCTTGCGCGAACGCCGCCACCGGCATCAGCGCGCACCAGGCCAGCACCGCCACCGCCACTCGAACACTTCGACGCATCTAGGCTCCTCCTCTGATCGTCATTCCCAAATGGCCAACAGCCCTATCGTCCCGCGCCCGAATCGGTAATTCCTCCCGGCAGGCCGTACTGATTGTTCTCGACGCAGAAGTACTCCATGATCTCGCTCCCGTCGACGGCCAGGTTGGCTTTGAACGAGACGTCGAACGGCCGCGTGAATGCGCCAGGGTCGTCGATGGTGACGACCCGGTCGAGAGTCGTGAAGTTCGAGCGGGTCCACCGCTCGACGAGGTGCAGCTGCTCGGTGTGCGGGGTCCCTGGTCTGTCGATCCAGAACTTGTCGTTCAGTCCGATGGTGTCAACCACAAGGGTCGCCGTGTCCCATCGCCCGATGGAATGTCCGTACCACGTTGGCGACGGATCCTCGGGATGTTTCCGACCGTCCATGAAGATCTGGCGGTACGAGTGCGAGTTGCCTTCCTGAATCTGAAAGATATGGGTGGCGTTCACGGTCGGGTGTTGTACGAATCGCCAGGCAAAGCTCCCCGTGAGTCGGAGTGGCCCACCAGGCATGCAATAGAAGTACGGGTTGTCGGTCTCTTTGCGCGACGCCATCTTCGCTTTCGCCCAGGGCAACATCAGACTCTCGAGCTCGCCGGGCTTCAGCTGCCGCGGCAGGTTCGCATCACCACCGTCCCTCCACACGCCCGACAGATCTACCGTTCCATCGGCCAGTCGAGGTACGGGACGGTTTGGATCGGCCCTGGCGACCGGGGGGCCGTTCTCGCCGCCAAGCCGTCGCCCGAGCTCCTGTGAGGTCCCCGGCATCGACAGCGCAAGCAGCAGAAGCGTCACGCACACCGCGGCCCACGGGCCTCGTCCGTGCCGGGAGTCAGAAGCCATACTTCACTCCGAACTGAACGATGCGCATGGCGCCGGCAATGGCCGTGATCCGGCCGAAATTGCGAGAGTCGTAGTTGGCGGTCGGCGGCGCGTAATTCACGTGATTCACCAGGTTGAACGTTTCCAGCCGCAGCTCGACCGATTGCTGGCCGCCAAACCTGAGGAGCCGTGTCAGGGCCATGTCGACCGTCCAGAACCCGGGCCCCTCGATGCTGTTCCGCACGTGGTCCCCGTACGTGCCGGCCGCAGGGTAGGTAAACGCGGCTGGGTTGAAATAGCGCGTCACGGACTTGTCGCCGTAGACGTCATCGCTGACCTGATTGAGGCGCTGATTGATGATGCCCGTCCCCGCGATATCCCGCGCGGTGGTGACGGTCAGCCAGCTTCCAGATCTCGCGTTGAAGATTCCGGACACACGCCAGTCCGACGCCACCAGCCGCAGCGCTCTATTCGAAAAACTCGGCGTCTGCGCACCCAGCGAGACATTGCCGATCTGCTTCCGGTTGTTGCCGCAGTTCCCCCGGTCGTAGGAGGGATCGTCTGGTTTGATGTAGCCTTCTTCGAACTGCAGCCAGCTGCCGCCCACCTCTGTGTCGGCTTCGCAGTGCGACAGCGTGTAGTTGGCACTCAGACTGACGCCGCTCGCCGCCGAACGTCGCATGGATAACCTGACGGCTCGATAGGTCTGCGTTCCCACGTCGGCAATGCGATTGACGTAGCCGAGGCCCTGTCCCCGCGTCGGGTTCATCTGCGACAACACCCGTCGCTCATTGAGGTTCGCGTTCGTCGTGCACGACGCGAAGCTCACCCCGTTCAGCGTGCACGGACCAAGCCCCATGAACACCGCGGGATTCACGTGCACTCCGCCCCACAGCCGATCGAGATAGCTTCCCAGGTAGCTCACCGAACCCTGCCACGTCGACCCGAACTGACGCTCAACCGTCGCGTTCCAGGTCTGCGCTCGCGTCGAGTTGTTGTCGGGATCCATGACCAGGAACTGCGCATACGATGGGAACACCGCATCAACCGTCGGCACTTCCGGCAGCGGATGTGTCTGTCCACCGGGGACGCTTCGATAGGGGTCCTCGAACGGCACCGAATTCAGCAGAAGACGATTGCTGAAGGGCGACCCGGTCGCAGGCTTGTACATGAACTGCGCAGTCGGAAAATCGTACGCCATCCCGTACGAGGCGCGCACCGCAGTACGACCGTCGCCGGCAACGTCCCACGCGACACCCACACGGGGCGAGAAGTTTCGCCACTGCGTGCTCGTACCTTTCTTGCCTTCCGGGAAACCGGGATCACCTGGATAGCTGATCCCCACCGGCGCATTCTTGAAGCGGGTGGTCCTGATGCCCTGCTGGAAGTTCTCCATCACGAAATTGGACACCGCGCCGTTGGTGATTCCCTGCCCGAAGTACGGCTCCCAGCGCAACCCCATATTGATCGTCAGCCGGTCCGTGGTCCTCCAGGCATCCTGTGCGAACACGCCCAGGTACCACTGATTCATGTGCAGCGCGTTCGGCGCGCCGTGTTCCAACGTGGACAACTGACCGGTGAGGAAATCCGAGAGACCTCGTCCGGTGGCAGTGCCGTTGAACGTGAAGGTCCCATTCGTATGCGCGTAGTCGGCGGAATCGGACGTCCAGTAGGACACATTGGTCCCAAGCGCGAGCTGATGCCGCCCGCGGACCAGCGTGACGTCGTCAGCGACCTGGTAGGCAGTATTCGCGACATTGACCTTGACGGAGTTGCCTCCGGACACGGTGAATCCGTCTGTGATGGCCAGGGCCATCGTGCCGGGAACGTAGGTATAGACCTTGATACCGAATTCAGGCGCATCGAAAAACGTATCGGGCGGGTCGTTGAGCTTGTTGGACGTGTCGTTCCAGGTCACGCGAAACGAGTTGACCATGCTGGTGCCGATCACGAGGGTATCGCCCAGCGCGGTTGACAGGGCACGCGCGCGTTTGTTCGCGCCAAACTCGCGTCGCACGGCCAGCGGATTGCCAGTCCTCGACAACGTCGGTTCCCGGCGCTCGAAGGTATCGATATATCGACCGAACACGTTGTGATTCCCGCTCACCTGATAGTCGAGCCTCGTCACGAACTGCGCGTCGTTATTGTCGAGCGGCACGCTGAAGAGCACTTCGCCGCACGGATTGTCGGCCTTCAACGGAATCTTGTTGGAGATCCCAATCGCGGCCCTGCTCAGGAGCGCGGGATCCACGCGGTTGTTGACGAACGGCGCTCGAAGCGTAATCTGCTGGCCGGCGTTGCACGCAGGCGACGCGTAGGCGCTGAAGTCTCCTGCCAGCATCGCCGCCGTCGGCACCCAGGAGATAAAGGAGGCTGGCGTCTGCCGGACCCTCGTCGCCTGGTATGCCCCGAAGAAGAACAGGCGATCACGCAGAATGGGGCCGCCGATCGTCCCGCCGTACTGGTTGCGGTTGAGACCATCGGTGACGCGCTTGCCGTCCCTTCCAACAACGGCGAAGGGATCGGTCGAATTGAAGCGACTATCACGCAGGAACTCGAAAGCGTTTCCAGTGAATCGATTGGTGCCCGACTTTGTGACCGCGTTGACCGACGCACCGGAATGGACACCGTTGTCGGCTGAGAGGCCGCTCGTAGCCACGCGAAACTCCTGAAGAGCGTCGGGGAACGGGAACGGCATATTCAAATTGTCGTACGCGTCGTTGTGCATGGCACCGTCCAGCACGTAGGCCACGCCGGTCCGCAAGCCGCCAGCCACGGAGATCGCCACCGCGTCGGATCGGTTTCGCTGGCCGCTGACCTGACCGGTGTTCACCGCTGCTCCGCTCAGGACGATCAGGTCCGTGACCTGGCGACCCTGCAGCGGTAACTCGACGATCCGCTCGTTCTCGACGACCTCCGAGATACCGGCGCTCTGCACGTCCACGAGCGGCGCGGCGGCTTCCACCGACACCGTCTCTTCGAGATTGCCCACGGCGAGCGACGCATTGATGGTTGGCGTAGCGCCCACCTGCAGCACGATCCCCGTTTGGACGAAGGTGCGGAAGCCCTGGAGGGCCACTTCCAATCGATAGGGCCCCGTGGGCAGGTTCGGAAGCGTGTAGATTCCGCTGCTCTCGGTCACGGCTGTCCGTGTCAATCCGGTGTCGGTCTGTGTGACCGTGACGGTGACACCCGGGAGCACGGCACCGCTTTCATCCCGGACTGTGCCGGTGAGCTGAGCGGTTGCCTGTGCCCAGGCGGAGATCGCAACGAACAGGGCGACGACGACGAAGGAGAGACTCCGAAGCACGTGCACCATCGCTGCCTCCTTGACGAGTGTCCCAGGGTTGGCGGGATGCTACACCGTCGAGCGGATCTGCGGAAGTGTTTTTCGATGAGTCGAGAGCAGGGGCAGGCGTTGCCCCGTATCAGGATTGACGTGATCGTGAGTGGATCGACAGGGGTGGGGGTCCCACACCCTGTCGCGCTGACCTAGCGAGATGGTTATGTCGTAGTGTCCGGCTTCCGCCTCCGCGTGCCGCTTCGGCGGACCGCCGTAGCCTTGGCGGAGGTGGTCAGCCGGACCTTCTGACACTCCTAATACGAGAACCCGCAGAGGCGATTCGGATAGAGCCGCAGAGCCCGACGGACCGGAGCGCTTCGATTGCCCAGCTTGTCCTGCACAACGAGCTCGATGGTCAGCTGAATGTATCGACTACCTTGAGCGTCGTCCCCACCGCGGGCGTTGTCGAAGAACGAGCATCGGGTACCGATGGCGGGCCTCGACTGAGGATCGGCGGTGTTGTGGCCGATGGGACTGCCTTCGACCGTCCAGTACCGCCAGATCCAACGATCGATGAAACCTGTCGACGCTTTCGCGTCGAGGACGCAGTCGACTTCGTCGGTCTCCGGTCCAAGTACACAACCGTCCGTCCCCTTCACCGGCGACGTGACTGTATAGATCGCCGCAAGTGGGGGTGGGTTCACCGATAGCGGTGCTGTACGGGTGACGCCACCGTACGACGCCGTGATGGTCGAAGACACTTCCGATGAGACCGTAGATGTGTCGATCCTGAACGTCGCGCTCGTCGATCCAGATGGAACGGTCACCGTGGCGGGTACTTGCACTGCACCAGGATTGCTGCTCGCCAGGCTGACCACAGCCCCGCCCGCGGGCGCTGACGCAGTCAGCGTCACCGTTCCCGTGGGCTGTGACTGGCCCGTCACCGACGACTGACTCAGCGAGACACTCGACAGCGTTGCCTGCCCTGGCACAGGAGTCGGCGCTGGCGCGGGCGGGGTCGGGGTCGGTGCCGCGCTCGGCATCGGACTGGGGGACGACGGTGAATCACCGCTGCACGCGACCGTCAGGATTACAAGACTGGCAGCGGAAAGACAGAACAGTGGCCGGCGCAATGAGGTCCAGGGCATATACCTCGCCGGGTGTGCAACCACCCCGCCAGCAGCGGTCTTTCCGAATCCCGAACCCCGAGCCCCGAGCCCCGAGTGTCAGTAGTTCTCAGCGCTTCTCAGCGTCGGTCGTCGTCGCCGGTCCCATCCCCCACACCTGGATGACGGCTTCGCCTTCCTTGGCGCCGTCGTAGTGCGGCTTGCCAGCGTAGTGCACGACGTAGCTTCCCGGCGGCATCGGCACGGTGCTGGCCGGATCGAACTTCTCTCCGGAGCCTACCCACCACGTTCCCGAGATGACCACGAAGAAGCGATCGTTTGGATGGAAGTGCGGGCGGCTCATATTGCCGGGCAGCCATTTCAGACGGACGACGTACGGACCGGGCTTGGCAGGATCACCAAACAGGATCGCCTGCTCGTTGGTGCCGGCGGCGTTCCGCACCCATTTGATCTCGGCCGGCAGTTTGTAGTCCACGATACTGCGGTCCACCTGCGCCTCGGCACCCCGGGAGAGCGCGATGAACACAGCCAGCGTCAGCAGCGCGCACGTGCGGATGGTTCGTCTCATGGGTCCTCCGTGCCCGCAATGATAATGTCAATTCGAGGAAGAACAGATGACGACCTGGCGCGCTAGCTTCGTGTGTTTCGTGATCGCCGCCTCGACTCTTACCGCATCAGCGGGCGGCGGACAGCGGGTGCGATCCGATCAGGACATTCTCATGCAGCTCGAGCGCGACTGGGACGCGGCGTTTCACCGTCACGACGTCGCGTTCATCGAGGGCCTCCTGGCCGACGAGTTCATCGCCACCTATGACAACGGGGTGCGAGCGGACAAGGCGAGGGAGCTCGAACTGGCCGCCGATCGCAGTCAGCAGATCGACGCATCGAGCCTCGACGAGTTCATCGTCAAAACCTACCGCGACACGGCCGTCGTCTGGTTCACGCTGCACCTGACAGGCACGTCCCAGGGACGCCCTTTGAATCTCACGCTGCGCTATACGGACGTCTGGGTGCTCCGCGATGGCCGGTGGCAGTGTGTCTCCAGTCACAGCACCAGGCTCGCGGCGCCGCAGTGAAGCCCCGGCTCTTTTGACTTTGTCCCTCTAACCTGAGAGCCTCGGCGTGTGGAACATACGCCGCCGCCTCTTGCCGATCTCGTCGCACATCCAGCTACCGAGCGACTCCTGATTCGATTCAGCTCCGAAGGCGTCATGCAGGGTTTTCGAGACATTCTCCGGGAGCTCCAGCGCGCCGTCATGCAGGGACACGTGGTCGATCCGGCGGCATTCGAAGCCGACTCGATCGTGGCGCGACTCGAGTCCCGCCTCGCCGCCTCGGATGATGCCTGGCTCGAGCGCGTCGTCAATGCGACAGGCACGATGCTGCACCGAGGGCTCGGCCAGGCGCTCCTTCCCTCGCCGGCCACCGACGCGATCGTCCGCGCGGCGAGCCAACCCGTCACGCTCGAGTACGACCTCTCCCAGGGCACACCGGGCAGGCGCGAGCAGACGATCGAACACCTGCTGATGGACCTTACAGGCGCCGAAGGCGCAGCGGTCGTGAACAATGCTGCCTCCGCCCTGCTCCTTTCGCTGCGCGCGCTCGCCAGCGCGAAGGACGTGCTGATCTCTCACCAGGATCTTTCGACGCTCAGTGAGTCACTCGATGTGCAGGAGATTCTCGCGACGAGCGGCGCTCGGCTTCGCGCGGTCGGAACAACCAGCTCGGTATCGCCCGCTGACTACGAAACGGCCATCACTGATGCCACGGCGCTCGTTCTGAGGGTTCACACGACTCCAGTGGATGACACCAAAAGCACACTCATGGACCTCGTGGCCATCGGCCGACGACGCGGAGTGCCCGTGCTCGAGTTCCTGGTGAACGGAGCGCTCCTCGATCTGAGCCGCTATGGCTTGCCGAAGGAGCCGGTCGTAGAAGAGCGAATCTCGCTGGGAGCGGATCTGGTGATCTTCAGCGGCGAGGCGGTAGTGGGTGGACCGGAGGCCGGCCTTGTGGTCGGCAGCGCGAGGTGCGCTGGAGCGATCGCGAAGCACGGCCTGCATCGCATGTTGCAGTGCGACAAGCTGACGATTGCGGCGCTCGAAGCCACGCTTCGGCTCTACCGCGAGTCTGCCTGCATCGCTCAGGACATCCCGACGCTGCGCGCGTGGACGCGGCCACTGCACGAGATCGAGGACACCGCGTCGCGTGTCCTTCCCGCGCTCGTCTCAGCGCTCGGTCCTGGCTTTCAGGTGTCCGTGCAGGACGAGAGGTCGCGAATGACCGATGACGAACGTTCGTCCACGATTCCCACAAAAGTCATCGTCGTCGAACATGACTATCTTGGGGGGTACCGAATCGCGGGACGGTTCCGTCAGACGCGGCCACCGATCGTCGGCCGAGTCGAAGACGATCGATTCATCCTGGATGCCAGGGCGATCTTCGATCCCCTCGACATGGTACCGAACTGGACGGATGAGCTGGACGGATGAGCGGACGCAAATAAAAAAGGCGCGCAGGACATAAGTCCCGCGCGCCCTCAAGTCAGGCTCTAGGCTTTCGGCTCTAGGCTTTCGGCTAGGCGCCGGGCCACTCGAGGTAATCGCCCGAGCAGGAAATCTCGCCGAGTTCCCATCCTGGTCTGATCTCGAAGTACCCCGTCGCCGTCCACGGACGTGTCAGCGTCTTCGGGTCGTCCATCTTCACATCGAGCTCGAGCTTGTCGAAGGACATGCGGCGGAACGTCTCCGTGACCTTCAACTCGTCACTGTGCGGAACACCTGAGCGGTCCAGCCACGTCTTCGTGTTGAATCCAACCGTCATGACTTCGAGCGTCGTGTTGTTCAGCCACTTGGCGACCGACGTGCCCATCCACAGCGGATCGGGATCCGCAGGAACCGGGCGTCCATCAGTCCACAGCCGGCGCGTGAAGTGGTCGTACTCGAATACCTGCAGCACGGCATTCGGCGTCTGGATGAACTCGAAGGGATACGGGTGGAAATACACGCGCGGCACTCCAGGCGGATAGCACTTCGTCAGCACTGGATCGTTGGTTTCGTGCAGCTGGAACTCACCCGAGTTGTTGGCCTTGTTCTTCGCCTTCTCGGCCAGACCCCACGCCGTGAGAGGCGCCGGGACGCCAGGGGTCCACGTCGAGCCGTCGAACTGCTTCACTCCACGGGGCGTGGTCTTGAACCACACGCCACTCAAGTCTTTGACCGGCGCCGGCTTCGAGGGCGCCGCGGCAGCGGCAGGCGCGGCTGCACCCCGACCTCCCTGGCCCTGCGCTGCGGGATCCGCAGACAGTAGAGAAAATATCGTCGCGGTGGCGACCACTGCCCCCACCACTGCTGTCGATCCAATTACGCGCAGCCCCATCTCGAGCCTCCTCGTCACTCTCGTTTCCAAGCAGTCCGACTACGCAGCTAATTCTCTGACAGCGGGAGTTCCTTGCCGTCGGGTCCCGCGAGCTTCCGAATCTGCAGGATGTGGCTGCCGCCTTTGTGCGGCGTGCCCGCGATCGTGATCTTGTCACCGGGATTCAACGTGCGCTTCGTCCAGCCGGCGCGCGCGAGCTTGTTTGGCGCAGTCAGCCAGCCTGACCACTTCTCCGTGGCTCCATCCTTGATCACGTCGAAGTACACCAGCACGTGCGGATTGGCGAACTCGAGCTGCGTCACCGTGCCCTCGAACGTCAGCGTCTGCGCCTGATCGAACGCAGCGCCTCCATGGTGCGCGAATACCGGAGCCGAGACGAATCCAAGCGCCGCCACGGCGGCCAGGATCAACAGCCTTTGCTTCATGGGTGGAATCTCCTCGGGGGTATTGTCGTGGCTAGGTTATGGAAAGGCAAGGGAGTTGTGGCCCTCGCCCCCCCCATAAAAGGGTGACCGCCGAACAACATTTCCGGGGTACCCAAGCGGCACCCGGTCCTTATCCGCGTGGCTGCGGGACAATCCGCAGATACGGTCTCGGTGCCTTCCACCCATCCGGATACTGCTTCTTCGCGTCGTCGTCGGAGACAGATCCGGCGATGATCACGTCCTCGCCCTGCTTCCAGTTCACGGGCGTTGACACCTTGTGCTTCGCCGTCAGCTGAAGCGAGTCGATCACGCGCAGCACTTCATCGAAGTTCCGGCCCGTCGTCATCGGATACGCGATGATCAGCTTGACCTTCTTGTCGGGGCCCACGACGAAGACGTTGCGGACCGTCTGGTTGTCGGCTGCCGTGCGTCCGTCGCAGGTGGCGTTGAGATCCGCGGGCAACATGCCGTACTTCTTCGAGACCTCGAGGTTCGTGTCGCCGATCATCGGGTAGTTCGGCGCGTACCCCTGGGTCTCCTTGATGTCGGTGGCCCAGCGCTCGTGATTGCTGACCGGGTCCACGCTCAGGCCAATGATCTTGGTATTGCGCTTGTCGAACTCGGGCTTGAGCTTGGCCATGTATCCCAGTTCGGTGGTGCAGACCGGGGTGAAGTCTTTGGGATGCGAGAACAGTACGGCCCACGAGTCACCAATCCAGTCGTGGAACTTGATCCGGCCCTGGGTGGTGTCGGCCTCGAAATCCGGGGCCACGTCGCCAATTCGAAGACTCATATCGGGATCTCCTTCGCGGCTTGCGCGTCAATCGTGCAGCTGATGCGTATCGCCCGATTCTACCTATAAAACCTGCGCTCCCCTGCGACCTCGACCAGAACCGCGGCAGGAATCTGTGCGCCGCTTCTGACCAAGAATTCAGGAATTCTTCAGGTACACGGCGGTTTCCTTTGGGTAGCCTACTCGCCTGTTTCGTCGGTTCTGTAACAGGAGGCCCCATTCATGCGCGCTCGTCACCTGGTTCTCTGGTCACTCCTCGCAGTGCTTCTTCTTCCGCGCCCCTCGGCGGCGCAGGACGTCGCGATACGCGGCGTGGTCAACGACCGACAGGGCGGTGTCGTCGTCGGCGCCGAGGTCACACTTACCAGCGAGGCCGGCGCGATGCGCACGGCCACCACACAGGCCAACGGGGCCTTCGCATTCGACGCGGTCCGTCCCGGTCCGTACACCCTTCTGGTGAATTCACCCGGCTTTGCGTCGTGGAGTCAGGTCCTTCGCGCCGGCGCCGACCTGGGTGAATTGGATGTCACGCTCGATATCGCCGGACTCAGTGAGACCGTCGGCGTGGTGGGTACCGGTGTCTCGACGCTTTCCGTGCCGGCCCCGACGGCGACGCGCCTCGGGCTCACGCCGCTCGAGACTCCCGCCAGCCTGACGATTGTCACCGGCGACACGATCCGGCAACGCGGTGACACGACGGTTGAGGATGCGGAAGTCCGGATGGTCGGGATCACCAGCCAGTCCTCGCCGGGCAACGGCGGCGGCGCTCGCATGTCGCGAGGCTTCGGCGGTCTCAACTCCGTGATGAAGCTCTACGACGGCGCACAGCTCTTCGTGGCGTCCGGGACACTCACCTTCCCGTTCGACACCTGGAGCGTCGAACGGATCGAGTTCCTCGGTGGGCCGGCATCGGTGATGTACGGCAACGGCGCGATCGGCGGAGTCGTGAACGTGATCCCGAGAAGACCGAACCGCTTCACCACGGAGAACGCAGCGAGGCTCGCATTCGGATCCAACAACACCGTACGCGCGGCATTCGGGCGCGGAGGGCCGATCAACAATCGCGTGGCCTACCGTTTTGACATCAGCCACAACCGATCCGACGGATGGGTCGAGCGAGGCGATTCACGTGCCACCGCGCTCTCAGGTTCTCTCAGTCTCGCCGCCACACCCACGCTCGACTTCACCATCTCCGAAGACTTCGGCTATCAGGAGCCGACCACCTACTTCACGACCCCGCTCGTCAACGGCCGGCTCGACAAGGCGACTCGAAACGTGAACTTCAATGTCGCCGACGCAGACATGCACTACAAGGACAGCTGGACGCAGTTCAAGACTGACTGGCGCCCACTGCGCAACCTCGTCGTGCGCAACAACTTCAACGTGCTGACGTCCAATCGCTTCTGGCACAACGTCGAGACGTACTCGTATGTCCCGGCGACCAACCTCGTGACACGAAGCAGCTACATCGAAATCTTCCACGACCAGCTGCAGCTTGGTGAGCACGCGGAAGCGACGCTGAGCACGTCAATCGGAGGCCGCACCAACACGACGTCGGTCGGATTCGACTACTCGTGGACGCGCTTCCAGCACACGAACAACTCCCCGTACGGCGGCACGAGCACGGTAGATCTGCAGAACTCGAATCCTGGACTGTTCATCAACCTCGCTGGCACGAGCCCTGAGTTCCGGTCACGACAGGATCAGTACTCGGTGTTCGTGGAAGACCGGCTCGTGGTCAGTCCGAAGTGGTCCCTCGTTGGCGGCGCGCGGCTCGATCGCTACAACGTTGAACGGTTCGCACAGCGTCTCGGCACGACCGCAACACGGGAGTTCACGCCGACGAACTGGCGCGGCGGTGTCGTGCACTCGATCCGTCAAGACTTCTCGGTCTACGGTCAGTACGCCACGGCAACTGATGCGGTCTCCACGCTTCTGACACTGAGCCCGGCACAGCAGTTGTTCGACCTGACACCGGGTCGCCAGGTCGAATTTGGGGCGAAGCAGGCGCTCGCCAATGGTCGCGCCGAATGGGCCGTGGCCGGGTATCGGATCGTCAAGGAGAAGCTGCTCGTTCCCGACCCGAACACCCCGACGCTGCAGCAGCAGATCGGCCAACAGTCCTCGCGCGGCATGGAGGCGTCTGGTTCCTTCTCGTTCGGATTTGGCCTTCGCGTAGACGCCAACCTGGCAATGCTCGACGCGCGCTACGACGACTTCACTGAACTGCTCTCGGGCGTGCTGACGTCGTGGGCAGGCAACACACCGACGAACGTTCCCGAGCGGCTGGGCAGTCTGTGGCTCAGCTGGAATCTTCCGCAGTCCTTCCAGGTGCAGGGAGGCATGCGCTACATCGGCCGGCGTTACCTCAACAACGCCAACACCGCGACCACGCCGTCAGCCACGGTGGTCGATGCCGGCATCCGGAAGAACCTGACCAACAATACGAGCGTCGATCTCAGGGCGACGAACCTTCTGGACGAGTTCTATCTGCAGAACGTGTCCGGAGCGCCGATCCCGACCCGCGGACGCTACGGCGCACCACGGATCGTGGAACTGACCTTCAACGCACGGTTCTAGTCCCGTATCGATCGGCGTGAGGACGCGATGAACATCCGGAAGCTGCTCGACTGGAAGACGCTCTTCATCTACATCCACAGATGGACGGGCATCGTTTTCGGAGTCGTCTTTGTCGTCTGGTTCATCTCCGGCGTCGTCATGATGTACGCCGGCATGCCCCATTTGTCGGAGAAAGAGCGGCTGGGGCATCTCATGCCGCTCGATCTCTCCTCGGCCACTGTGAGCCCGGCGCAGGCTGCGGACATGTACGGCATTTCGTCCACACGCCTTCGTGTGGAGATGTACTACGACGGCCGTCCCGTCTATCGATTCGGCGAGACGACGGTGTACGCGGACAATGGCGAGCTGGCACCTGGTGCAACGGAACAGCAGGCCGTGGAGTTCGTCCGTCGCTGGGCTCCCGAACACGCAGCGACCGTCCGCTACGACGGGTATCTCGAAGACTCAGACCAGTGGACGCTCTACAACGAGCAGCGCGCAGTCATGCCGCTGCACCGTGTGTCAGTGGGCGACGCTGCAGGCACCAACTACTACGTATCCGAGGTCACTGGCGAACCGACGATGAAGACGGACCGTCGGGGACGGTTCTGGGGTTACCTCGGCGCCGTCCTGCACTGGACCTATTTCACGACCCTCCGTCGTAACGGCGCCCTCTGGCAGCAACTCGTGGCCTGGGGCGCCATCGCTGGGGCGATCATGTGCGTCCTGGGCGTCGTCGTCGGCATCGTGCGGCTGCGTGTGAAGCGACTCTACCGGCTCAGAAGCGGGCCCTCGTATTCGCCGTATTCGAGCTGGATGAAGTGGCATCACTACGCGGGACTCATCTTCGGACTCGTAACAATCACGTGGGCGTTCAGCGGAGCCATGTCACTCGGACGCCCCTTTCCTTCGCTCCGGAACAGACCCCCGACAGAGGCACAGCGCACGGCTGTTGCTGGCACCCCGCTGGATCTGAATCTTCTGACGCTCGACCGCATGCGCGCCGCTCTCGAGACCTTCGCGCCGACGTTCAAGGCGAAGGAACTGGACGTCCTGCAACTGCGTGGTCAGCCGTACTTCGTCGCCTATCGTCCCCCGGCGCCCTTTTCATACGACGAGGAAGTCGGCGCCAATGAAGAACGGTACGAACCGCGCCAGGAACACCTGATGGTCTCGGCCACGAACCCGACTCAGCAGCCGTTCCGGCGGTTCGACGACAACGCGATGTGGACGATCGCGAAAGCCGCGATGCCTGGCGTGCCGATGCAGGATGCGGAATGGCTGCAGGAGTACGACGCGTACTACTACAACCAGGATGGCAATCGGCCGTTACCGGTGCTCCGCGTGCGGTACGCGGACGCAGACAGCACGTGGCTGTACCTGGATCCGAATCTAGGAACGATGACGAGGCAGGATCGTGGGGCGCGGTGGAACCGCTGGCTCTACCACGGCATGCACAATCTGGACTTCCCGTTTCTCTATTACAAGCGGCCGCTGTGGGACATCGTGATGATCGCCCTCAGCATTGGTGGTCTGGTGCTCAGCGCAACGACGCTCGTGCCGACATGGCACCGGCTCGCCCGACATGTTCGCCGTGCGGTGCGCGCGATGAGAGGGGTCGCAACCTTGCCGACTACCAGCCGGCGATCGCCTTCCCGAGCATCGAGTCGTCCCTGATCTCGGACATCTCCATCCGCACACCCACAGGGTCGGTCGTGCTCGTGATGAACGAGATCGTCCGGCCGACTCGTGGGTCCTCGACCTTCACCCCGCGCCGACGCAGTTCGGCAACGGTCGCCTTCACATCCTCCACGTGCAGGCCGAAGTGGTCGAGCCCCGCGCGACGGGTCTCGCTCGACGGTGACAGCTCGATGAACGTGTTGCGGCTCACCTGAATGAAGGCCAGCGTCGGCTGTCCTTTCTCATCGCGGAGCACTGCCGCCTCGCCAAAACCAAATGCGTTGCCGTACGTGGCAATCGCTTCGGGCAGCCGGTCCACCACGATGCCGACGTGATTGATCCCGTGATTACCCGTGAGCCGACTGGACTGTGCGCTGACTGCCATGGCGGCGACGCCAACGAGAAGGCCCGCAAGAAACGCTGCGGGAGTACGGCTGCTGCGCAGGAATCGATATGTCATGTCAGCCTCGTTACTTGACGGCGGATGCGCCCGCTCGCGCGGTCTGTCCGTCCTGCTCCGCGGAGCCTCCTGAGGCGCCGATCGCGCCGACGATCTTGCCGTCCATCATGATCGGGATTCCGCCTTCGACCGGTATCGCGCCCTGCAGGGCGAGAAAACGCATCCCTTCCCCGCCGGCAGCCAGGATATCCTGCATGGCTTTCGTCGGACGCTTGAAGCGCGCGGAGGACCGTGCCTTGTCGAGCGCGATGGCGACGCTCGCAGCCTGGGTGTTGTCCATCTTTTCGAAATAGACCATGTCGCCGGCCGGGTCCACGATGGCGATCGCCATGGTGAAGCCTGCACGCCTGGCTTCCGCGACCGCGGCAGCCGCAACCTTCTTTGATGTCTCGATGTTGATCGACGGGCCGTACGGCACCGGCGGCGGCGCCGCCGATGTCTGCGCAAGGGCTGGCGCCATCGCCACCGCAAGACAGAGAGCCCCCGCCACACATGCAGCAATACGTCGAGATGACATCAGACTCCTCCTGTGACCGAAACGGGCACACGGTTCGCATAGGCCTCGGTCCGGGAGCGTATTATTCCAGATTCGGAGGCCTATGACAGAGATCCCATCGCTCGATCACGGTGTCATAGGCAACGGGCAGGTCATCGCCCTCGTGTCGCCCACCACCCACATCGACTGGCTGTGCCTGCCCCGCTTCGACAGCCCCTCCATCTTCGCCCGCCTGCTCGACACCGATTGCGGGGGATCGTTTGGATTCGACGTTCCCGACGATGCCCGGCTCGAGATGGGCTATGTGAGAAACACCAACGTCCTGCGGACGCGGGTCACGTCGGCAGACGGAGACTTCGACATCTTCGATTACGCCCCCCGCATACCTTCAGGGCTCGGGGTCGAAGCCCCCATCGAGATCCATCGCGTGCTGTTCCCTCGACGAGGGAACCCGCGGTTTCGCGTGCGCTTTGATCCGCGACCCGACTACGCCCGTGCGACACCCGAGGTTGTCGAGGTGGCACGCGGGCTCGACGTGCGCGGCGGACCGCTGCCGATCTTTCTCCGAAGCAACACCCCGGCCCCCTTCCTGACCAACAACCTGTGGATCAGGCTCGACACCCCCCAGTACT
>JABFSA010000042.1 GCA_013140775.1 Acidobacteriota bacterium | reverse complement strand
GGTGGGCTCCGGGTCCGGAGTCTAGTGTCCCGCCACCGCAGTTCGCAACATAATTCCCGGGCGGGGCATCCCGTCTGGCGGCGTTGCTCGTCGCTCACATATGCCCAATATGCTCGCTCTTCGCGCCTTGCCAGCCGGGCGCCGCGCCCGGGACTCATGCCGCGATCTACGGCGACGGGACACTCGTCCTCGACCGCCGGAACGTCAACGGCTAGACTTAGATCGAGACACGGAAAGCTGAGAGATTTCGAAGGGAATACTGATGCACCGATTTCTGCTCGCTTCGCTCGCTCTGTTGTGTGCCGGCGCCATCGCCGTGGCACAACAGGCTCCCGCCGCACCCCCGGCTGCGGGTCAGCAACCATCGGTGACGTTCAGAACCGAGACGAACTTCGTCGAGGTCCACGCGATCGTGACGGACCAGAAGGGCGCGTTCGTCAAGGATCTGACGCGCGATGATTTTGAGATCTACGAGGATGGCCGGTTGCAGTCGCCGGCGGTGTTCTCGCTGGTGGACATGCCGGTCGAACGTCCCTTCGTACCAGCCACTTCCGACGGACCGATCGAACCGGATGTCCGCGCGACGACTCGTACGTTCGACGGACGGGTCTACATCATCCTGCTCGATGATCTCCACACCAACGTCACTCGCAGCAACAACGTGCGCGACGTGGCAAAAAAGTTTGTCAACGAATACCTCGGGACCAACGACCTCGCCGCCGTGGTGTATACGAGCGGCCGCCAGGAGTCGGGGCAGGAGCTGACGAACAGCCATCGGCTGCTGAACGCTGCTATTGACCGCTTCCTCGGCCGGAAGCTGCCATCCGCTGGCGCAGAGAAGCTCGCGGTGCACATTCAGCAGATTGGCAACCAGACCGCGATGGCGGAGGAGTCCCAGGAGACCCGCACGAGCGAAGGGTTGCAGCAGGCGCAGTCCATCAAGGATCCGTTCGACCTGGAGCGGGCGCTCAATGCCCGCCGTTCGCTGCAGGCGATCGAAAACATCTCGGGCTGGCTTGCCGACGTGCAGGGACGTCGCAAGGCTCTCCTGTTCTTCAGTGAAGGCTTCGACTACGACATCTACCAGCCGTTCAACATCAATCGCGAAGGCTCCTCGGTTCTTCAGGAGACCCAGGAAGCGATGGCGGCGGCTCAGCGGGCGAACGTCAACGTGTACGGCATCGACCCCCGCGGCATGAGCCAGTTCGGCGAAATGATCGAGATCAGTTCGCGGTCGGACTATCCGCAGCTCGACTACGGGACGTTCCGAGGGCAGCTTCGTGAGTTGCTGCTGGCCCAGGAGAGCTTGATTTCGCTTTCAGACGAGACAGGCGGCATCCCGATCGTCAACTCAGGTGATCTGGCTGGAGGGCTTGGGCGCATCGTGCTGGACAACAGCCGGTACTTCCTCCTGGGGTACTACAGCGATGCGGGCCGGTGGTCGCGCAACAAGTTCATGAAGATTGAGGTGCGCGTCAAACGTCCGGGTCTGCAGGTCAGGGCGAGGAAGGGATTCCTGCCGCCCGATACACGCGCCATCGACCGCGCGCGCGAAGCAGACGTCAAGGCCGGAACCACGCCGGCGCTGAGAGCTGCGCTTGGAAAGCCAGTGCCGGTGGGCGAGTTGCCGATGCGCGTCTTTGCGGCGCCCATGCGAGCCGCAGGCGGCAAAGGCGGTTCGGTGCTGGTTGCGCTCGAGATCGACGGCCCGTCGCTCAAGTTCGAGCCAAAGGACGGTCGATTCGCCGAAACGATTGAAGTCTCGATCGTCGCGGCGGACGAGCGTGCGCGAGTGCAAGGCGGCGATCGGCAAACGTTCAATCTCAATCTGGTTCCCGAGACGCACGAGCGTGTCAGCCGCACTGGAGTGCGGATGCTCTCGCATCTGGAGCTGCCTCCGGGCCGCTATCAGATCCGCGTAGGCGCCCACGAATCGACAGGTCGCGCGATTGGGACTGTCCCGTATGACCTTGAAGTCCCCGACTACACCAAGGTGCCTTTCGGCATCAGCGGCGTGCTGCTGACGTCATCGTCCGCTGGCACGTTTGCAACCGCGAATCAGGAGACGGACTGGAACGGTCTGCTCCCGTCGCCGCCAGTGGTCACGCGGACCTTCAGCCCTTCGGATACGTTGACGTGGTTTGCGGAGGTGTACGACAACTCGAGTCCTTCGGCTCACAACCTCAACTACACGACGACGATCCTGGACGCGCGAAGCGGACGTCAGCTCGCGCAGGCGCGCGACAACCGATCGGTCGGGGCCGACAGCAAGGGCCTCGCGCAGGGATTCACAACCAGCCTTCCGCTGCGTGACGCAGCGCCTGGCACCTACGTGCTTCGCGTGGAGGCCACATCGACTGTCGGCGGTCACTCCGCGCGCCGTGACGTCCTCTTCGAGGTGAGATAGTCCGATGCCTGCCTACTGGGTTGCCCGCGCGCGAGTTGACGATCCCGTTCAGTACAAGAAGTACACCGACCTCGTCCCGGCCATTATCAAGAAACACGGCGGTACTGTGCTTGCGCGGGGCGGCCGCTATCAGATCATGGAAGGCCCCGAGGCGTTTCACCGGTTCGTGGTCATCGAGTTTCCAACGCTCGAGCAGGGCGTGAACTGCTTCCAGTCACCCGAGTATCAGGACGCGGCAGGCTTCCGCCGGAACGGTGGCGGTGTTGTCGAGAATGTGATTGTCGAGGGGGGAGATGCGACGAAGTAGCTTGTAGCCCGTAGCCAGTAGCCGGTAGAACGTCTACCAGCTACCAGCTACCAGCTACCAGCTACCAGCTAAACGGGCTGCGCCTGCAGCACGCTCTCGGCGATCGCCTTGAACTCGTCGGCGGTCAGCAGGTCTTTCTTCTCGAACGACTTGGCCTTCACACCCATCAGCATGGCCATCTTCTGTTCGTCGGTGGCCGTGATGCCCATCTTCTCGCACCACTCCTGAATCGACGGTGGACCGCTGTTCTTGCCGAGCACGATGTTGACCGGCTTCTGGCCGACCAGCTCGGGAGCGAAGGGCACGTACTCGAGCGGATTATTTTCGCGGCAGAGACGGACCCAGCCGGCGATGATGCCCGACTCGACGTCGTAGAGCCGCTCGCCGACGATGGGACGGTTTGGCGGCTGCGTGACCTTGGCCAGCTCCATTACGAAACGCGAAACCTCGACGAAGTGCTCGGTCTTGATTCCGAGGTCCTTCCCGTAGAGGCAGAGGAGCGACATCACCACGTCTTCCATGGGCACGTTGCCCGCGCGCTCGCCAAGGCCCGTGACCGTCGTGTGCGCGACCGACGCGCCCACCTGCAGGGCGGCCAGCGTGTTCGCCACACCGAGACCGAAGTCCTGATGGCAATGGATCTCGACGGGCTTCTTGAGGCGCTCGATGACCTTCGGGACAACGTAGCGGATGGCGTCGGGCGTGGTGCCGCCGACCGTGTCGGCGATCGTCAGCGCGTCCATGTGACCTTCGGTGGCCACCATCTCGACGATCTCGAGGAATCGGTTGAGTTCCGTGCGCGTGGCGTCAATCGTGAAGAAGACCGTGTAGAGGCCGGCTTCCTTGGCCGCGAGCGTGGTTTCGATCGACGCCTTCATGGCACGCTCGATCGGCCAGCCGTAGCCGTTCTGGATCATGTGGTCGCTGGCAGGGATCTCGATGACGATGCCCTTGCAACCGCACTCCTTGATGACTTTCACTTCGGAGGGGATACAGCGCGCGAACCCGAAGATCTCAGCCTTCAATCCCAGCGCGGCGATGTCAGAAATGGCGGCCTTGTCCGGAGCCGAGACGGCGGGCATGCCAGCCTCGATCCGATGCACGCCAAGCGAGTCGAGCTTCTTGGCGATGGCGACCTTCTCTTCGCGGCGGAAGACGACGGCGGTCTGTTGTTCGCCGTCACGCAGGGTGACGTCGTGGATTTTGATGTTCTTACCGAATGCCGAGTTCTTCGCGACCTCTGGCAGGTAGTTCCAGGGGCTGATGAACCACTTGTCCGTTTTCCAGGGTTCCTGCATGTTGCCTCCGAGCTATGTTGATGAACACACGATCCTAGCTCTTGGCGGGCCGCGGCAGCAAGGGCCCCTCTGGCGGGTCCGCCCATCGGCACCCGCCGAGAGCGACACGGGTGGTACGATGGTTGCGAGGACCCCAAACCAATGGCCACGATTCGATTTACGCTCAACGGCAAAGCCACTGAGGCGAATTACGAGTCGGGGATGCACCTGCTCGAGGTTCTGCGCGAAGAGTGCGGGGTGGTGTCCGCCAAGAATGGCTGTGCCCCGGAAGGCGCGTGCGGCTGTTGCCTGGTGATGATTGATGGCCGTCCCGCGCTGTCCTGCCTCCGGAAGCCCGAGCAGATGGAAGGGTCCGAGATAGTCACCCTCGAAGGACTCCCTGAAGAGACGCGACGCACCATCGCCGATGCGTTTGTTCTCGAGGGCGGTGTGCAGTGTGGGTTCTGCATCCCCGGGATCGTCGTCAGGGCGGCGTCGCTCATCGAACATGGGAAGAGTGGGGATCGCGACGCGGTCGTCAAAGCTCTTGACGGTCACCTGTGCCGCTGCACCGGCTACGTCCGCATCATCGATGCAATCCAGACAGCGGGTGAGGCGATGGGTAGTGGCGGTGCATTGCCTGCCGAGCCGCGCCGGCACCACTTCTTCGGCGAGGACTTCGGCCTCAGTCGCGACCCCGCGTTCGCTGAGAACGCGAAGCCGGGCTCCGGCATCGGTCACTCAGTCGCGCGTCAGGGAGGCGTGGCCCAGACGCTCGGCCAGAAGCCCTTCGTTGACGACATGCGTGTGCCCGGCATGTTGCACGGCGCGATGGTGCCGACGAAGCACGCGCGCGCGCGGATTGTAAAGATTCAGACCGACCGTGCTCTTGCGATGCCCGGGGTGGTCCGTGTGTTCACGGCGGCCGATGTGACCGGGTCCCGCGGTGTCGGCCTCACGAATCCGGATCAGCCGATCTTTGTGGCCGAAGGCGAAGTCACCTGCTGTGTCGCTGATTTCCTGGCCATGGTGGTGGCCGATACGCAGTTCCATGCGCGCCAGGCGGCCGCAGCCGTCGATGTGGAATACGAGGTGCTCGAGGCGATCACCGATCCATTCGAGGCGCTGAAGCCCGGCGCCATCCAGGTGCACGGTCCGGGGACCTTCCGTCCAGGCCCCAACCAGCTGCAGCCGATCACGGCTTATGCCCGCGGTGATGTCGAATCAGCATTCGCGACGGCCACGCACGTGATCGAAGCGACGTTCCAGACACAGCAGGTCGAGATCGCGTTTCTCGAGCCCGAGGCATGCCTCGTTATTCCAGGCACCGTCGCACCCTCGGACTCCGGCCCCGCGGTCCTCGTCCACACCGACAGCCAGGGCTCCGTCCACGATCGGCCGCAAATCGCGAGTGTGCTGGGGATCGATCCGGATCGTGTCGAGATTGCGCTGGCTGCAAGCGGAGGAGCGTTTGGCGCCAAAGAGGAGCTGTCGATTCAGGCGCAAACCGCGCTTGCGGCATTCCTCCTGGGGCGTCCGGTCAAGACGGTACTGACGCGCCCTCAGTCCACGCAGCATCACGTGAAGCGTCATCCGATGGCGATTTCGCTGAAGGTGGGGGCCGATGCAGAAGGGCGGCTGATGGCCGTCCGCTCGCGGATCATCGCCGATGCAGGCGGCTACCAGACGACGAGCGCCAAGTGCGCGCTGCGGGCTGCCTGCCATACGTGTGGTCCGTATCGCGTGCCGAACGTGGACGTCGAGTCGAAGGCTGTTCACACGAACAATCCGAACAGCGGGGCCATGCGTGGCTTTGGCAGCAACCAGGCCCAGTTCGCGATGGAAGGCGTGATGGACCTGCTCGCCGAGAAAATCGGCGTGGACGGCTGGGACATCCGGATGCGGAACATCCTCGACCCAGGTGACAGGTTCGCCACCGGGCAAGTGATGCGCGAAAGCGTGCGCGGGATGAA
Source organism: Acidobacteriota bacterium (assembly GCA_013140775.1). Taxonomy (GTDB): domain Bacteria; phylum Acidobacteriota; class Vicinamibacteria; order Vicinamibacterales; family UBA2999; genus JABFSA01. The sequence goes on along the minus strand of JABFSA010000042.1, from coordinate 1,509 downwards.
GGCGACACTCGAAGCCGTGAAGGACCTCTACAAAAACGCGAAGTTCAAGGGGATCGGCTGCGGCATCAAGAGCACCGGGCTCGGCAACGGGACGACCGAGGGTGGTTACATCACCATTCGTGTGCTCGAGGGGCCGCGCCTGGAGATTCTCAATGGCTACACCGAAATGGGGCAGGGAATCTTCACCGCGACGATGCAGGCGGTGTGCGAGGAAACCGGTCTCTCGCCGGATGTGATGCACGTGCGATGGGACAAAGACCTCGGCAATAAATGCGGTGAGACCTGGGCTTCGCGGGGAACGACGTTGAGCTGCGCGGCAGCCAAGATCGCAGCTCAGAAGCTCGTGGCGGATCTGGAAACGGTCCGGCTCCCCTCGGCTCCGCTCGGGGCAGGAAAGCCGGACACTACGAATGAGGTGGCTTTGGAGGCGCTGGTTGGGCGGGAGTACGTCGGAGAGTATGTCCTCAGCTTCACCACACGCCCGGGGACGCCGGAATGGGTCCAGAACCCCACCACGCACCTGACCTTCAGCTATTCGACGCAGGTCGTCATCCTCGATGACCAGGGAAAGCTCCAGCGGGTCGTCGCCGCGCACGACGTCGGACGCGCCATCAATCCCAGGCTGTGTGCGGAACAGATGGAAGGCGGCGTGCACATGGGCCTGGGCTATGCGCTTTCCGAGCGCCTCACGTCCACCAATGGCGTCCCGGACTCCCTTGCCCTGCGCGATCTTGGCATCGTGCCGGCCCGGCAGACCCCACCGATCGACGTCATCCTGATTGAAGTTCCGGACGAAGTGGGCGGGTACGGGGCCAAAGGGGTAGGAGAAATCGGCTGTGTGGCGACGGCGGGCGCTGTTGCCGGGGCCCTTCACTCTTACGACGGCATCCACCGATTCCGTCTTCCGATGGACGATTCCCCGGCCGCCCAACCGATCGTGCCAAAATCCCGCGGAAAGTCTGCGCCGCGGCGAACAACCGCGGTCTAGACCTCGATCCCGTCATTGCGGGCAGGGCCTTGGACGTGGTACCTTCGCATGGATATCTCATGCACGAGGGCCGTCAGGGCTAACGGCCTCAAACCTGCGACCTTAGCGACACTCCGGAGACCTGATGAAGGCGTTTGAATTCGTATCGGCCAAGGACTCCCACCATGCCGTGGCCTTGCTGGCGCAGCACGGGCCGACAGCAAAAGTACTTGCCGGCGGCACAGACCTTCTCGCCGACCTGAAATTTTCCTCCCACGCACCTCCAAGCATCGTCGTCGATATCTCGCGTGCGGCTGACCTGCGCGAACTGAAACTCACCGATGCGGGACTCAGCATCGGCGCGTTGGTGACGCATTCCGAAATCATGGCGTCGCCGATTGTGCGCGACCTGTTTCCGGCGCTCGTGGATGCCGCGCACACCATCGGGGCCGTGCAGACGAGGAACCTCGGGACGCTGGGCGGGAATCTGGTGACCGCTGTTCCGTCAGTGGACAGTGGCCCGACGCTCGTGGCGCGCGACG
>JABFSA010000180.1 GCA_013140775.1 Acidobacteriota bacterium | reverse complement strand
CCGCCTGCCCGGCGCAGCGGCCGAGTTGACGCCGGAGTTGCGACAGCTCGTGGCCCGTTCCGGTCGCGCGCTCGCGCTCGGTCGCGGCGGACGTCATGCCGCGGCCGAACGCACGCTTCGAGAGGTTGCGGGCAGTCTGGCTCGGAGGCAGGCGTTCGAGCTTGCAGCGACGACGGCCATGAGCCTTGGGCGAGTTCTGCTGGAGCGCGGTCGCGCTCCGGCAGCCGAGCGCGCGTTTGAGGAGGCCGGTCAATACGGTCGATCGTCGGGAGTCACGGGCGTGGAGGAGGACGCGAGGTTGTGGCAGGCCACCGCACGCATCGATACTGCCCGGCTGACCGATGCGGAGTCGGTGGCTCGCGCGGTACTGCTCGCAAACGCTCCTGAGTCCGTCAGGCATCGATGGGCGCACGCCGTGCTCGCACGCGTGCTCCTCTGGCAGGGGCGGGTTGACGAAGCCGTCGTGTCGTCGCTCCCGGTGATCCAGGGCGTAGCCGAACCGGGCGATCCCGTCGTGACGGCGTCGGCAGGCGCCATGGCGGTACGGCTGCTCGTTGCATCCGGAGATCTTTTTCACGCCGGGCTCAGGGCTCACGAACTCATCGCGTCCACGGCGGGAGAGGTGGATCCACTGCCACGCCTGATCGCGGAGACGGCGCATTTGCGGGTGCTCACCGCCGCTGGTGAACTCAACCTCGCCGAACAGCGCCTGGACGAGATCGTCCGTCTCGCACGAGCGGCTCGTTCGCCTTTGCGGGCAGCACGTGCATATGTGATCTGGCACGACGCACTCTGCCAGGCTGGCCGGGCCAACGACGCACATCACGCCCTCACGCGTGTGTCGCGGATGAGCCGCGTCGCGCCCACCTTGCTCAAACGGGAGATCGAGCGTCGCATGGCTCGTCTCCCTGTTGCAGGGGCTGTTGTATCCGTCGGTCGCTTCCATTCCACACACGTGGTGCCGGCGCTTGTTCCAAGCCTCGTTCGGCTCGCGCAGGAGGAGGAAGACGATGACGCTGCGTTGAAGCAGTTGACGGAGCGTGTCGGACGCGAATTGCAGACCGTGCGGCTCGACCTCGTATCGAACGACGCCGGGCCGACCAGCGTGCTCGTCAGCGTCGGCGCCGGGCTTCCTACGCAGCTCAGCGGTCGCGTCGTGGAAGCCGGCATCACCATCGCTGACGAAGTGGGCGGTGGCAGGGAGATTGGAGTCCCGATTCGCCTGGGCACGAGGCTCCTGGGAGCCCTGACGGGTCGGTGGGCCTTCGACAGACGACCCAGCGGGAGCGCTCAGGAAGTCCTGGAAATCGCCGCCGCCGTGGCCGCCCCTCGACTGGAGACACTGCTTGCCGGTCGGCGTGAAACTGCGCGGTCCTCGACATCAGTGCCGGAACTCATCGGAGTGAGTGCTGCCATCGCCGAGGTGCGTCGCGCCATTGAACGGGCCGCGCGGGCGCCGTTTGCGGTCTTGATAGAAGGGGAGAGCGGTGTCGGCAAGGAACTCGCCTCGCGAGCGGTGCACCAGCTTGGTCCGCGGCGCGACCGCAAGTTCTGCGACGTCAACTGCGCCGCGCTTCCTGACGAGCTGCTCGAGTCTGAGCTCTTTGGCCACGTGAAAGGAGCGTTCACCGGAGCCGTCGCGGACAAGCCAGGGCTCTTCGAGGAGGCCAACGGCGGCACCCTGTTTCTCGATGAAGTCGCGGATCTGTCACTTCGCGGTCAGGCCAAGCTGCTTCGTGTTCTGCAGCAGCATGAGGTGCGACGTGTTGGTGAGACGTTCAGTCGCAAGGTCGATGTGCGGCTCGTGACCGCAGCGAATCGGGACATGAGGGCCGAGGTTGCCGGGAACCGCTTCAGACTGGACTTGCTGTACCGGCTCGACGTGATTCGCATCCGCGTGCCCCCGTTGCGCGAGCGACCGGAAGACATCGCCATACTCGCCGACCATTTCTGGCGGGCCTCCTCCGCGCGTGTCGGGTGCACAGCAACGCTCACCCATGGCGTGATGTCGGCCCTGGCGAGCTATCACTGGCCTGGCAACGTCCGCGAACTGCAGAACGTGATGGCCGCACTCGCCGTGGCCGCGCCAGCGCGGGGCAGCGTGCGAGCATCCCGATTGCCCGCGGCGATCACTGGCTCAGCGCGCGTGACGTCGTGCCGACTCGCCGACGCGCGAGCGGAGTTCGAACGCCGATGTGTGGAGGTGGCCCTGGCGCGCGCGGGCGGCAGTCGCACCCGGGCGGCAACAGCGCTCGGTCTCTCCCGTCAGGGACTGCTGAAGACGATGGCTCGGCTGGGATTTGAAACGTCGTCCGGCTAACCCGGAAGCGAACCTCAGTCTACGGCCTGGTGGATTGCCGGCGGCAGGTCACGTCGGCCTGTCACGAGGTCATTCGAAACGCGGTTCGGAGTCGAGACCAACTTCTGCGGGTTAAACAAGTACGGCTTCGAGTGATGGGTCCTGTGGTGATAGATGCCAAAAAACATGAGATTCGTCAGACCGTAATAAAACCCATTGCTCAAGTTCAAGACTTCGAACACTCCTTCGCTGCTATTCGGGTCCCGTCGATGGGTGTAGTAGTTGAAGGGAGAAAAAAAGAAATAGTTAAAGATGTAAGACGGAACGTACACCAGGACAAACAGGGAAGGACCGAGGAGTAGAAACCAGAAGATCAGACGAACCGCCATGCCGAAGAATCCGCATAGATTCTTCAGCTTCCAAATCCGCTGAGATTCTTCACCGTTGCCCCAAATGTCGAAATACGAGTCTGTCAGCACTTTCGCCAGCTGAGTTCGCATCCCATTCGAAAACTCCCAGAACGACAAATTGAGCGGGGGATGTGGATCGCGCTCCGGATTGTCTGGATAGTGATGATGAATGATGTGTGCCGTTCTCCATCCAACAAAACCATAGAGCTGGTGCGTGCCTGCCAGTTCCCCTGCCACTCGGTTCAGCCACCTCGGCCGGAAGCTTCCATGAGCAGCGTTGTGGATAAAGACGGCGGACAACCCTCCCAGATATAAGCCGAGAGGGATCAACAGGAGGTAGATAGGCGAAAAGGCCACGTGCAAAGGGTTCGTGTCCCAGAGCATGAAGAGGTAGATGTCAATGATGGAAAAGAGCACAGCGGACCAGGCGTAATACTTCAGAAAGTACCGGGAGTCCTGGCTGAACTTCCTGATCCCTCGTGTGTCCAATTGCTTCCTTCCGCTTTCCATGGAGTCACCCTTGGCACTTTGGATCCTGAGTTCTTGCGACTGTCCCGCGTCTTCAGTAGCCGCGCGGTGGGGAGACCGGCATTGACTGACGTTGTTCCCGAAACCAGGCAGTTGATGCGAGAGATAAACGGCTTCTGCGGTCGGTAACTAGGGCGATGTTGCGCGAACTCGTTCGTGGTAAATAGCCCAAGCGAGCAGAGTCGCCGAGCAGATTAAGGGGGGAGCGCTAGTATACCGTTAGGACGGTGAGAACGCCGATGTGTTGAGGTAGCTGTGACCCGCGACGTCTGACGCCATGGGAGGCGGGTCCGCTACGTCCGTCGCGACATGCTCGGGACGCTCTGAGCTAATCGACGGGCGCGGACCAAGCCCTACGTGCCTTGGGCCTGGGGCTGAAAGCCTAGAGCCCTGGTGTCTATCTCGCTGAACAAACCTCTGGCTTGAACGGCGTGTTGTCGGGAACCTTCTTGAAGTGCGTGCTCTGCACGAACGGTTCGCGCAGGTTCTCGGGATCGCTGACCTCGGAGACTAGAGTGATCCACGTGTCGCCGTTGGGCGCGGACATGCGGTGGAAGTACTCGGTCATTGAGGTGTTCGCGCTGTAGGGGACGCCGTTCTTTCGCAAGTAACCAGGCCGCATGCGGGTCGTCGTCACCTTGAGCTCGCCGCTTCTCGGAGGGTTGAGCGTGTACTGCCATTCGGCGACTGAATGACCCTGCCACGACGGTTGTGCGGGCGTCGGCGACTGGCCGAAGCGGAACACGCGCGTCTGGCCACCGGCCTCGAGCTCCATGTTCAACGTTCTCTCGTCGGCCCAGGTCAGCCGAATTCGGCCGGGCAACCGCATGACGCCCGCGGCGCCGTAGGCCTTGCACTGTTCGCCAGCGGCCTCGTCCTTCGCTGGGTCCCAGGAATCGGCGATCTTTCGCGCGACGGGCGTGATGGGGACTCGCAGGTAGTTGCCCTTCGCCGGCGTGACCATGCGAAGAGCCCAGTCCTCGCTGATGACCGACACCCACGTGCCTGTGAGGTCGATAGCCGCGGAAGCCTTCGGCGTTGGGGGAGGGCCAGCCGGTCCCTGGCCTCGCTGCGCTTCAGCCGTGAGGGATCCCGTCGCCAGGACAGCAACGGCAGTCGCAATTGGAAACAGCGCGCGAAGAAGTTGGTATTTCACTAGAGACTAAAGACTAGAGACTAGAGACGGAACACATACCCCTAGTCCACAACCTCGCCGGGTCGTGTGCCCCAGCCGAAACCGTCGGACGCACGCCGCAAGGTGAGCATGTGCAGCTTGTGATCATTTGGCGTTCGCGACGGGTTCGCCGTGATGGTCACGACGTCGCCATACTTCAACGTGGTTCGCGTGACGCCCTGTCCGGTGAGCTGACCGCTGCCGCCCCACTCGATCGACCAGCGCACGACTTGCCCGGTGTCGTCCGGCGCCTCGACCTGTAGAAACGAGTGGGGGTTGCGGAACTGAAACTGCACCATCGTGCCTTCGAGCGACACCTTCTTGCTGGTGTCGTACTGAGCGGCCTGCGAGTGATGCGCAGAAGCGCTGATGCCGCAGAGAAACGCCACGCCCAAGCCCAGGAACAGCACTGTACGTGTCATGGGATACCGCCTCCTCGAGTGCATGTGAGGTTCCGTATCACTGCAGCGTCTGATACACCGCGGCGATGAATGCGTCCGGTGAACCGTAGATCCCGTCGAAGTCGAGCGTCGGCTTCGCCTCGCGGACCTGTTGAAGCGATAGCCCGCGCTTCTTCATGTCGCGGATTCTATCCCGGACGACCTCGACCATATTCCTGTATATCGCGACGTCGGCCGTATCCCCGAGCCTTCCGTGCCCGCCCACGATCATCGTGCCGCCCTGATGTCGATACTCGGGGAACGCCAACTCGATCACCTTGTTAAGGCCGGCGAGCAGCCCTGCCACGGTGCCCCCCTGTGCAAGGTTGATCGCGGGGTATCGGCCCGGTGTGAAGAGGTCGCCGGCGCTGATCACATCAGAGAACCGGAACTGCACGATGGTGTCGGCATCCGTGATGGCCGCGGGCGTGTTGAATAACTGAATGCCCTCGCCGTTGATGTGCTGACTCATCTTGTGGCTGGGAATGTAGTACGTCTCTGTCGGCCACGCCAGCTCTGGCGCCTTGCTCATGGTCAGGCGCTTCAGGACGTTTTCGTGCGCGATGATCTCGGCTGGGGTCCGCTGACCGAGCAGGCGACCCGCTTCGCCGCCGTTGTAGGTGGTGCCAGCTGCCGCCAGTATCGGGGTGCCACCCGTGTGATCCGAATCAGGTGACGTCTGCACGATCCAGCGAATGGGCTTTCCTGCCTTCGGCGACGCGACGACGGCGTTGTATGAAGGGCTGGTCCACCCGAAGGGCACAAAGGAGCCGAGACTGCCGGCTGGGTAACACGACGGCCCCACGCACGTCGTCGGCGGTGCGGCGCCCGAGACCATGGCGCCGATCTCGGCGATCTTGTCGAGCAACTTGTTCGCCATGGCGGACGAGCCGGCATCGACCAGAAACATGCCGTCCACGCCAGCCGAGACGGTCACGTTGCTTCCGCCCCCGACGATCATGAACACGTTGCCGCGAACGGGCATGACGTGCAGCTCGGCGCCGGATTGCTGCGCGTGAATGATCTGAGGTCCAGCCAAAGAACCGAAGGCACCAGCCACAGCAAGGAGTCCTGCCACGCGTGTGGCAACTCCCCGTCGCGCGAACATCCGTGGTCGATTCGAAGCTGACTTCAATCGCATCTCAATCTGCCGCCGGCACGGGGAGCGTCTTGAGCCGCTCGCGGTACTCGGGATACATGGTCGCAGCACCGCCCTTGATCGCTTCGATCGGTAGCTGCTGCTTCTTGGCGGCATCGTTGATGTACGGATTCTGTCCCGGAAGGAAATGCGGAAACCCTTCAACCACGTTCTCCACACCGACAGTGCACGGGAAGTACGGCAGCTCCTGATGCACATTCCGCCGGTAGCTGATCGACTGGATGTGTGGTTCCTCCATGTAGACGGGATCTTCGAGCAGCGTAGTCACCGTCATGATGTCGCCGTCCAGCGTCAGGAACTCAGTGGCCTTGGCCTTCTCACTGAAGACAGCCGTGTTGGCGCGAATGTAGCTTTCCTTCATATGAGTCGTCTGGATGACCAGCGTGTTCCCATCGAACTTTGCCGTGGAAAACCCGGCCCACGTGTGCGGCGCCCATTCGGGAGGATGCGGCCGGCCGTCCATGTAGATGGGGCGGTCGGGCGCGCGGAAGAACTGGACGTGATACGCCGTCAGCTCACGCGAGATCGGATCGTTCTCCTTGGTGATTCGTAAGCCGCCGCCGTAGTACCAGTTGTAGATCCCGGGATGGGGACGACAGACGAACTCGGGAATCGACCAGTCAGAGATGTCGCCGGTGTCCGCACGCATGCGGCCCGCGGCGTTGAAGGGGAGTCCCGTGTAGTCGTAGAGGTCAGCGGTGAAGCCGATCTCGTGTGCGATCTCCGTCCACTCGCCGCTGAAATCGGTCGTCTGATACGACGTGACGAAGGCCGCCTGGCCAAGAGCCGGGGCGGCGGCGCCCAGGATGAGCGCGACGCAGGCCGTCCAGACAGCCGCGACGCGGATAGCACAACGCATTCGACCCCTCCGGCACGGCCTCGGAACAAGTGCACGCGACGTGATCCGTGCGCGTCACGGTGTATAGAGCAAGGGGGGGTGCTTGTCAAGCTGGACGTCCATAACTTGTTGAGTCGCCTTGCCTCCGGGCATTCGGCAGCGTACACTCCCGCGTCGTGTCCCGCCCGCCGCTCCCGCCAGATGCCGGATCTGGTCTGCTCTGTCCCATACCGCTCGCCAGCGCTTATGCTCGTCCTCGCGTGCTCGTGGTGGATGACGATCAACCGAATCGCGAGCTCTTGGCGCGGCGCCTGGATCAACGCGGGTACGCGGTAACGCAGGCATCTTCGGGGCCTGAGGCCCTGTCGCTCGTCGGTCAGCACGAGTTCGACGTGGTCTTGCTGGACGTCGAAATGCCCTCGATGAACGGCTACGAGGTGCTCCAGCGGATTCGCCAGGACCGATCCCCTGGGGTGCTTCCTGTGATCATGGTGACGGGCAGAGACGGCAGTGCGGATATCGCGGAAGCGCTGGCCCTCGGCGCAAACGACTTCATCGGCAAGCCCATCGACTTCCAGGTCACGCTCGCTCGCATGGACACGCAGGTGCAGCGCAAGCGCATCGAGTCCCAGGTCCGCGAGCGCGAAGCGCGCTACGCCGCCGTTGTGGCTGGAGCAACGGACGCGATCTGGGACTGGACGCTGGTCACCAATGAGTTCTACGCCTCGGAAGGCTGGAGCGAGCGGTTTGGCTGGGAGCCGCGTGACGCGGCTTCGGCCACCGCGGAGATGTGGCTTGGGCAGATTCACGAGGACGATCGCGCGCGAGTCCGGCGTGAGGTCGATGCGCATATTGCCGGCATGTCGCGTCACCTTCAGGTCGAATACCGGCTTCGGGATGCGGCGCGGATGTATCGATGGGTCCTGATGCGAGGCCTCGCCGTTCGAGACGCCCAGGGCAGGGCCATTCGTCTGGCCGGCTCCCTTGCAGACATCACCGAGAGCAAGGAATCTGACACGCTGACGTCTCTCTCGAGTCGCGTGCACCTGATGGAGCGCATGGGGCAGTGCATCGAACGCCTGCGACGGCGCAACCTGCCCTTCGCGGTCATTCTCATGGAAGTCCACGGACTGCGGGCCGTGAACGATGCCCGTGGTCGATCGGCTGGCGACCGCCTGTTAGTGGCCATCGCGAGACGTCTCGAGAACGAAGTCCAGATGGCGGGGGTCGGAGGGCATACAGGACTGAAGCACACCCTGGCCCGGCTGGACGGCGACGAGTTCGCGATGTTGCTCCCAGACGCCCGCGATCCTCGTGACGTGTCGCATGTCGCACACGAGATCCGGCGTGTGCTGGCCGAAGCCTTCAGGCTGGATCAGGCCGACGTGTACGTGTCGGTGAGCATGGGAATCGTGGCCAGCGCGACTGGCTATCAGACGGCCGATGACGTGATGCGCGATGCCGGCACCGCGCTGTCGAAGGCCAAGGCGCAGGGCAAGTCGCATCACGAGGTCTTCGAACGCGACATGCGGCACCGCATGCTGGCGCGGCAGCAGGTCGAAGTGGAGCTGCGTCCGGCGCTGGAGCGTGGGGAACTCCGGCTTCACTACCAGCCGATTCTCCGGCTCGATCGCGAGGCGGTGGTGGGCTTCGAGGCGTTGCTGCGCTGGGCGCATCCCGAGCGCGGTCTTCTTCAGCCCGACGAGTTTGTGTCGCTGGCGGAAGAAGTCGGACTGATCGTCCCCATGGGCCGATGGGCGCTGCGAGAAGCCTGCCGTCAGCTCGCCGCGTGGCGTGCCAGCGGGCTTCATGTTGACCACCTGCGCGTCAGCGTCAATCTCTCCGCTCGCGAGTTCCAGCAAAGCGATCTGGTCGAGTGCGTGTCGGACCTGCTCCAGGAGTACGGCGTTCACGGTCGCCAGCTGGAGGTTGAGATCACCGAGCGCGCGGCCATGTCGGACGAAGCGCACTCAATCAAGCAGGTATCTCAGCTGAGGAATGCTGGCGTGTCGGTGTGTCTGGACGATTTCGGCGCCGGACACTCGTCGCTGGCCTATCTGCACCGTTTTCCGGTTGACCGGCTGAAGATCGATCGGTCGTTTGTGTCGCGTCTTTTCGATGCCGGCGAAAGCGACAGCCGGCCCATCGTCCGGGCGGTGCTCGCGATGGCGCGCGACATGGGCATCGACGTCGTGGCAGAAGGGGTCGAGGGTGTCGAGCAGTTCGACCTGCTGTGCGGCCTGAGCTGCCAGATGGGGCAGGGCTTCCTGTTTTCGAAGCCTGTTGATGCTGCGGCGGCGACGGAGATTCTCTGCAATGGCCTTCAGTGGGCCAGCTGGCAGATGGGCCAGCGGTCGCTGCTGCTCGATGGTCCGACTGGATCGATGAACTGATCGGCCCGATCTCCGGGCTTTGCTTTCCGGCCGCACGTACGTATACTCACCGCACCACTCACGCAAGAACAACCACGTCTCTAGACCCGTACTGCGAGATCGTTTTCGCTCGAACCCGTCGTCTCCGCGCTTCGTGCACGTGCCGGATTGGGCCGTCCGTCGGCCAAGGCTCATGACTACGGAGGATGTGATGAATCGCGTTCTACGGACCGCTGCCCTCGCTGTTGTGACGTTGCTCCTGACAAGCGCCCTCGCCTGGGCGCAGGCGACCGCCGAACTCAACGGGCGGGTCACTGATGAAAGCGGGGCGGTCCTCCCGGGAGTGACCGTCACGGCTACACAAACAGACACCGGGTTCACCCGGAGCGTCACCACTGATGGAACGGGCACCTGGACCATGCCGAATGTGCCCACCGGTCCGTATCGCCTCGAAGTCTCTCTGCAGGGATTCCGCACCTACGTGCAGACGGGCATCGTGCTGCAGGTTGGCGCCACCCCGACGATTAACGCCGAGCTCGGCGTGGGCAACCTCGAGGAGACGGTGTCAGTTGAAGCCGCAACGCCGATTGTGGACGTGCGCAGTGCCGGCATCAGCGACGTGGTGGAGAACGAACGCATCGTCGAATTGCCTCTTCAAGGACGGCAGGTGACGGACCTGATCGTGCTCGCAGGGGCGGCGGTCCAGACCGGCGTCGCCTCGAACCGTGGCATGACCGGGGGCGTGACGATCTCTGTGGCGGGTGGGCTGTCCTTCGGTGTGGCGTACACACTCGATGGCGCGATGCACAACGACGTCAACAACAACGCCAACCTGCCCATGCCGTTTCCCGACGCGCTGCAGGAGTTCAGCGTGGCCACGAGCGGCCTCAGCGCCCAGAACGGCATGCACGCTGGAGCATCGGTCAACGCCGTGACCAAGTCGGGCACCAACGCCTTGCACGGCAACCTGTTCGAGTTCGTTCGCGACAAGCGGTTCAACGCCACCGATCCCTTTGCGGGCATTGGCCCGGACGGCAAACGCAAAGACGACGGTCTGGTGAGGAATCAGTTTGGCGGAACGCTTGGCGGACCAATCGTTCGCGACAAGCTGTTCTACTTCGGTGGCTATCAGGGGACGAACGTCACGCAGACGCCTGCGTCCAACATCACCTACGTGCCCAACGCCGCAATGCTCGCCGGTGACTTCACCACGTTTGCGTCGGCTGCGTGCCAGGGGCGTGACGTTGCGCTGCGCGGCGGGTTCGTGGACAACCGCATTAGTCCATCCGCGTTCAGTCCGGCGGCGCTCAACATGGCCAAGCGCCTGCCAACCACAACGGACCCGTGCGGCCAGATCACATACAGCCTGCCGAACGACAGCAAGGAAGGGGACGGGTTGGGCCGCCTCGACTACCAGCGAAGCACCAACCATTCGATCTTCGGCCGCTACATGTTCAAGTTCGTGAAGAAACCGCCACCCTATCAAACGTCTGAGAACGTCCTCACGACGACCGCGCAGGGCGTGGACAATCTGTATCAAGGCCTCGCGCTGGGCGACACGATCGTCTTCGGGACGAACGCGGTGCAATCGCTGCGGGTGACCTACAACCGGACGCGCGTGAGCCGCAGCACGGAGAAGTGGTTTTCGCCGTATGACATCGGATCGAATGTCTACAGCTACAGCCCGGGCGAGATGTCGTTCAGTGTGACCGGCGCCTTTGCGATCGGAGGCGTCAACAGCGGCATCTTCAATACCGACAGCTATCAGATTGCTGACGACGTCACGTTGGTTCGCGGAAATCACCAGCTCGCGGTCGGCGCCAGCGTCGCGTATTTGAAGATGGACTTTCTGACGAACGCGCGATCCGGCGGAACGTGGATCGTGAACGGCCAGACCACGGGCCTCGGCCTTGGCGACTTTCTTCTCGGACGAGTGGCGAGCCTCGAGCACGGAGCGGCCAATGCCCTTCCGATGGACATGTGGTATCAGGGCATCTATGCGCAAGACACCTGGAGAGCCAGCTCTAGGGTGACCGTGAATGCCGGGCTGCGCTGGGAGCCGTTCCTGGGCCAGAGCGTGCGCAACGGTGCGATCTACAACTGGGACATCGACGGCTTCCGAAAGAACGTGAAGAGCGAAGTGTTCCTGAAGGCGCCCGCCGGATTCTCCTATCCTGGCGACGATGGCTTTCCTGATGGCAAGACCGGGCAGAAGAAACAGTGGATGAACTTCTCGCCACGGTTGGGCCTTGCGTGGGACGTGCAGGGGAATGGTCGAACGGCGGTGCGAACGTCCTACGGCATCGGGTACGACTTCCCGACAGGCGAGCGGCACAACATCAACGCCGGAGCGCCGCCGTGGGGCAACCGATCACTGCTCCAGGATCCCCCGGGGCTGCTCGACAATCCCTACGCCTCAGTGGGTGGCGATCCTCACCCGATCCAGACGAACGCGAATACCGAGTTCCTCGCGTATGGCGCATTCGGTGCGACCGACCCCGACATCAATTCGCCCAGGTCACAGTCCTGGAATGTGACGGTCGAGCAGCAGGTCGGAGACGAGTGGGGCGTGAGCGTGAGCTATCTCGGAAGCTACTCGGACCGGCTGTGGACGCAGATTCAGCAGAACCCTGGCGTATTCCTGGGTACGAATCCGTGTGTGCTCAATGGGATCTCGTATCCCGTCTGCACGACTGCCGCGAACCTGGATCGCCGACGCGTGCTGTCGGTGTCGAACGAGAATCCCGCGGCGGCTGCGCTCATCGGGAATCTCGATCTGCACACGAGCATTGGCACGCAGACGTACCGCGGGTTGAAGCTGTCGGCGCGGCGGCGATCTGCTGCGGGCATCTCTCTGAACGGCAACTACACACTGTCGCGATGCTATGGAGACAACACGACGGGCGGCTTCCCGCAGTTGGCCCAGGGACCGACCAACCCGGCCGATCCGAAAGCCGATCGCGGGCACTGCGAACAGGATCGCACCCACGTGGGTAACGTGACGGTGGGGTATGAAACGCCAGAGGCTGGCAACGCGGTCGTCAGTGCCCTGGCTTCTCACTGGCGCGTGTCGGGCATCCTCTCAGCGCGATCGGGCAGCTGGCTGTCGGTTACTACTGGCACCGATCGAGCTCTGAACGGACAGCGATTCCAGGAGCAGCGCGTCAATCAGGTCAGCGATGAGGTGTACGGCGACAAGTCGCTGACCAACTACCTGAACCGTGCGGCGTTTGCTCAGCCGGCACTCGGCACCTTTGGCGATCACGAACGCAACAGCATCAAGGGTCCGGCGTTCTGGGTGGTCAACATGTCGCTGACCAAGCTGGTGCCGCTCGGCACGGTGCAAAACGTGGAGCTGCGGCTCGAAGCGTTCAATCTGTTCAACCACTTTAACTGGGGGAACCCCGGGACAAACTTCAACGTGGCGACGTTCGGTCGCATCCAGACGATTTCCGGCGAACCCCGCATTCTGCAGTTCGGCGCAAAGTACAGCTTCTAGGACACAGAGCGCCTTCGACCGCTGGATCACGAGACGCACGCCCGCCCGGGGCGTGTGTCTCGTCACCGCACCCCGCACCCCCGCACTGCACCTTCGCACCCGCACCTTCGCACCCCGCACTTTCGCACCGTCGCACCGTCTTTTTGAGTATAGGATTTGACCTCGCGCGAGGGGGGGATGGCATGGTGAGCGAGAGATTCAGCGCCAGAGCAGGATGGATCGCGGCATGTGTTGCGGTGCTCGTGCCAGTGTTCGGTACGAACGTGGCGGGGCAGGGCTCCACGAATTTTGTGGCGCGGCTCTCGACCGTGCCGATCATGGTGGCGAATCAGGACACGGTCAGCGGACAGGGCGCCGCAAGCGCCACGCTCAACGGGAACCGGCTCACGGTCAGCGGGAAGTTCGAGGGTCTGCGCTCATCGGCGACTGTCGCACGGATCCATCTTGCGCCTCGGGGCACACGCGGACAGGCCATTGCCGACCTTGTGGTGTCGAAGGGCACGAGCGGAACGCTGGAGGGTACGGTTGAATTGACCAGCCCGCAGGTGCAGGCCCTGAACAAGAGCTCCCTCTACATTCAGATTCACAGCGAGAAGGCGCCGGAAGGCAATCTGTGGGGATGGCTGTTCCCCCGGGAGGCGAAGTGATGAAGCACGCGATTCCGGTGGGTGTCCGCTTGCTCGTGGTGGTGGCGGTTGCGGCGCTTGGTGCGTCAATCGTCGGGGGACAACAGCCGCCCGCTGCCGCATCGTTTACCGCCGCACAGGCGGCGCAGGGGCGCCAAATTTACGACGTGAGTTGTGCCGGGTGCCATCGATCGGATTTGGGCGGCGGCAATGAGGCGCCGGCGCTTTCAGGCGTGAACTTCATGACGACGTGGGGCACAAAGCCGACGCGCGAACTGGCGGAGTTCATACAGGCCGCCATGCCTCCTGGTGGCCCACCGCTGGCAACCGAACAGGTGCTCGCGCTCACGGCGTTCATCCTGCAGACGAACGGCGCAACCCCCGGACAGGTGCCTCTGGCGGCAGGCAACACGACGCCCATCGGGATTGCGGCTCGC
Source organism: Acidobacteriota bacterium (assembly GCA_013140775.1). Taxonomy (GTDB): domain Bacteria; phylum Acidobacteriota; class Vicinamibacteria; order Vicinamibacterales; family UBA2999; genus JABFSA01. The sequence continues at coordinate 13,226 of JABFSA010000180.1, read as the reverse complement.
GCGCAGGCACCCGCCGGCGCGGCTCCCGTTGCGCAAGCCCCCGCAGCTCCGGCACCGGCCGCGGCTGCTGCCTCGTTGCCGCCTGGGCGCGGACTGACGGTGCCTGGCAACATCCAGAACTACGTGCCGGTGACCGACGCGATGCTGCGCAATCCTCCCGCGGGGGACTGGCTGATGATCCGGCGGAACTATCAGGCATGGAGCCATAGTCCGCTGACGGAAATCACCCCTTCGAACGTGGGTCGCTTGAAGATTGCGTGGGTGTGGGCGATGAACGAGGGCGGTGCGAGTGAGCCGACGCCGATCGTGCACAACGGCATCATCTACCTCTACAACACCGGCAACATCGTGCAGGCGCTCGACGGTCGTACTGGTGAGCTGCTGTGGGAAAACAGCGTTGGTCCCGAAGCGATCATCGGTCAGGGCGCGATGCGCAGCATGGCGCTCTATCAGAACAACCTCATCGTGGCCACGACGGATGCGCGGCTCGTCGCGCTCGACGCACGGACCGGCAAGCAAGTCTGGAACGTCATGGTGGCCGATCGGGCGAAGGGCTTCAGCAACAGCAGCGGTCCGATTGTGATCAAGGGGAAGGTACTGCAGGGCCTCTCGGGCTGCGATCGCTTCCAGGCGGATCGGTGCTACATCAGCGCATTCGATGCCGAGACGGGCAAGCTGGCGTGGCGCTTCAACACCGTTGCACAGGCGGGGGAAACCGGCGGCGATACCTGGGGTAACCAGCAGAACATGTTTCGCAAAGGCGGCGAGACATGGATCACCGGCAGTTACGATCCCGAGCTCGACCTGACGTACTGGGGAATTGCGCAGGCAAAGCCCTGGGTGCCGGCGAGCCGGAACATGAAAACGACGGACCGAGCGCTCTTCACCAGCAGCACGGTGGCGCTCCGGCCCGATACCGGCCGGCTCGAGTGGTATTTCCAGCACGCCCCTGGTGAGTCGCTCGACCTGGACGAAGTGTACGAGCGCGTGTTGATCGACGTGGGTCCGAGAAAGTTTGTGTTCACGATCGGAAAGCCCGGACTGCTCTGGAAGCTCGACCGTCAGAACGGCGAGTTCGAGTCGATCAAAGAGACGATCTTTCACAACGTCTTCGATCGGATCGACTTCGAGTCGGGTGAGCTCCACTACCGCCAGGAAATCGCCGATGCGAAGGTGGGTGAGTGGGTGTCGGCCTGCCCCAGCACCGAGGGTGGACACAACTGGCATGCGACGAGCTATCACCCCGGAGCAGGGCTGCTCGTGATTCCACTCGCACAGTCGTGCATGGAGATCGCCGGGCGTCAGGTGGCGTTTACGGAAGGGTCCGGGGGAACCGCAGGCGACCGGAAGTTCTTCGAGATGCCAGGCTCCAACGGCAACATCGGCAAGCTCGCCGCGTACGACGTGAACACCATGCGCGAAGTCTGGTCGGTCCAGCAGCGCTCGCCGTTTCTGACCTCGGTGCTCTCGACCGCTGGCGGGCTCGCCTTCGTTGGCGACCTCGATCGCAAGTTCCACGCGTACGACGTGCGCACGGGCAAGTCGCTGTGGGAGGCTCGTCTCGGTACCTCCGTGCAGGGCTTTCCCGTCACGTTCACCGTGGACGGCAAGCAGTACGTGGCCGTGACCACAGGCCTCGGTGGAGGCAGCCCGCGCGTCGTGCCCCGAACGATCGCCCCCGACGTCCGCTATCCGCAGACCGGCAACGCGCTGTACGTCTTCACGCTGGAGAACTGATTACCGACCGGGTTCCGAAACCGTCGGGTTATCGCAGTCGGCTGAGCTGATCCGTGGTCTGGCGATCGAGGCGGTCTTCTCCGACAAGAGCGGCGTAGCGGAGGATCGCGTCACGAGCGACGGCACGATGCCCGAGCCGCTCGGCGGCATCGCCGAGATGCCGGAAGACAAGCGGATCAACAGGCCGCCGTGTGGCTGCTTCAACAAGCGCTTGTTCGGCTCGACCGGTTTCGCCGGAACGCAAGAGCGCTTCGCCGTACACCACAAGGGCCTCCGTCGGAGTGCTTGGAGAGACGGTGATCGGCTGCAGCGCGGCGAGCGCCTTCTTCAACGCCACGGGATCGTCTTCCCGCCCTGCGACGTCCAGCCACAGCTGTCCCAGCGCGATTCGCACAGCCGGCTCGTCGGGAAAACGATCGGCGGCCCTGGCAAGAGTGAGGATGGCGGCATCCGTGCGTCCCCAGCTTGCGTAGGCACGTCCCACGCTCACGAGACGCTCCGGGCGATCTGGCTCGAGCGCGGCAAGCGCCTCGAGCTGTTCGACCGCCTCACGCCGGCGGCCCTCGTCGTCGTAGAGCTCCACCAGTTCCTCTCGCACGGCAGCGAATGTGGGGCTGAGTTCGAGGGCGCGCGTCAGGGACTTGCGTGCTTCTTCGACGTCCGAGCGGTCCCTCAGACACACGCCGAGCAGGTAGTGGGCCTCGGCAAACCTGACATCCAGCGCAAGTGCCTCCTGCAGTGCGCCGATCGCCTGGTCGATCTGTCTGTTCCGGTAGTAGGCGAGGCCGAGCTTGTAGAGCACTCGCGGCGAGCGGTCGTCGAGCTGCGTGAAGGCTCTGAAGTTCTCGGCGGCCTGGTCGTACCTGCCCATCGCCGCGTTGACATCGCCGGAGAGCTCCACGGGAGCGGGCGCGGAGGGGTCGAGCGCCACGGCCTGCTCGAGGTCACGGAGAGCCTCGTCAAGCTCTCCTCGACGCCGATAGGCATCCCCACGCCGGAGGTGGGCGAGCATCGAATCGTCTTTCAGGGCGAGCGCTCCGCTGAACGCCTCGATCGCCCCAAATGTCTCGTTTTGTGCGAGGGCGCTGTCGCCTGTGGCAATCAGGCGCTGGAACTCGCGCTCCTGGCGTACCAGGTACCACGCTACCAGGGCCCCGACGAGCAGGGACGCCAGGCCCACGGAGAGGATCAGGTGTCGTCTCACGGCGGCTGGCCCATCCTAGCAGACGAGGGAACCTTGCCGCGCTGGAGGGGTCTAAGTAGACAGGAGTACACTCATGCCAGCACCTTTCTTTGGAGGGTCGGTGAAGAACGCTGGCGCGCTGAGCTGGACGGACGTCGATAGCGGGGAAGCCTCATTGATTGCCCGTTGCGCTGCGGGTGACGAGGCGGCCTGTGCCGAGCTCGTCGCGACGCACCAACGGATGGTTTATGGCCTTGCGCTGAACCTGCTCGGCGACAGGGACGAAGCACTCGACCTCTCGCAGGAAGTGTTTCTCCGCGTCTTTCGTACCATTTCTCACTTTCGCGGCGAGTCGGGGCTCCGCACGTGGGTCTATCGCATTGCCGTGAATCAGGCCCGCAACCGTACCCGCTGGTGGCGTCGTCGTCACCGCTCGAGCCAGGTGTCGCTCGACGAGCACATCCTCAAGTGTGGGGACCTCGAGTCGACGCAGGATATCCGGCCAGATCGTCTGCTTGCGAGCAAGGAAACGGCAGCGAGCATCTGGAAGGCGATGGAGCAGCTGCCGTTTGAGCAGCGAACGGCGCTGATCCTGAGGGAGATCGACGGCCTGCGCTACGAAGAGATTGCCTTCACGATGAACGTGGCGATCGGGACGGTGAAGTCTCGCCTTACCCGCGCGCGTCAGACGCTGCGCGCCGAACTCCTGGGGATGCGGTCATGATCTCGTATCTCGGTTGCGACGGCGCCCGCGAGATGCTGCAACCCTTCATCGACGGCGAGCTCCCGACCGCCGCACAGGTCAGGCTCGAGTCGCATCTGCGCTGGTGCGATACCTGTGCGGCACGAGTGGATGACCTGCGGACCGTTGGCGCCAGCCTTCGAATTGGCGCGGCAGTGCCTGGACACCATTCAGAGGACCAGAGGGCGCTCTCGGTGATTCAGTCCGAAGTGCTGACGCGGATTCGCGCGGAGCGCGATCAGTCGTGGGGTGTCCGTTGCCGCGGGTTGTTCAGTGATATGCGGTTTCTCTGGCCGGCGATCGGCGCCACTGTTGCGGTCGCGCTGTGTTTCTACGCTGTCACGAGCGTGAATCGCGTTGCCAGGGCCGAACTGCCGTACTCGCTGGCTGATCGGATCTCCGCTTCGGCGAACCCTGGCTCCGATCGCAACCCGCTCCAGCTCGATTCACGGATGCTGGCGCCCAGACCGCTCGATCACGGTTCGTCTCTCGATTTCATGCCGGCTGAGGATGCGGTGTTTGCGCTGGCCGCGGTGGTCACGCGCGAAGGCCGGGTGGCAAACTTCGAGCTGCTCGATGCTGCCGAGTCGGCTCATGTCACTGCGCTGCTCGAGGCCGTGAAGGAGTCGAGGTTTACTCCAGCCAGAACGTCGGACGGGGCCGTGGCGGTCAACGTGGTGTGGTTGTTGGAGCGGACGACGGTGAAGGCGTCGATCGACCCGAATGATGCGGGCCTTCTTGCTCCGCTCACCGCACCAAGCGAAAAGCCTTCAGCGGAGCGAACTAGCGGGGAGCGACCGCGGCGGGCGCCTCGCCCCGCGCGCTCGTAGCGTTGTTGAGCGCGTCGGTCGCGCGGATGATGACTCCGCGGGCCGCCTCTTCGCCTTCGAGTCGCACCTCGTACTGTTCACGCCTCGAGTCCGCAATCCCATCCAACGGATAGATCGCGTGCCAGCGATCGCCATCCAGTGAATACTCGGTCTTCTGCACGGCCGAGTCTGTATCCCGAACGTCGAATGAAACCACGGTGTTCGCGTTCTCGCGTCGAACGCTCGTCACGGAGATTGTTGGCGGCGTGTTGTCGATGTCGAAGGTGGTGCTCTCTGTTGACGCGGTGAGCGCCGACGCTGGTGCATTCGACGGCAGGTCCGAAACGACGACCTGCATCACGTAGCGACCGTTCGGCACTGACGTGGTGTCCCACACCAGGATCGCGTCGGTCAGGCCCCGCTTGAGCGGCTTCCACGCGGTCTCGCCCTCGCGGCGATACAACACGTCGTAGCTCAGATCATCGCGATTGTCGTCCTCGGCTCGCCAGATGAAGGTGAGCAGGCCACGCTGATAGGCGCGCCGGCCGAGCGCCGGGGCGCTGCCAGGGATGTTCTGGTTCTGGGACGCCGCGCGACGGTCTGGCGTGTCTCCCTCGAATCCTGCGATTTCCGGATCGCCAGTGGGGAACGGACGCTGAAAGACGGTGCCCGGCGGGTGGATGGTGATCGACGTCACGCGGGGACGGCTGTTACGAGGCAGATACGCCGCGGTGACCGACGTCAGAATGGGTGACTGATCGCGTGTGGCTGTCAGCACCGCGCGCCACTGCAGGTATCGTGCGCGCGGACTGACGATGGGGCTGCCGATGGCGTCGGCGTAACTGCTGCTCCAATCACTCCATGTCTCGTCAGGGGTGCGGGTGTTGCCCGATCGCGTCGAGACCTCGACGCGGGTCCCCTGCGGCATCGAGCCCTGCCACTTGATCGCGCCCCAGGTGGCAACCGCCTGCGCGTCGCGCACATCGGAGGTGTAGGTGCCCCGAAGCGCGCGTTCCGCTGAGAGCCGAAGCAACTTGCCGGGGTTGGACGTCGCGAAGAGAATCTGGCCCGACTTGTCGCCGAGCAGCGTGGTGACTTGCTGAACCTGGGCGCGTGCGACCAACGTGGGCTGCATCGGATCGCCAGACAGCCTGTAGATCTTGCCGTTGTTCCCCGTCGCGACCAGCACGTTCCCGTCGTTTTCGAACAACAGGTCGAACGGTGAATCGTCCCGGAGCTGCCAGACGAGATCTGATCCGCCATCAGGCTGGATCCGGTACACCGCTCCACTGCCCTGGCCCTGATTGCCCCGCGTGGCGGTTGGGGTTGCCGGAGCCGATGCGGCAGACACGGATGCGTCGGCGACGATGGTGATGGATGTGACTTCGGTGGAAACCGACGCGATAGGTGGAGGCGGTTCCGGCGCTGGTGTCGCGGGGCGTTCCGGAGAGGTTCCGCGGCCGCTCACTGCAGCGACATAGATGTTGCCTCGTGGGTCGACGCGGAGTGTACGAATCTCGTTGTAGGGGGAATCGAGCAGGACGAACGGCCTGCCAGTCGCGTCGATACGGAACACCCGGCCCGGGGACTCGGTGCCGGCTAGAAGCCGTTGCTCGCGATCGAAGGCGAGCGACATCACATGAGTCGCTTTGGTCTGATAGAACGGCGCGCCCTGACCGTTGGGAGTGATCTTGTAGATGGTTCCCTTGTCGCCCGTGCCGGCGTAGACGTTACCGGCGGGGTCCACCGCGAGGCTCCACACGTAGCGATCCGGTGGGTCGAAGAACACCGTTCCCGCGCCTGCTGCCGTGACCTTGTAGATCTTCCCGTCCGGCGACGTGGCGACATAGATACCGCCGCCAGGCGCGAGGGCGATGGCATGTACCTCGAGCTCTTCGGTGTCGAAGAAGACGCTGCCGCGTCCACTTGCGTCGACGCGGTACACCTGGCCCTCATTGCCGCTGCCGACGAAGACCGAGCCGTCGGGTGCGCTCACCAGCGTCCACAGGAATGGTGCGGTGGATTCGTAGAGCGTGGTGACCGCAGGCCCGAGCGTCAGGCGCCCGTAGGAGTCAATGGCGAGATTCTCGACTTCGCCCTGGAGGAAGTCCGCTTCTGACGACACTTGCCAGAAGGTGGGAAGGGCGGCCTGCACAACGGTGACGGCGCACGCGACCAGCGCGCCAAGGATGAGAGACCTCACGCTATTCCTCGAGGTTGAGAGTCAGGGTCCTGGAACCCACGACGGCAAATTCGGTTGAGATCTCCCACTCGCCCAGCATCGCGTTCTGCAGCGGCCGGAAGCTGCCACCGTTCCGATCAGACTCCATCACGGACAGCACGGACGGGGGCAGGGAAGACAGGGACTCGCCTTTGACGACTGCTCCAGCATCGCGGCCCAGGAGCCGGACGTACAGCCGATTGTTCTTCCGCGCACTGTTCAAGACACGAATCATCTGGGGGAGTCCGCGTGTCTGCAGCGGCTGAATCTGAAGTTCCCGCGCCTCCCATTGAGAGAGGCGAATGCCGTCCGACACCATGACTGACAGCGAGCCCTGCGCGTTCGCCGGGATCTGCATCGGCACCGTGCGGGTGATCTCGTCGCCACGATAGTTCCTGAAGAGCACCTTCAGGTCGATCGTGGAGCCAGGCTTGGGACGGCCTCCGTCAACCCACGCGCGCTCGATCGTAGCGCTGCGCGGTTCCTCGCTCGCATCAATCTCGAGGTTGAGGCCGTCGAGCTCCACGTCCTCGAAGGCGTTCCTCAGGAGGAAGTTGATGGGCGCGACGACGTAGGCCGCGGCGCCAGCAGACGACTGATCACCTGTAAAGAGATCTTCAAAGGTCACCGTGCCGCGATCTCGTACGACGGCGGATCCGCGGACGACGTAACTCGCGGCGCCGTTCTGGCGCTCGTAGGCGGAGAGCGTGTTCGCGATGGACAGATACGCCAGCATCGGCGTGAAGAGCTGGTCCTCGACGATCGCCATCTGAAAGGTCTCTTTCGTCCCGCGCTCAGAGGTCAGGCTCAGGCGGACGGGGATCATCGAAGGACCGGGGCCGAGGGTGCCTGCGATCGTTGTGGCGCGGTCCTGCTGGACTGTGCCAATCACGTCGCCGGTGCTGGCAATCTTCATCGAACTGGCAAGGCTCGGCAGTACGGTGAGGACATGGGCCCGCGTCATGGGGAAGCGGATGGGTCCCAGACCATAGAAGGGGTGTCCGAACGCGTAGACGCGGTTGCCTACGACATCGGTGACGGTTCCCGTGGCGCCGAACTCCAGGTCGCCGCTCATCAGTGCGACGCCGACGGGATCGCCCGGCCGCAGCGCAGGGCGCTGCGCTGCTGTCCCAGCCGATTGCGCCAGTTGCGGTGCGAGCATCGACGCACCGGCCATCACGGGCACAAAGCCTTGATCCCGGAATGCGGACGCGAAGGGGTCGATCACGCTCGCGTCGAAACCACCGAACGTCAGGGGAGTGGCGATGGGTCGCAGAAGCGTGCCGATGCCGGCGTTCACGGAAGTGCCCCCAAGGATCTGCACATCGGAGGGGCTGTCCGCGAAAGGCCTCATCCAGCTGAAGGCTTCGCGGAGCGATGCCCTGAGGCTGTCCGGCGTCAGCGGCATCTGCAGCTCAACGCGCGCGGCCGTGCGCCGGGGACCTTCGAACGTCGCCGCTTCCGTCATCTCGTCGATCGGCGTGATGCCCGCGATGGGCTCCTTGGAAAACTGGCCGAGCGAATAGGAGACGGCGCCAAGAAGACGACCATCGATATAGACGGGGCTGCCGCTCATGCCCGCGATCACGCCGGTGTTGGCGAGCGGACCGCCCTCGAGGCGGGCGAGGATCAGGTTGCGGCGCGTACCAATGACGTTGCGAAGCACGCCGAGGATGTGGACCTTGAACTCATCGAGGCGGTCGCCCTCGAAGACTGTTTTGCCAATCCCGACCATCCCGGCCCGAAGTTCATCGACCGGAAAGCTCCGGCTCTGGGCTGGCAGACCGGCGGCAACGAACAAAAGCAGGGCCAGGATCGTGGCCGCGGTTCTCATTGGCATGTTGCAGGGCTCAAAGCTGAAGATACGGGTTATCTGCTGAAACTGCAAGGTCGAGGGGACATGCGGTTTGACAGACCCGCGAAGCCTGCGTTACAGTCGGCCACTGAGTTTCGCGCTGATGTCGCACCTGTTTACCTTCATCGCGTCGGGCACCCACACCAGTTATTGGTGGTGGTATCCGACTGTGAATGAAGGGGCGGCCAGCGTCTAAGACACGCACTACGAACTGAGCCGAGTTACGACGCCTCTTCAGCCCCTGGTTGAAGAGGCGTTTTTGTTTTTATGAGCCATTCGCTCCTGTGCGAAACCGTGACGGGCACCACGATGGCCGAACTCATCGCGGCGCGAGATGCCGCGACTGCCAGCGACCTGGTGGAACTTCGGCTGGACGGGGTGGACGACCTGCAGGTTGCCGGTGCACTGCCCGGACGTCAGCGGCCGACGATTGTGACCTGCCGGCCGGTCTGGGAGGGGGGCCGGTTCGAGGGAGACGAGGAGTCCCGGTTGCGGCTGCTATCCGAGGCGCTGGAACTCGGAGCCGAATACGTGGACGTCGAATGGCGCGCGGTCCGCGACACGGCACGGTTCCCGGGTTTCGAGGCGCTCATGCGGGCTGGCGGTGATCGCGTCATCGTCTCGTCCCATGATTTCGACGCTATGCCTCAGGACCTTGCGGTTCGTGCGCACGCGATGCGACGCAGCGGAGCGCGGATGATCAAGATTGCCGCGACGCCGGCACGTCTGACCGACACGCTGGCACTGAGGGACATCGCACGAGAGGGTGGGGCCGTTGTGATTGGGATGGGCAACACCGGGCTTTCGACACGGCTTCTGGCCACGCGGTTCGGATCGCGATGGACATACGGAGGTAACGGCGTCGCCCCGGGTCAAATACCGCCGGCACGGATGCTGCGGCAATATCGATTCAAGTCGATTGACGACGCCACGTCACTGTACGGAGTCGTTGGAAAGAGCGCGGCACGGGCCCTTTCACCGGTGCTCCATAACGCGGCATTCGCGGCGGCAGGTCTTAACGCTGTGTGCGTACCCCTTCACACCGCCGACGTTCACGACTTTCTTGCCTTTGCAGACGCGCTGAACTTTTCGGGCGCCAGTCTGGATGAATCCGTCGAACGCGACGCCACGGCCACGTCGATGCAGTCCGACGAATTGGCCCGGCGGGCAGGCAAAGCGGACATGGCGCGGCGCACAGGAAGCAGTTGGGAGTCGAGCTACCTCGGGTTGACCAGCGCCGGCGGAGAGCTCACTCAGGTCGCCGGCAGTGACGCCATTGCTGCACAGGTGGCTGTCGCGGAACGGCAGTTCGAGTGGTGGACAGGCCAGCGTCCAGTCTCCGGAGTCATGCGAGCCGCGGCCGAGCTCGAACAGGCATCGAATCCCATATGAAGACAACCACCTTCGACGAATTCAAGGAGCTGGCGACGCGAGGCACGTTCGTGCCCGTCTACAAGGAAATCGTTGCCGATCTCCTGACTCCTGTCTCGGCGTTTCTCAAGATTGCCGAACACTCAGACTACGCATTCCTGCTGGAGTCGGTTGAAGGCGGTGAGCAGGTTGGTCGCTACTCCTTCCTCGGCAAGGACCCCTTCCTCATCCTGCGCGCGCGTGGAGGAAAAACCCTCATCGAGCGTGCCGGACAAGTCAGCGAATCGGACCAGCCGTTTGTCTCGATGCTTCGCGAACTGATGGCCGAGTATCACTCTCCAGTGGTTCCTGGTCTGCCACGGTTCACTGGCGGAGCCGTGGGCTATCTCGGATACGACGCCGCAGCCTGGTTCGAGCCCGTCACGCTGCAGGCGACGACGGATGTCGAGGATGAGGCGGGCTACATGCTCTTCGACACCGTGCTTGCGTTCGACCACGTGCGGCGCCGCATCCTGATCATCGCGAACGCCAGGATCAACAAGGGTGAAGACCTCGAGTCGCTGTACCAGTTCGCGCGCGCCAAGATCGATTTTGTCGAACGCGAGCTCGAACGAACGTTGTCGAGGACGATGGCCGTCGAGCGTCAGCCCGTGGAGATCACCTCCAACGTGACGCGCGAGCGTTTCGAGGAGATGGTGCGCACGGCGAAAGAGCACATTGCTGCCGGCGACATTTATCAGGTCGTTCTCTCACAGCGTTTTGAGACGAGGTTCGACGCGGATCCGTTCATGGCGTACCGCGCCCTCAGGCACGTGAACCCCTCGCCCTATATGTATTTCCTCCGCATGGGAGGAAGGGCGATCGTCGGTTCCTCGCCTGAGATGCTGGTGCGTGTCGAGGGACGGATGATGCAGACGCACCCGATTGCCGGGACCCGTCCGCGTGGACCGTCGGACGAAGAGGATCGCCGGCTTGCCGAGGAGTTGAGGCAGAGCGAGAAAGAGTGCGCCGAGCACGTCATGCTCGTGGACCTCGGACGAAACGATCTGGGTCGTGTCGCCGAGTACGGGACCGTGCAGGTGCCGACCTACATGACGATCGAGCGTTACTCGCACGTCATGCACCTCGTGTCCAAGGTCATCGGGGAACTGGCGGACGGGAAGGACCGGCTCGACGCGCTTGTCTCGTGCTTTCCTGCCGGCACCGTGTCGGGCGCCCCCAAAGTCCGCGCGATGGAAATCATCGCAGCGCTGGAGAACCGCCGGCGTGGCGTGTATGCCGGCGCGGTGGGATACCTGGACTTCGCTGGCAATCTGGACTTCTGCATCACGATTCGAACGGTCGTGATCGAGGCGGGGCGTGCGTACGTGCAGGCTGGCGCGGGCATCGTGGCTGACTCCGATCCGGCAGCTGAATACCAGGAAACACGCGACAAGGCGCGCGCGGTGATTCAGGCGCTGGAACTGGCCCAGGGGGGGTTGTAGTCATGCTGCTCGTCATCGACAACTACGACTCGTTCACCTACAACCTCGTGCAGTACTTCGGCGAGCTGGGTACCGAGATCCGTGTGTGCCGCAACGATCAGGTCACCGCCGATCAGATCGCGGAGCTGAAGCCGTCGCGCATTGTCATTTCGCCGGGTCCCGGGCGTCCTGAAGACGCAGGCGTCACGCCCGAAGTGATTCGGCGCTTTGGCCCCAGCATTCCAGTGCTCGGCGTCTGCCTGGGGCACCAGGCGATCGGTCTGGTCTACGGTGGAGTCGTCACGCGCGCTCCCTCGCCCATTCACGGAAAGACGTCCAGCGTCGTTCACGACGGTAAGGGCGTCTTCAAAGGCGTCTCGGATCCGTTTCGCGCAGGTCGATACCATTCGCTCGTGATCTCGGACCAGGATGTTCCGGCCGAGCTCGAGGTATCAGCGCGCACCCGCGACGAAGGGATCATCATGGGTGTTCGTCACCGTGTGCATCCAGTCCATGGCGTGCAGTTCCATCCCGAATCGGTGCTGACCGACGAGGGGCGCCGCATCGTGAAGAACTTTCTGGAGCTCTGAGATGTTCGTCGCGCTTCTGGAGAAGCTCGTTCGGCAGCAGGACCTCACCACCGAGGAGGCAGCGGGAGTCATGCACGAGGTGATGGAGGGCCGCGCACCCGCCTCGCTGCTATCTGCTCTGCTCGTGGCTCTCGTGACAAAGGGCGAGCGTCCCGCGGAGATCGTGGGCCTGGCTCGCACGATGCGCGAACATGCCGTCAAGTTGTCAGCGCCCGCTGACGACGTGTTCGATACCTGCGGGACTGGCGGAGATCGTTCCGGGACGTTCAATATCTCCTCGGCGGCGGCGATTGTCGTGGCTGCGGCGGGTGTGAAGGTCGCCAAACACGGAAACCGGTCCGTTTCGAGCCAGTGTGGAAGTGCGGATGTCTTCGAGCAGCTTGGCGTCAATATCGCGGCATCGCCAGCGGCGGTCGAACGCACGCTGCACGACGCAAATATCGCCTTCTTCTTTGCGCCGACGTTTCACCCGTCGATGAAGCATGCCGCACCCATACGTCGGGAATTGGGAATCCGCACGGCGTTCAACCTGCTGGGGCCTCTGACTAATCCAGCCGGGGCGCGGAGACAGCTCGTCGGTGTGCCCAAGCCAGAACTGACGGAGCTCCTGGCCCGGTCGCTGCTGATGCTGGGATCGGAGCGCGCCTGGGTGGTGCACGGCGCAGATGGCATCGATGAGATTTCCACCACGGGATACACGAAGGTGTCCGAGTGTCGCTCCGGCGTCGTGAACACCTTCTACATCCATCCGTCTGACTTTGGTGTGCAGAAGGCGTCACCGGCTGACCTGGTGGGAGGGGACGCGACACGAAACGCCGAGATCGTGCGAGGTGTTCTCGAGGGGACGCCTGGCGCGGCCCGCGAGATCGTGGTTCTCAATGCCGGAGTGGGGTTGTTCGTGGCCGGCCGCGTCGCTGGAATTCGCGAGGGCATCGAGCGAGCGGAACGCGCGATCGATAGCGGTGCGGCCAAGGCGACGTTGGAGCGCATGGTGCGTGGTTCCCACGCTGAGGTGCCGGCATGACCAGTACTCCGGACCTTCTCGCCACAATCGTCGCGGCCACCGAACGCATCATCGAGGTGCGACGCGAACGTGAACCACTGGCGGCGCTCGAGGCGCGTGCAGCGGTGGCGTCACCGAACGGTTCGGCCTTCGTGAGTGGCCTCGGCGCTCGTGGGCGCGTCAACGTGATTGCGGAGTGTAAACGCCGGTCACCGTCGAAGGGTGTCCTTGCGGCTCAATACGATCCCGTCG